>NZ_QGMP01000001.1:989543-1319391 GCF_003259185.1 Isoalcanivorax indicus
AGACAGAGCGATCAGGCTGGTCTTGTCCATGTCATGTCTCCTTCAATGGACCGGTAGGTCGTGCAGGCTCATTAGGGCAGCAAATCGTGGTGCAAATGGGGCAGGAAATGTGGAAAAAGCGGGGAAGCACGCTGGCCGTGCAGCGGGCGGCCATCCAGGTCAGGGGCGGTCAGTTCCTGTCATTGTGTAGTCCGGCGGCGCTGGCGAGACTGGGGGGCGCTATTCAGAACCCCATTCACAGGAGAGACGGCCATGCCGACGATTGATCCGGACCCGAAGCGCCTTCCCGAACTGCTGGCGAGCCTGCCGCAGGACACCCCTGTCGTGATGCTCAACCTGCTGCGCTTTCGTGATCAGGCACGCTATGGGGAGGGCGCCTCCGAGCCAGCGCGCAGCGGCCGGCAGGCCTACGGGGAATATTCGAAGACCGCGCTGCGCAAGGTGCAGGGCGTTGGCGGTGAACTGGTGTGGATGGGGCGCACGCGGGCGTCGCTGATTGCGCCGGAAGGGGAGCAGTGGGACGAGGTGTTGCTGGTGCGCTACCCCTCGGCCGCCGCCTTTGCCAGTATGCTGGCCGACCCCGAGTACCAGGCGGCGACGCGCCACCGCACCGCTGCGCTGGAGGAGGCGCGGTTGATAGCTAATGTGGAGTAGCGGTTAGCTGACACTGCCGGTAGTGCGCACGCGGCGGCTGCCTTTTTCCAGCGGCGCCTTGAGGCGTTTTGCCCGCTCGCTGGCCCAGCGGTCGATCACGTTCTTGCCGGCGATGATCAATCCGAGCCCGATAAAGGCCCCCGGCGGCAGGATGGCGACCAGGAAGCCGCGGTAGTCGCTCACCAGCGTCAGGGTCCAGTCGCGGGCCACGTCGCCGAACAGCAGGTGCATATTGGCAAACAGGGTGCCTTCGCCCAGCGCTTCGCGCATCCCGCCCAGCAGTACCAGCACCAGCAGGAAACCCAGGCCCATGACAAAGCCGTCGTAGGCGGCGGGCGCCGGCGCATTCTTCGAGGCGAAGGCGTCTGCGCGGCCGAGAATGGCGCAGTTGGTCACGATCAACGGGATGAAGATGCCGAGGATTTCGTACAGCTCGAAGGTAAAGGCCTGCATGACCATCTCGATGACCGTGACCACGGCGGCAATGATCATCACGAAGGCGGGCAGGCGCACCGCCGGGGTGACGACGTTGCGGATCACCGAGACGGTCATGTTCGAGGCCATCAGCACGGCCATGGTGGCCAGCCCCAGCCCCAGGGCATTGACCACGGTGCCGGTGACCGCCAGCAACGGGCACAACCCCAGCAGTTGCACTGTGGCGGCATTGTTCTTCCACAACCCGTTCCGGGTCAGGGTGCTGTAATCAACGGTGCTGGCGGTATCGCTCATGCCTCCCTCCCGTGGTCGGCCGCGCAGTGGCTGACCGTGTCGGCGTCGCTGTCCGCGCTGAACAGCGCCTCGCGCTGGTCTTCGTAGAAGGTCAGTGCCCGGTAGACCGCCGAGACAACGGCGCGCGGGGTGATGGTGGCGCCGGTAAAGCTGTCGAAGTCGCCACCGTCCTTGCGCACCGCCCAGCCTGAAGCCGGCGTGCTGTCCAGTGAGTGGCCGTCAAAGCTCAGTATCCAGTCCGACTTGCGGGTTTCAATATCATCGCCCAGGCCCGGGGTTTCATTATGGGGCGGCACGACCCGTACGCCAGTGACTTCGCCGTCGTAGGTGACCCCTACCAGCAGGGCGATGGCACCGCCGTAGCCGTCGGGGGCTTCGGCCTCCAGCACTGCGCCCACCGGCTCGCCATCGCGGCGGGCGCGGTACACCGTGTAGCTGTGGCGGCCCAGGCGGCGGTCAGTGACCCGGAGGCGGTCTTCGAGCAGATTGTTGTCGGCCAGTCCGGCGGGCATCACCTCGGCCAGTGAGTGTTGCAGGGCCATTTCACGGTTGCAGGCGACGCGTTCGCGGGTCTGGTCGTTGGTCCAGGCCAGCAGGGCCGCCGTGGCCATGGCAAACAGGCCGAGGATCACGGCATTGCGGCTGATGGCTTTGCCCATGGGTGCTGGTTGCATCAGCCGGTCCCCCGCTTCGGTTTGTCATGGCCGTAAGTGCGCGGCTGGGTGTAGTAGTCGATGGTCGGCGCCGCCAGATTGAGCAGCAGTACGGCGAAGGCCACCGCATCCGGGTAGCCGCCGAGGCTGCGGATCACCCAGATCAGCACGCCGATCAGGGCGGCGTAGATCAGTCGGCCCCAGCGGCTGGTCGCGGCGGATACCGGGTCGGTGGCAATGAAGAAGGCCCCGAACATGGCGGCGCCGCTGAACAGGTGGAACAGCGGGCTGGCGAAGCGCACCGGGTCATACAGCCAGAAGGGCAGGGCGCAGAGGCCCAGCCCGGCCAGGAAAGCCACGGGAATATGCCAGGTGATGATGCGCCGCCCGAGCAGGTAAAGACCGCCAGCCAGGAACGCCACATTGACCCATTCCCAGCCCAGGCCGGCAAAGTGGCCTTGCAGGATCGGTTCCGCCGCCAGGGCGCTGGCGTCACCGGCCCAGGTGCGGAAGCTGTCCAGCGGCGTGGCCCCGGTCAGTGCATCGGCGCCCGGGTGGCGGTCCAGGAACAGCTGCCAGGACGTGGCCAGATCGGGGGCGGCGCCGGGGGCCAGCCAGCGGGTCATTTCCACCGGGAAGGAGATCAGCAGCAGCACATAGCCGACCATGGCCGGGTTGAACGGGTTCATGCCCAGGCCGCCGTACAACTGCTTGGCGATGATGATGGCGCTGCCGACGCCGATCAGCGTCAGCCACCAGGGGGCGGTGGGTGGGATCGCCAGCGCCAGCAGCACGGCGGTGACCAGTGCGCTGTTGTCGCGCAGATACAGCCCCACCGGCTTGCCGCGCGCTTTCAGTACGGCGGCTTCCGCGGCCAGAGCGATCAGCATGGCCCAGAGGACATTGATGACCGTGCCCCAGCCGAACAGCCAGGTGAGCACCGCCAGGCCGGGCAGGGTGGCCAGCATGACCTGGCGCATCAGGGCGCCGGTGCGCTGGCTGCTGGTGGCATGGGGTGAGGTGACGTGCAGCAAGGCCATCAGGCGTCGTCTCCATCGCTCAGGCCCTGGTCGGCCACCGCCTGCTTCAGGGTGCGGGCCGTTTCCAGCGCCTCGTGTTCGGCGGCGGCCAGTTCCTCTTGCAGTACATTGATGCGCTCTTCGTCACCGGCCTCGCGGGCGGTGGCCAGGGCGGCGGTTTTCTCGCGCACCGTGCTTTCCGCGCGCGCGGCCCGCAGCTTCAGCGTCTTGAGATCGCTGCCGGTGCTGGCTTTCATGTCAGCCTTGGCGGCTTCCACCAGTTCATTGAGCTGGGTTTTCGCCAGATCCGCTTTTTTCTTCAGCTTGTCCACGCGGGCGCGATGCGTGTCGATATCCGGCAAGCCGTCACGCTCGGCGCGCTCCAGTGCGGCGCCCGCTTCTTTCCATTGCTTGTGGGCCATGTTGAAGGCGGTCTTCAGTGCCTTCATGCGTTGCGCACGCTTGGCCCGTTCGGCCTCGGCGCGGGCGTCATCGTCGGCGCTGACCTGCGCGGTCGGGCTTTCCGGCGCTGTGCTCAGGGCCACCGCCGGGGATGCCGCCGGCGCCGGGCGGGTTTCGGGGGGCGTAGCCCGTGCGGCCGGGGCGGGTGCATTGGTCTTGGCGTCGCGCAGGGCAATCTTGAGTTCATCGGCGCGGGCCTTGAGCTGGTCGGCCTCGGCGCGCAGGTCGGCGGCGTTGTCCGCGCCTTGCTCTTCGGCCTCCTTCGCGGCCTTGACGGCGGCCTTGTAGGCCGATGACGCCTCGCCCACGGCTTTCTTCAGATCGGCCACCGGATCCGCGGCGGCCGGAGTGGCCTCGGCGCCGCTGGCCTTGCCATCGCGGACCGCCGCCTTGGCGGCATCGGCGGCAGCCTTGAGGCGATCAACGTCGGCGCGCAGGGTGTCCACGTCGTCACGCTCGGCCGCTTCCGCTTCGCGCAGGGCTTTTACGGCGCTCTTGTAGGCCGACGAGGCGGCCAGGGAGGCCTGCTTCAGGGCGGCCATGTCTACAGCGGGCGCGGCGGCGTTGCCCGGTGCGCTCTTCTGGCGATTGGCTTCCAGGCGGGCCTGGCGCTTGGCGTCCTTCTCTGCCTTCTCGCGTTCCATGCGTGCTGTGCGTGCCTCGAAGCGCTCCCGTGCGCGGTCGGCTTTCTGATGTTCTGCCGCCTGCTGGCGGATGGCGCCCTTGGCATAGCGGTAATACTGGACCAGCGGAATATGGCTGGGGCACACATAGGCGCAGGCGCCGCACTCGATGCAGTCCATCAGGTTGTAGTGCTGGGCACGGTCGAATTCGCTGGCCTTGCTGTACCAGTAGAGTTGCTGCGGCAGCAGATCGGCCGGGCAGACCTCGGCACAGGCACCGCAGCGAATGCAGGGCTGTTCCGGCTCGGGTTCCGGCAACTCGGAAAAGGGGGCGGCAATGATGCAGTTGGTGGTTTTCACCACCGGGGCCCGCGGGTTGTCGATGCTGAAACCCATCATCGGGCCGCCCATGATCAGCCGTCCGGTGTGGGGCAGGGCGACGCCGCCGAAGGCGAGCAGGTCGGTCACCGGGGTGCCGATCAGTACGTCCACGTTGCCGGGCTCGGCAAAGGCGGTGCCGGTCAGGGTGGTCACGCGGCTGATCAGGGGTTCGCCGGCGCTGACCAGACGATGCAGAGCCCAGGCGGTGCCGGTGTTGTGGCAGACCACGCCGACGTCGACGGGCAGGCCGCCGCTGCGTACTTCCTTGCCGGTCAGTACCCGGATCAGCTGTTTTTCGCCGCCGGAGGGATACTTGGTCGGCACGGTGACGATCTCGATACCGGTGCCTGCCGCTGCCGCTCGCATGGCGGCAATCGCCTCGGGTTTGTTGTCCTCGATGCCGACCAGGGTTTCCATCGGCTGCACCAGGTGTTGCAGCACCTGGATGCCAGCGATGACACCGTCAGCGCGTTCACGCATCAGTCGATCATCGGCGGTGATGTAAGGCTCGCACTCCACGGCATTGATGATCAGCTGTTCGATGCGCTGGCTGTCGCGCACATTCACTTTCACGGCGGTGGGGAAGCCTGCGCCACCCAGCCCGGCAATGCCGGCGTCGCGAATCAGCGCTACCAGTTCGGCGCGTGGCAGGTCGCGGTAATCCGGGTGCGGGGTCAGGGTAGTCCAGCGGTCCTCGCCGTCGCTGTCGAGGACGATACACAGGGCATCCAGACCCGAGGGATGCTGGATCGGGCGTGCCTCGATGGCACGGATGATGCCGGACGTGGGGGCGTGCACCGGGGCGCTCACCGGGCCGCCGGGGTCGGCCAGTGTCTGGCCTTTCAGTACGCGATCGCCCACCTGTACGCAGGGAATGGCGGGGGCCCCCAGGTGCATGCTCAGCGGCAGTATCAGGGTCTGTGGCAGCGGGCCCGGGCGAATGGGCGTTTCGCTGGACAGCGTCTTGCGCTGCGGCGGGTGAATGCCGCCGTGGAAATCATGCAGGCGACGGCCCTTGTTATCTCCGGGGGTGGCGGTGCGTGCGGGACGAAACAGTGAAAGCAGGCTCATGGCAGGTTCACCACCGGAATGGTGCGTGCGGGCACGTTGCCGATGCCCGGCGGCCGTGACCAGCCCCAGGTTTGCAAGGTCGGTGTCACCTCTATCATGTCGATACAGTCCACCGGGCAGGGTTCGACACACAGGTCGCAGCCGGTGCATTCATCCACAATCACCGTATGCATGAGGCGGGCGGCACCCACAATGGCGTCCACCGGGCAGGCCTGGATGCACTTGGTGCAGCCGATGCACTCGTCCTCGCGGATGTAGGCCACTTTCTTGATGTCCGAGACGTCGCCGTGCTCGTCATCCAGCGGCAGGACCTCTCGGCCGAGCAGATCCGACAGCTCCTGGATGGTCTGCTCGCCGCCGGGCGGGCACTTGTTGTGTTCTTCGCCGTCGGCGATGGCTTCGGCGTAGGGACGACAGCCGGGATGGCCGCACTGGCCGCACTGGGTCTGCGGCAGGATGGCATCGATCTGGTCGACGATGGGGTCGCCTTCCACCCGGAATTTCTCCGAGGCGAAGCCGAGGATGGCACCGAACAGGGCCGCCATGGCCAGCAGGGCCGCGACCGCAATCAGGATCGTGGTCATAGCCGGATCAGCCCGCTGAAGCCCATGAACGCCAGTGACATCAGACCGGCGGTGATCAGGCCGATGCTCGGGCCGCGAAAGGCGACCGGCACATCCGCCACGGCGATGCGTTCGCGCATGGCGGCAAACAGCACCAGTACCAGGGAAAAGCCGAGGGCCGCGCCCAGGCCATACGTCAGCGACGAGAGAAAGGTGGTCTCGTCACTGCGCACGTTCAGCAGGGCCACGCCCAGCACCGCGCAGTTGGAGGTAATCAGCGGCAGGAACACGCCCAGAACGCGATACAGCAGCGGGCTGGCTTTCTTGACGAACATTTCGGTGAACTGCACGGCGGCAGCAATCACCAGAATGAAAGAAATGGTACGCAGGTATTCGAGGCCGAAGGGCACCAGCACGTAAGCCCAGACGAGATAGGCCAGCACCGAAGACAGGGTCAGCACGAAGGTGGTGGCCAGGGACATGCCCATGGCGGTCTCCACCTTGTTGGAGACGCCCATGAAGGGGCACAGCCCGAGGAACTGGACCAGCACGAAATTGTTCACCAGCACAGCGCTGACGAGGATCAGCAGATACTCAGTCATGGTCCGGGGGCTCAATGCTATACATGTCGTCTACCCTCGTGCGAGGGGCATAGTATGCGGCAGCACCGCACCCTGCTCAAGGTCGCTAGTGTCGCGCGTCCCGCGTCATGATGCCATGACGGGTAAACACCTCGTTTATTGATTGCGGGTGACAGATGCCGATCGGGCAACCCGCACCGGTGGGTGTGGCACCGGGGTACGATAAAGGTATGATCGGTGAGCGCTATAAACAAAAAACACTGCTCGGGATACCTGTATGAACTTTGAAGAATACCGCCGCCACGACGGACTGGCGCTGGCGGCGCTGGTGGCCAGGGGAGAGGTGACCGCCACAGAATTGCTGGAGATCGCCATAGCCCGTGTGGAAGCCGTCAATCCGCGCCTCAATGGCCTTATCCATCCGCTGTTTGATGCGGCACGCCGTCGCGCCGCGGGGGCGCTGGGCGGGCCCTTCGCCGGGGTACCGATGCTGGCCAAGGATCTGTTTCAGGAGATGGCCGGAGCGCCGCACCACAAGGGCTGTGCCGGACTGCGTCGCGCCGGCGTGCTGGCAGAGCAGGATTCGGAGCTGGTACGCCGCTGGCAGGCCGCCGGGCTGGTGATCTTCGGTCGCACCAATACGCCGGAGTTTGGCGCCAAGGGGATTACCGAACCGCTGGCCTGGGGCCCGGCCCGCAACCCCTGGGATACGGATCGCACACCCGGCGGGTCCTCTGGCGGCTCTGCGGCCCTGGTGGCTGCCGGGGTGGTGCCGTTTGCCGGTGCCAATGACGGCGGCGGCTCTATTCGTATTCCGGCCGCCTGTTGTGGCCTGTTCGGGCTCAAGCCGGGCCGTGGTCGCACGCCATGGGGGCCTGAATTTACCGAGGCCATGCATGGCATGGCGATCAATCATGTGGTGACCCGCAGTGTGCGTGACAGTGCGGCGCTGCTGGATGCCGTGGCCGGGAATGAACCGGGCGCCCTGTACAATATTGCACCGCCGGAGCGCGCCTTCAGCGAGGACGTCGGCCGTGACCCGGGGCGGCTGCGTGTTGCCTTCTCCACCCGCTCGCCCATCGGCACCCCGGTCGACCCGGAAGCCATCGCCGCGGTGGAAGCGACCGCGCGCCTGCTGGAATCCCTGGGCCATGACGTGGTGGAAGCTGAGCCGCAGCTGGACATGGAACAGATGACCATGGACTGGCTGAAAATGTGGTTCGCCCACTGCGCGGCCACCGTCGACGAGGTGCGTGCGAAGACGGGCTGCGGTGATGAGGGCTTCGAACCGGACACACTGGTGATGGCCGCGTTTGGTCGCCAGATTCGTGCCAATGAATATGTGGAGGTGTATCAGCGTGGCCAGCACTGTATGCGTCAACTGGCGGCTTTCCTCGGCAATCATGATCTCTGGCTGACGCCGACACTGGCCATGCCGCCTGCGCGCATCGGTGCATTGAACACCCCCGCCTGGCAGCAGCAGGTCTCGAAAATCACCATGAAACTGGGGGCCTCAGGGCTGGTCCTCAGATCCGGTATGGTCGAGACGATGGCAAAGGAAAATCTGAAGTACACGCCGTTTACCCAACTTGCCAATGTCACCGGCGTCCCGGCGATGTCCGTGCCGTTGCACTGGTGCGCCAACGGCCTGCCGTTGGGCGTCCAGTTTGTCGGCAATCATGGTGACGAAGGCAAACTGTTGCGGCTGGCGGCACAACTGGAACAGGCTCAACCCTGGTTTGATCGCGTACCGGCGGAGGTGAACGCATGAGCACGCAGACCCATCATCGTACCTGTAATCTGTGCGAAGCCATGTGCGGCATCGTGGTGACCCATGAGGCCGGGCAGATTGTCAGCATCAAGGGGGATCGCGACGATCCGTTCAGTCGCGGTCATATCTGCCCCAAGGCGGTGGCGCTGAAAGACATCCATGAAGACCCTGACCGTCTGCGCAAGCCGCTGGCGCGCACAGCGGACGGCTGGCAGGAAATCAGCTGGAAAGAAGCGCTGGATCGCGCCGCCGAAGGCATAGCCCGGGTGCAGCGCGAACATGGTCGCAATGCGGTGGGCACCTATCTGGGTAATCCCAATGTGCACAACACCGGTGCCATGTTGCTGGGCCGCCTGCTGCATGACAGTCTGAAAACGCGCAGCCGTTTTTCCGCTACCTCGGTGGACCAGCTGCCGCATCACATCGTGGCCCATCATCTGTTCGGGCATCAGTTGAAGATTCCCGTACCGGATATCGACCGCACCGATTTCATGCTCATCATCGGTGCCAACCCGGTGGCCTCAAACGGCAGCATCATGACGGTGCCGGACGTGAAAAAACGCCTGCAGTCCATCGGCGAACGGGGCGGCAGGGTGGTGGTGATCGACCCTCGGCGCACGGAAACGGCGGCGCTGGCCAGTGAGCATCACTTTATTCGCCCCGGCAGCGATGTACTGCTGCTGCTGGCGATGCTCCAGGTGCTCTATGCAGAGGGCCGGGTGCAACGGGATCACCGCACGCTGGCACTGTGTGACGGGCTGGAAGCGTTGCCGGATGCGGTCGCGCCCTGGACGCCAGAGCGGGTAGCGCCACATACCGGCATTGCGGCGGACAGCATTCGCCAGCTGGTGGCGGATTTCTGTGCCGCCGAGCGGGCCGTCTGTTACGGCCGTATGGGCGTTTCGGTGCAGGCATTCGGTCTGCTGTCGCAGTATCTGGTCATGCTGCTGAATCTGTTGACCGGCCGTCTGGATGAACCCGGTGGCCTGATGTTTACCCAGCCGGCCGTTGATGTGCTCAATCACACCGGCCCCGGGCGTCTGGGTCGCAATCATACACGCGTGCGCGGCTTGCCGGATTTTGGCGGCGAGTTTCCGGTGGCGGCAATGGCCGAGGAAATTCTCACCCCCGGTGACGGGCAGATTCGTGCCATGGTGACGGTGGCGGGTAACCCGGTGCTGTCCACCCCCAATGGTGGGCAGCTGGATGAGGCGCTGGCGTCGCTGGATTTCATGGTGGCCATCGATTTCTACCTCAACGAAACCACGCGTCATGCGGATCTGATCCTGCCGCCGGTGAGTCCGCTGGAACGCGAACACTATGATGTGATCTTTCATATGCTGGCGGTGCGCAATACCGCCCGCTATGCGGATGCGCTGTTTGCACCGCCGAAAGACGCATTGCATGACTGGCAGATCTATCTGGAACTGGCCGACCGTCTGGCGCCACCGCGCTCGTTGCGCGAACGGGCGACGCGTGCGCTGATCCGTCGGCGCGGTCCGAAGGGGCTGTTGGCAATGATGCTGCGGTTTGGCGCCTGGGGCCGGGGCCTGCGGCCCGGTGGTCTGACGCTGGGCAAACTGCGCCGCAACCCCCATGGCATTGATCTGGGGCCTCTGATGCCGACGCTGCCAGGCGGTTTGCGCCATCGCGACAAGCGCATACACCTGCATCCTGACTTCTACCTGGCCGATCTGCCGCGCGTCGAGGCTGGTTTTCCGGAGGTGCCCGAGGCGGATAACGCCGCGCTGCTGATTGGCCGGCGTCATGTACGCAGCAACAATTCCTGGCTGCATAACAGTCATCGTCTGGTGAAGGGGAAGTCGCGGTGTACGGTGATGCTGCATCCGCAGCAAGCTGCCGCGCTGGGTATCGAAGATGGCGCGCAGATGCGTGTCACCTCCCGCGTGGGCAGCATCGAGCTGCCGGCGGAAGTGACCACCGATATCATGCCGGGTGTTGTCAGTGTGCCGCATGGCTGGGGACATCAGCGTGCCGGTATTCGTCAGCAGGTGGCGCAGCAGCATGCCGGTGCCAGTGTCAATGATCTGACCGACGATCAACGGGTCGATGTGCTTTCCGGTAATGCGGCGCTGAACGGCGTGCCGGTTACCCTGGAGGCGGTGGATCTGGTGAAGGCGCCCGCGGCCTGAGCGCTGGCAAGCATGCCCCCCCTCCGCTATGGTTGGGACAACGCAATCCGCAGGGGGTGTCATGTTTGCCAGAGAACGCGTCTATTTCTTTTCAGCAGGGCTGATTTTTCTTCTGGTGCTGCTGGGCGCGGGATGGTCTGATCAGTTTCGTCATGTGGCGGGGCTGGCGCTGGACGTACTGGGTCACTACTTCGGCTGGTTCTATTTGCTGGCCGTTTTCCTGTTCGTGGTGTTCCTGCTCTATCTGGCGATGGGCCGTTACGGCAAGATTCGTCTCGGCCCCCAGGACAGTGCGCCGGATTTCAGTTTTTTTTCCTGGATCAACATGCTGCTGTCCGCCGGGTTTGGCGTCGGGCTGGTGTTCTATGGCATGGCCGAGCCCATGCTGCATTACCTGACGCCGCCGCACGGCATGGCGGAGGCCGGTACCGAGCAGGCGGCAGAGCTGGCGTTCCAGTACAGCTTCTTTCACTGGGGTATCAATCAGTGGGCGGCGTTTACGCTGGTGGGGCTGATTATCGCTTTCTTCCAGTTTCGCAAAGAGCGCCCCGGGTTGGTGTCCAACATGGTCGAACCCTTGCTGCGTGGCATGAAAAAGCCGGCGCCGGTGCTGGATGCCCTCAATGTGCTGGCGGTGATCGCCACGGTGATGGGCGTGGCGACATCCCTGGGGCTGGGGGTGTTGCAAATGAACGGCGGGCTGCATTCAGTATTCGGCTGGCCGGAGAATTTCTGGACCAAGGCCGGTATTCTCGGCGCCATGTTCCTGGTCTACACCGCCTCGTCCTATTCCGGGCTGGAGCGTGGCATCAAGGTGTTGAGTAATATCAACATGACCATGGTATTTGCCTTTCTGGCGTACCTGCTGTTCACCGGCCCGACGATTTACATCCTCGAAAACTTCGTCAACGGCATGGCCGGGTATCTGGGTAATTTCGTGCAGATGAGCCTGACCCTGCCGCCGCGTGACGGCAGCGGCTGGATGAACGAGTACACGGTGTTCTACTGGGCCTGGGTGATCGCCTGGTCGCCCTTTGTCGGGACCTTTATCGCGCGCATTTCCCGGGGGCGTACCATTCAGGAATTCGTCTTTGGTGTGTTGCTGGTGCCGCCCTTGCTGGCCTGCGTGTGGATCGCCGTCTTTGGCGGCACCGCCATGTACATGGAGCTTGAGGGTGCGGCACCGCTGGCCGCAGCGGTGGACGACAATATCACCACCGGCCTGTTCCGCATGTACGAGACGATGCCGTTCAGCACCCTGCTGTCGGCCCTGACCATGCTGGTGATCTTTATCTTTCTGGTGACGTCTGCCGATTCGGCCTCCTATATCGTGGCGCAGATGACCGATAACGGTTCGTTGAATCCGCCCCTGTACAAGCGCCTCAGCTGGGGGGTGCTGATCTCGGCGATCTGCTTCACGCTGATTGTGGCCGGCGGCCTGCGGGGGTTGCAGTCGGCCTCGCTGGTGGCGGCCCTGCCGTTCTCCATCGTGCTGTTCATGATCATGATCGTGCTGTTGCGCGAACTGGCGGCGGACCGTCGGGACATGCTGATCAATCTGTATCACCGCAACGACGCCACGCCGGTGGGTGGGGATATCTTCGAAACCGATGAGTTCAGTGGGCTGGATGTCGAGGAGCGCATCAAGCGGCGCATGGTGGTCCGCAATCCGAGGTTGAAATGACCTCCGGCCAGGCCTGCTGCCAAGGCCTCTTGCCGGTAGCGCGCTGAAGCGCTATTGCAGCCTTACAGGCTGTGCTAGCATGCGCGCGACCGCCGGGCGCGCGCGTCCGGTTTTCCTCCTCCTGTACCCGTTCGGGTGAGAAACTGGCCATGCCCAAGCATGTCGGGTTGTGTCTTTCAGCAGTTCTGTTGTTCTGTCTCTCCCTGCCCGCTGCGGCGTCGTCGGGGATGCTTGATCTGACCCGGTCCGGGCCGGGTTACTTCGCCCTGATCATCTTCATCCTCGCCTACATGCTGGTGATGGGTGAAGAGAAGCTGCATCTGCGCAAGTCCAAGCCGGTGCTGGTGGCTGCCGGTATCATCTGGGTGACCATCGGTATCGTTTATGCCCGCGCCGGCATTGCTGATGTGACCGAGAGCGCCTTCCGCCATACGTTGCTGGAATTTGCCGAGCTGATGCTGTTTCTGCTGGTGGCGATGACCTATATCAACGCCCTGGAAGAACGTCGTCTGTTCGATGCCTTGCGTGCCTGGATGGTGCGCAAGGGATTCAGTTACCGGACCCTGTTCTGGCTGACCGGCCTGCTGTCATTCGTGATCTCACCCATTGCCGATAACCTGACGACAGCGCTGCTGATGTGCGCGGTGGTGGTCAAGGTGGCAGAAGGCGACAGCCGCTTCATCAATCTGTGCTGCGTCAATATCGTGGTGGCGGCCAATGCTGGCGGCGCCTTCAGTCCGTTCGGTGACATCACTACGCTGATGGTGTGGCAGGCGGGCATGGTGAAGTTCTACGAGTTCTTTGCTCTGCTGGTGCCGGCCCTGGTGAACTACCTGATACCGGCCATCGTGATGAGCCTGTTCGTGGCCAACCGCAAGCCGGATACGGTCTACGAAGCGGTTGAACTCAAGCGTGGCGCTTTCCGTATTCTGGCGCTGTTCCTGCTGACCGTGGCCACGGCGGTGGCCTGCCACAGCCTGCTGCACCTGCCGCCGGTGCTGGGCATGATGACCGGACTCGGCTATCTGCAGTTCTTTGGCTACTTCCTGCGTCGTACCTTGCCGGGCTCGCTGGCGCGCAAGCGCTCGCTGGCGGAGCAGCGCGGCGACGAAGAGGCCCTCAAGCGGCTGGGGGGTGTGGTGCCGTTCGATGTGTTCAACCGGGTGGCACGCGCCGAGTGGGATACGTTGCTGTTTTTCTATGGCGTCGTGATGTGTGTTGGCGGGCTGGGTTACATGGGCTATCTGGCGCTGCTGTCTGACACGCTTTACAGCAACTGGGATGCGACCTACGCCAATATTCTTCTGGGTGTCCTGTCTGCGGTCATTGATAACATTCCGGTGATGTTTGCCGTGCTCACCATGGCGCCGGACATGTCCCACGGGCACTGGTTGCTCATCACGCTGACGGCCGGGGTGGGCGGCAGCCTGCTGTCCATCGGTTCCGCTGCCGGTGTGGCGCTGATGGGGCAGGCCCGTGGCCACTATACCTTCATGGGGCACCTGCGCTGGACGCCGGTGATCTTCCTCGGCTACGTCGCCAGTGTGCTCGCCCATCTCTGGCTCAACGCCGGGAGTTTCGCCCTGTTCGGAGGCTGACAGGGGGCTCAGCGGATGCTGAGCCCCATTTCATCGCCCAGCTGCGCGAGGATCTGCCGCGACTGATAGCTGACGATAAAGGGCAGGGATTCCTCTGTGGCACGCAGAATGCTGGAGCGGATGAACTGCCATTTGGTGTGTGCGCTGCGCACGGTGGGCACGGTTTCCTGTCGCAGCAGGCGTTCCCAATGGGCATCCATTTCGGTCACCAGCCTGGCCAGGTCGGTGTCCTTGTCTTCAAAGCTCAGGGCAAAGCCGCCGAAGGGGTTGGCGGCGACGTTCATGTAGCTGGCCAGTATGCGCATCATCTGCACGCAGGTTTCGCTCAGGTCGCCCTCGGCCTCTTCGTCGGCGGCCTGCAGCAATGCGCGGCGCAGACTGTCCCGGTGCAGGGTGTAGACGGATTGCAGGTAGCCGTCATAGCCGTGCACAAGTCCGGCGCCATCGTTGTCGCCCAGCATCGCCTTGCGCAGGCCACGCCAGTCGTCACCCAGTCGGGTGCGCTCTGCCGCAGGCAGGGTTGCCAGCCACTGTTGCATCTCCGGATCCAGTGATTCGAGCCGGTCACGCACCTGATCGGCCCGGCTGTCGTTGTCGACATCGTAATTCATCATCGAGGCTTCGGTGATCAGCAGGGTGTACTGGCCCGCCAGATATATCGGCGAGTCGGCCCAGGCAGGCAGGGTAAACAGGCACAAAAAAATGCACAGCAGGCGGCGCCCGCTGCGGTGAGAGCCCACAGTCGTTGTCATCAGCGTATCTCCGACGCTTTGGTTTTTATAGTTGGTCGTCGGCGTTGGCGCCGACGAATCCCCCATTTCAGTTCAATGTCTGGCCAATGCCCAGTCAGTTCCCGGGAAACAGGCGCTCGGTCACGACTTTCAGCTCCTGTGACAGGCGCTGCCAGCCTTGCTCCAGCTTCTGCCGGGTGTCTTCCCAGTTTTCTTCCACGCTCTCGTGTGCCTGACGCACACGATGTTCAAGGTCACGCAGGACCTGTTCGAGCTCCGGGCGGCGTTCTGCCCACTTGCGCTGGACGTCGTCTCGCGCCCCGCGCGCTTTTTCCTCCAGCTGGTCCAGCTCTCGGTCCCACTCATCCAGTTTCGCATGCAGGCGCTGGATATACTCTTTCCGGTGTGGCATGTCGACCTCCCGTGCTACGGCTTCCGTGTCCAGGGCACCTCTACCATCCTACCGTTTGGGGCATGTGGTCAAGGGGGTAACGGTGGGCGCGTGTTGATCAGGATTTCCTGGGCGCCACTTTCCAGGGCGCGGTGTATATCCGCATCCGTTTCCGGCAGGAACGCCAGTACACGGGCGCCGTGTCGCTGATAGGCTCTGATAATCGCACGCCGGAACAGGTTGCGGCCCAGGTAGCGTGGCGGCACCGAGTAGGTGCGTTGGCGCCGGATGTTGCCGAACTGGCTCATGCCGCACAGTACGGACAGCCCGGCGCGCCGGCATTCGCTGCGGTCTGCCATGGTCACGGCCTCGGGGAAGTATTCACGCAGCAGGGGGTAGTGCCGGTCCCGCCATAACAGGAAACGTGCCTTGCGAGGCAGCCATTGCAGGGCATGGTTGCGGCGCGCCCAGTCATGTAGCAGGGTAAGGGTACGCTCGCCGGTTTCCGGTTTGATATCCAGAATCCAGTTCTGCCGGTCAAAGCGTTCGGCGAACTCGTCGAACAGGGGCAGAGGCTGACCATCCACCAGGCGTGCCTGGCGGATCTGATCTATCGAGAGATCATGGACATTGGCCTCGACGCCGCAAGTGCGCCGCAAGTGCGGGTCGTGATGCAGTACCAGCTGACCATCGGACGTGCAGCGCAGGTCGGTTTCCAGGTGCGTGAAACCGGCATCAACGGCGGCGCGGAAGGCCAGCATCGAGTTTTCAGCGTGGCGGTCGTGCAGGCCACGATGGCTGATCCAGATGATCTCGCTCATGGTCCTGATCCTTTAGTCTGCATCATCATTATTGCGCTGTCAGCATGACCCTGCAAAGGGCGCCACAGGACCCCGGAGGACGCTGTGCATACCATCATCCTGCTTGTCTTCATTGCCGCGACCGGGTTTGCGGTGGTCTATGTGCACCGGATGCTGCCGCGACTGGTGCCCCGCCAGGGGCCGGTATGGCTGGCCCGGGGGGTGTTGACCCTTGTCGGAATCCTGTTCGGCGCCGCGATGGTGTGGCGCTTCGCCCAGCTCGAGGTAACAGGGGGTGCCGTGCCCGCAGTGCTGGTATTTGCCAGTGCTTTTGGCGTGACCCACGTGCCGGCAGCTTTTATCCTGTTCCTGAAACAGTTGGCGCGGCGTCAGGCATCTTGACGTGTATCAAGGTTGGCGCACGCCCCGGATGTCATGATGGCCACTCATCATGGCAAGAACAGATACAGGCAGGAGGCACCTCATGAGCAAGACCTATTCGCTGCGCACTATCCGTGTGGCCACTGACTTTTCCGACTACGCCGATCGTGCCGCGCTACGCGGCGCCCGGCTGGCCGCCCTGCATGGTGTGCCAGGGGAGTTGGTGCACGTACTGGATGGCCCCGGGGTGCGCCGGGTCCGGGCCTTGCTGCCGGTGATCGCTACCCTGGAGAAGAACCTGGGCGAAGCCGCCGAGAAAGCGCTTGCCGCCAGTGTTGAGCAGGTCGAGGCGGCCACAGGGCAGGCCCTGACGCCGAAGCTGATGGAAGGCAACGTGATGGATGCCATGCTCAAGGGGGCCGATGCAGGCACGCTGGTGGTGGTCGGTGGCCAGGGCGAGCATGCCTGGCAGGACAAGATGCTGGGGACTACCGCCGAGCGCATTGTGCGCCAGAATACGGCGCCGACACTGGCCGTACACCGGGTGCCCGAGGGGGATTACCAGCGTGTTCTGGTGCCGGTGGATCTGTCGCGGGCCTCGGCGCCGGCCTTGCGCATGGCCGCTGCCATCGCGCCCGGGGCGCACATCAGCCTGTTGTTTGCCTACACGCCGATTCCGGCAGCGTTCGGCAGCTATCCTGTGATTACCGAACACGATCTGAGTCGCGCCAAGGGGGAGCTGGACGCGCGCACCACCGCAGCGCTGGAAAAATTGCGTGATGAGTGTGGGCTGAGCGCCGACCAGGTGGACATCATCAGTGCGCACGATTACCCGGCACGCATGATCCTGGACCGTATCAAGCGCGACAACGCCGATCTGGTCGTGATGGGCAAGCATGGTGACAACCGTGTGGCCGAGTGGCTGATCGGCAGCGTCACGGCGCGGGTGTTGAGCCATGCCGATTGTGATGTGCTGGTGGTGCCCGGTAGCGACTGAGCGGTTTTTTCACACTTTTGCATCGCCATCAGCGGTTTGCGGGCATGCTTGAACTCGAACGGCAGGAAACGCTGCCGCCGATAAAGGAGTTCAGGCATGAACGTGAATATCGACCCCGCACTGCTGACGGCGTTGCTGTCCCTGGTGGCCGGTGTACTGATACTGGTAATGCCGCGCCTGCTCAATTACATCGTCGCGCTGTACCTGATCATCATTGGTGTGGCCGGTATCCTGACTTACCTGTAGCGAGGCCCCTCTGTAGCGAGTTCAGTGGGCCAGCCGCCATGGCAGGATGACGCCAGCCTGCCACGGGACCAATGTGGTGCCGTCGGCTTCGATATGCTGCGGCACCGTCCACTCACTGCGTTCCAGTGTCAGGGTATCGGCATTGCGCGGCAGGCCATAGAAGTCCGGCCCGTAGTGGCTGGCGAACCCTTCCAGCTTGTCCAGCTTGCCGTGCTCCTCGAAGAAGGTGGCGTACAGCGGCAGGGCGGCGGGCGCTGAGTAGCAGCCGGCGCAGCCGCAGGCGGCTTCCTTTTTGTTGCGCGCATGGGGCGCTGAATCAGTGCCCAGGAAAAAGCGCGGGTCGCCACTGAGAACGGCAGCCTGAATGCTTTCCTGATGTTCGCGCCGCTTCAGTACCGGCAGGCAATAATTGTGCGGGCGTATCCCGCCTGCCAGCAGATCATTGCGATTCATCATCAGATGTTGCGGTGTGACCGTAGCGGCCGTCAGGGTGTCGTGATCCTGCACGAACTGCACGCCTTCGCGGGTGGTGACATGCTCGAAGATGATCTTCAGCGCCGGGAACCGGCGCCGGATATCCAGCAGGTAGCGGTCGATAAACAGCTTTTCCCGGTCGAAGATATCGATATGCGATTCGGTGACCTCGCCATGCACCTGCAGGGGCAGGCCGTATTTTTCCATGGCCTCATACAGGTGCATGATCTGTGACGGATCGCGCACGCCGCTATCGGAATTGGTGGTGGCCCCCGCCGGATACAGCTTGCAGCCATGGACGATGCCGCTGGCGGCTGCCTCGGCAATGTCTTCGGCTGTGGTCGCCCCGGTCAGGTACAGCACCATCAGGGGTTCGAAATCCACGCCTGCGGGCACGGCGGCAAGAATGCGCTCCCGGTAGGCGCGGGCGTCCGCCGTGCGCACCACGGGCGGGGTCAGATTGGGCATGACGATGGCGCGGCGGAAGGTCATGGCCGTGGCCGGAACCGTCTCGTGGAGCATGCCGCCATCACGGAAATGCAGATGCCAGTCGTCCGGGCGAGTCAGTGTCAGGGTATCGGTCATGGCGGGGTCCTCTCGGCAATGCGGGGCAGGCGGGCAAGGATAGCAGAGCCGCTTCCCCGGGTGTACGTTGGCGGCATGACATTCACCCCGGTTCGTGGCAGGCTCCCTGTATCGCAGCTTGCCGGAAATGTTGCTCATGTCATGGCGCCTGATGTGTCGTTCCCTGCTTTATTTTGTCCTCGCCGTGCTGGCCGCCAGCCTGCTCGGCAGCATCATCCAGACCCAGTTCAACCTCGCCAGTATTGCGGCGCTTGGCGGTGAAGTGCCGCTGGCGTTATGGCTGGCGACGACGCTTGAAGACGTGGTCGGTTTCGGCCCCTTGTATGCGGGCATGATGGCGGTGGCGCTGTTGCCGGCACTGCTGGTGGCGGCGCTGGTGTGGCGGCTCATGCCCGGCACGGCGCCGGGACGCCGTGAGGGCCTGCGCCTGACACTCTACGCGCTGGCCGGGGCGGTGGGCATTTTCGCTGCCTTTCAGCTTGCCAACATGGCGGCCCCCATGCCAACGCTGATTGCGGCCACCCGTGGGGTTGGCGGCACCCTGGCCATGATGCTCAGTGGCGCCCTGGGTGGCTGGGTCTTTGCCCGCCTGCACAGCCTTGACCAGCCTCGTCTTGACCCACCCCCGGCCTGAAGGAGTGACCATGATTGCCCGTATTCATCAGAGTATTCGCCATCTGGCCTGGCTGGGTGGCGTGCTGTTGCTGAGCGCCCCGGCTCAGGCCGCTGACTATCATGTCGAGACAGTGGCCGACGGCCTGGCACATCCCTGGTCGCTGGCGTTCCTGCCGGATGGCCGCCTCCTGGTGACGGAGCGGGCTGGCCATCTGCGTCTGATCGAGGCTGACGGCAGCTTGCGCGAGGCGCCGGTGAGCGGTGTGCCCGAGGCCTTTGTCAGTGGCCAGGCCGGGTTGAAAGATGTCGTGCTGGCGCCCGACTTCGAGGACAGCCGCGAGCTGTTCATCAGTTACGCCTGTGGTACCCGGCGGGCCAATGGCACCTGTCTGGCCCGTGGTCGCTGGCAGGACGACAGCTTCGCAGAGGTCGAGGTGATTTTCCGTGCCTCGCCGAACAAGACTGGCGACGCGCATTATGGCGCCCGGCTGGCGTTCCTGCCGGACGATACGCTGGTGCTGACCCTGGGCGACGGCTTTGACTACCGCGAGGCGGCTCAGGAGCCCGGCAGTCATATCGGCAAGACCGTGCGCCTGCACCGCGATGGCAGCGTGCCGGACGATAACCCCTTCGTCGGCCATGAAGGCGTGCTGCCGGAGATCTACACCCTGGGCCACCGGAACCCCCAGGCGATTGTCTACGATGCCGAGGGCGATCGTTTGCTGGCCCACGAGCATGGCCCGCGGGGTGGTGACGAAATCAACCTGCTGGAGCCGGGCAAGAACTACGGCTGGCCGCTGGTCACCCATGGCAAGGATTACACCGGGGCACGCATCACGCCGTTCGAGAGCTTGCCGGGTTTCGAGCCGCCGCTGCTGGACTGGACGCCGTCCATTGCGCCTGCGGGCATGACGCTGTATCGCGGTGAGCTGTTCCCGGATTGGGACGGCCAACTGCTGGTCGCCGCCCTGGCCGGCAAGCGCGTGCACCGGGTGGTGCTGGAGAACGGTGCCGCCCGGGATGTCGAGCAACTGTTTGGTGAGCTGAACGAGCGTTTCCGTGATGTGCGTACTGGCCCGGACGGGGCTGTGTATTTGCTGACGGACAGCCCGCAGGGGCGTGTGTTGCGGGTGGTGCCGGCAGCGGAGCGCTAGACGGGCTGCGCTATGCTCAGCCCGGCACGTCAGGTATGCCGTCGCAACCAGGCATACCCGAGCCAGCTGATCGCCAGAATATAGGCAAGGCCACCCGGCACCCACATGATCAGCCCCGCCAGTTGCTGATCTGCCAGACTGCGTGCCTCGTCATAGATCGGGGCCTTGGCAAACGTCAGCAGCGCTCCCAGCAAACCGGTATGCATCAGTGTCAGCAGCAGCGCCACCATCGCCTTGCCGGTATTGATGGCGCTGCCTCGCAGTACCGACCACCAGAACAGCCAGCCGCTGAGCAGGAAACATAAATGCTCCAGCAGGTGCCACCAGACATGCTCCACGGCAATCATGTAGGGCCCGGGCGCATGCCACACCCAGATCATGGTGCCGTGAATCAGCGCCGTCAGCAGGGGATAACGCGCCAGCCGCAACAGGGGTTGCCACAGGGGGCGCGCCAGATCACCGCTGGCGGCGCGCCACTGCGGTAGCGGCCGCCCCAGTACCCACAGAGGCGGGATGACCACCATCAGCAGCATGTGCTGGGTCATGTGCATGGCAGAACTGGTCTTGGCCCAGTCATCAAACGGGCCAAACAGGGCCAGTGCTGCGATCAGCATGCCAGCATGCAGATACCAGGCTTCGCCACGTTTGGGCGGCAGGCGTCGCGCGCCGATGATATATGCCCCCCAGAGGATCGCCAGTGCCACGGCGCTGAGCAGCGCCGGGATACCCTCTGTGCCGCCCAGGATATCCAGCGGGCTGTGGGCGAGCGCCGCGTGCGGCAGAAGCCCGCCGGCGGCACCGAGCAACAGCGCACCGCGGGGTAGCCTAGACACAGGGCGGCAACACCAGAATCGGCAGGCCGGTGGCCAGGGTGCTGATGGCGGCAATGATGTGTCCGGCCCCGGCCAGCCGGGCAATGAAGGCATGCTCCCCGGCCTCGGGCGCACTGGCCCCGCGCCAGCAATAGCGGGCCATGGCCAGCAGGAACAGGGTCACCACCAGGGTCAGCAGCCCTAGCACGCCATTGATCGGCGTCAGCGGCCCGGCTTCGGGAGACGGCGCGCCGAGTGCGCAGCTCACGGACAACCCGCCGTAGACAGCGACAAACCAGATCGCCCAGATGACCAGACCCAGCGGCAGTTGTATCGGATGGTGGGGCGGTATGCGCAGCATCAATAGACACCCCAGCTCAGAGGAAAGGCAATCAGTACCAGCAGCAGCGCCCAGGCGACCAGCTGCGCGTAGCGCCACAACTGGCGCACGATCGGCAGTTCATAGGGGACGGCTGCACTGACCAGGCCCAGGGCTGCCCGGCGGGCCTGTAACAGGGTGGCCAACAGCGCAACGCCCACATGCATCAGCAAGTACAGTAGCATGACCAGCAATACGGCATCGTGGGCCTGCTCGCGCACCGCAAGTGGGGCCAGCAGCAACTGGCTGATCAGCAGGGCCAACGCCAGCACGCCCGCACCGGCGATCAACAGAAGCTGTCGTGTCAGCCCGTGGGCGGGCGGCGTCATCAGGTGCCGGTAGCGCCATGAGGCCGCGGAACACAGCAGGGCGACGCCCAGCAGCAGGGGCCAGTGCAGCGGCGTCTGCGCCGGAAATTGCCACAGGGGGGCCACCGTCCACAGATAAAACCAGCCAAACAACATCGACATGAACAGCGAGCCGCTGGCCAGCAGGCTGCTGTTCACCCCCCACAGGCCGGGGCTGTCGAGCCCGCGAAAATGCAGCGGTGGCTGATCGGGATCGGTGTTGCCCAGGGCATGTGCTTTGCTCGGGCCGTTGTACCAGGACCAGGCGCTGAGCAAGGTCACGCTGACCACCGCGCTGATGGCCGCCAGCGGATAGGCGCGCACCAGCAGCAAGACACATAGCGCGGCCAGGCTCAGGGCACAGACAAAGGGCCACCAGGAATTGCTCGGCAAATGTACGGTGTAGAGGGGCTTGCCGGATACCGGATCGCAACCCAGTGTTTCGCGACGTCCATGGGTCATGTCCGGCAGCCATATCTTGCCGTTATCGACCGGGGCGGGTTCCGCTGACGAGAATACCGGCAGCGGGTGGCGGCTGGTGACGGTGGGCAGGGTATCGAAATTCCAGTTTGGTGGCGGCAACGGCAGGGACCACTCCAGCGTGTCGCCCCGCCAGGGGTTGGCAGGCGCCTTGCGCCCGAAGCGGCCGTGCAGCACCAGGTCCAGCAGGACCATGGCGACCCCGGCAGTCATGATGAAGCCGCCGATGGACGAGATCAGGTTGGGCAGATCCCAGCCCAGGCCTGCTTCATAGGTATAGACGCGACGCGGCATCCCCATCAGGCCGGTGAAATGCATCACCAGGAAGGTGACATTGAAACCGATAAAGGTGAGCCAGAACCCCCAGCGCCCGAGCTGCATGGAAGGCATGCGGCCGGTGAACAGCGGCAGGTAGTAATAGATGCCGGCGATCAACGGAAACAGCATGCCGCCGATCAGCACATAGTGCATGTGGGCCACCACGAAATGGGTGTCATGCACCTGCCAGTTGAAGGGTACCAGAGCCAGCATGACGCCGGTGAGGCCGCCGAAAACGAAGATCACCAGAAAACCGAACACCCATAGCATCGGCAGACTGAACCGGGGCTGACCGGCCCACAGGGTGGCCAGCCAGGCAAAGATCTGCACGGCCGTGGGCACCGCCACCAGCATGCTGGCGACGGAAAAGAATGCCTGCGCCAGCTTCGGAATGCCAACGGTGAACATGTGGTGCACCCACAGACCGAAACTGATGAAGCCGGTGGTGATGACCGCCAGCACCAAAGCCCGATAGCCGATGATGGGGCGTCGCGCAAACACGGGTATCAGTGTGGAAATGAGCCCTGCAGCGGGCAGGAAGATGATATACACCTCCGGATGCCCGAACAGCCAGAACAGGTGCTGCCAGAGCAGCGGGTCGCCACCGCGGGCCACATCGAAAAACGCCAGCCCGCCAGCGCGCTCGAGTTCCAGAAGGATGCTGCCGAGAATCAGTGGCGGAAAGCCGAACACCACCATCACCGAGGTGACCAGCAGATACCAGGCCATCAAGGGCATGCGCGACAGCGACATGCCTGCGGTGCGGGTTTTCAGAATCGAGACCATCAGTTCGATGCCGGCGGTGACCGCCGCGATCTCGACAAAGGTCACGCCCAGCAACCAGAAGTCTGAATTCAGCCCCGGGGAATAGACATCGCTGCTCAGCGGCGTGTACATGAACCAGCCGCTGGCCGGTGCCATGGCCAGCACCACACTGGACAGCAATATCAGGCCACCGAACAGGTAGCAGAAATAGCCGAACGCGCCCAGGCGCGGAAACGCCAGATCGCGCGCGCCGATCAGCTTCGGCACCAGATACATGCCCAGCCCCTCCAGCATCGGCAGGGCGAACAGGAACATCATGATGGTGCCGTGCATGGTGAACAGCTGGTTATAAATGTCTGCCGACATGAAATCCTGGTCGGGGAAGGCAAGCTGCGCGCGCATGAGCATGGCCATCAGGCCACCCACCAGGAAAAAGAACAGCCCGGTGAACATGAAACGCTTGCCGATGTTGGTATGGCTGACCACGGTGAGCGCACGCCAGCCACGCGGGTTGTGCCACACCTTTTCGCGGGTTTGTGCGGTTGTCGTCATTCCCCGGCCTCCTGCTGATCGGCCAGCCAGGCCTGCCAGTCGTCTTCTGCCAGCGCCTCCACGGTCAGTACCATATGGGCGTGGCGCAGGCCGCAGAACTCGGCGCACTGGCCACGAAAGCGCCCGGGGGCATCGGCCTGCAGGCGCAACACATTGGTGCGCCCGGGAATCATGTCGATCTTGCCGCCAAGGCGTGGCACCCAGAACGAATGGATGACGTCAGCGCTTTCCAGATGAAAGTCCACCGGCCGCCCGGCGGGCATGATGATATGGTCTTCCAGCGTGATGCCGGTGTCCGGGTAATGCACTTCCCACCACCATTGGTGGCCAGTGACCTCGATCTTCATTGGCGCTTCGGTCAGCGGCAGGGGCAGCATGCGATGGCCGATGGGAATGCCGAAGGCCAGTAGCACGGTGATGGCGACAAGGGGCAACGCCAGGCCGCCGCCGATCAGCCAGCGACGGGCAATGCGCTGCTCGGTATCCTGATCCGTTGGTGGCGGCGTGCGGAACTGCGCCCACAGCCACAGGCCGCATACCGCCAGCAGCACCACAGCGGACACGCCCAGCATCCACCACCACAGCAGCGCGACATCGCGGGCGGCGCTGCCCGCCGGTGCCAGGGCGGACTGATCGCCGCCGCAGGCCGTCAAGCTGCCTGCCAACACCAGCAAGCACGGCAGGCGGGCCTGCCTTGATGCCGACGGTGTCATGGTGCAGGCTGATGCCTTCCGTTGCTGCCGGATGTCCCTGACGCCATGCCTGCCTCGCCTGCCGACGATACCCCGAAAACCATTCCCAGCCGGGCGGCCATCGCCGGGCACCCGCTGCATCCGATGATGGTGCATTTTCCCGTCGCCGCCCTGATCGGCGTGCTCGGCGCCGACATCGGCTGGTTTCTGACCGGCGACCTGTTCTGGGCGCGAATGGGGCTGTGGCTGGCGGGCGTCGGCGCCGTGGGGGGCTGGCTGGCCAGCATCGCGGGTCTGGTGGATCTGCTGACCGTGGGCGCCATTCGTCGCCTGATTACCGGCTGGCAGCACGCCATCCTGGCTGTGATGATGTTGTCGGTGGCCTCCCTGAACTGGCTGTTGCGTCTGGCCTGGGGCGAGGTGGTGATCTTGCCCTGGGGCATGCTTCTGGGCTGGCTCACCGCAGGTCTGATTGCCATGGCGGCCTTCCTGGGCGGGCGCCTGGTGTACGAGAAAGCCGTGGGGGTTGAGGTGGATTCCTGAGGTCGTCATAGCGGCGTCGCCAGGACCAGCCACAGAACGCCGACAATGAGCAGTGCGCTGACGGCCATGAGGGCATGGCAGAGCAGGGCCATGGCGCGAAGGTCACCTGCTTCATGGCGCTGGATCAGCCAACCGTTGAGCGCATGGCAGACGACCATGCCCGCCACCAGTAGCAACTTGGCCAGCAACCACAGCGGCAGCGCAGGAGAGTCGGCTTGCGGATCGACCACACCGGTAAACAGCAGCGAGCCGGAGATGATGGCCAGCAGGGCCACGGGCGTGGCAAACAGGGTATAAACGCTGCGCGGCAGGGCGCGGGGCAGCACCGGGGAGGTGGCGTCACCGGTCTGGCAAACCCGCCCGCAACTGTGAATGAGCGCAGGCAGGTACAGCAGCGCGCCGCACCAGAGTGACAGGGTGGCGATGTGCAGGATCTTGATCCAGGGCATCCTTCCTCCGCATCCAGCGGTCATCATACGGAGCGCATATCACCGGGTCCACCCGGTTACAGTTTTTACATTTGTGCCGCGCAGGTTTGACCGATACTGTATCTCGCAATCGCGATGGAGTTGTCATGTCCGCAGTATCCCTGTTTCGTTTTCCCGTTGTGGCCGCCGTGCTGGCGTTCCTGTTTGCGTCCTCGCCAGCCTGGGCCATTCCCGATGCGGAGACCTTTGCTGCCTGTGTCAGTGATCTGGGCCATCAGGCACGGCAGGCGGGCGTTTCCGCGCCGGTGGTGGCACGCAGCCTGGACACGATCAGCCTGAACGAGCGCGTGATCGAGCTGGATCGCGCGCAGCCCGAGTTTACCGCCAGTTTTGCCGGCTATTTCAATACCCGCATGAGCGAGCAGCGCATTCAGCGCGGGCGAGAGATGTACCGCGAGCATCGCACGCTGCTGGAACGCGTTGCTCGTGAGTACGGTGTGCCCGCGCAATACCTGGTGGCGTTCTGGGGCATGGAAACCAACTACGGCAGTTTCTTTGGCCGCATGTCCATTCTTGATTCGCTGGCGACCCTGGCCTGTGAGGGGCGGCGCGGTGCCTATTTTTCCACCGAGTTCGTCAACGCGTTACGCATTATCGATGAAGGCGCGATCACCGCAGAGCGCATGCAGGGCTCCTGGGCAGGCGCCATGGGGCATGTGCAGTTCATGCCGTCGGTATTCCTGCAGCATGCGGTGGACTATGACGGCGATGGTCGCCGCGACCTGTGGGGCAGTATTCCCGATGCCATGGCTTCCGCAGCGAATTTTCTCAGCGCGATTGGCTGGCAGACCGGCGAGCGCTGGGGCCGCGAGGTGCGGTTGCCGTCGTCGTTTCCGTTCGAACATGCCGGGCTCAATCAGCGCAAGACACTGACCGAGTGGCGGCAACTCGGTGTGCGCATGGCCGATGGCAGCGCCTTGCCGAACGCCGACATGCAGGCCTCGTTGCTGCTGCCCTCGGGTCACCGTGGCCCCGCTTTTCTGGTGTATGACAATTTCCGTGTGATCATGCGCTGGAACCGTTCGGAATTTTATGCGCTGTCGGTGGGCCATCTTGCTGATCGCATTGCTGGCGGTGGTGCCCTCTATAGAGCGCCCGTAGAGGCGCCGCGCCTGCATCGTGACCAGGTCAAGCAATTGCAGACGCTCCTCAACGACAAGGGCCATGATGCCGGAGAAGTGGATGGCATTCTTGGTCCTGGCACGCGCACAGCGATCAGTCGTTATCAGCAAGCGCAGGGCATGGTGGCTGACGGTTTTCCTGATCGTGCCGTGCTGACACGGATTGGCCTGGAACTGGATTGATGACCGAACAGACTTTCTACTGGCACGATTACGAAACCTGGGGCGCCAATCCCGCCGTGGATCGGCCGTCGCAGTTTGCCGGTGTGCGCACGGACGCCGACCTGAACATCATTGGCGAACCGCTGATGCTGTACAGCCGCCCCTCGCCGGATTACCTGCCGCATCCCGAGGCATGCCTGATTACCGGGATTACGCCGCAACAGGCGCTGGAAGAGGGCGTGCCGGAAGCCGAGTTCATCGCCCGGATTCATGCTGAACTGGCTAAACCCGGCACCTGTGCTGTGGGCTACAACAGCATTCGTTTCGATGACGAAGTGACCCGCCACACCCTGTACCGCAATTTCTTCGATCCCTATGCCCGCGAATGGCAAAACGGCAATTCCCGCTGGGATCTGATCGACGTCGTGCGCCTGTGTCATGCGGTGCGCCCGGACGGTATCCGGTGGCCGCAACGGGAGGACGGCACGCCCTCGTTCAAGCTGGAGCGGCTGACAGCGGAAAATGGGCTGGCCCATGAAGCGGCCCATGATGCGCTCTCGGATGTCACGGCTACGATTGCGCTGGCGCGCCTGATTCGCGAGCGGCAGCCGAAGTTGTTCGAGTATGCGCTGTCCATGCGTTTCAAACATGAAGTCTCGAAGCAACTCAATGTGATCAGTCAGCTGCCGGTACTGTATGTGGCCGGGCACATACCGGCTGCACGCTTCTGTGCCGCCATTATGATGCCGCTGGCCCTGCACCCCACGAATCGCAACAGCGTGCTGTGTTACGACCTGAGTGAAGACCCGGCGGATCTGATCAGCCTCGATGCCGACGCGATCCGTGCGCGTGTCTTTGCTTCGGCCCGTGAACTGGGCGATACACCACGCATCCCGCTGCGCGAAATCCAGGTCAATCGCTCGCCCATGGTCGCCACCGTCAAACTGGTGGATGAGTCCGTGGCGGCACGCCTGGATATCGATATGGCCACCTGTCGTCGACACTGGCAGCAACTGCGTGATGCGGGAGACCTGACCCCCAAACTTCACCAGATCTATGCTCAGCGGGAATTCGCCGAAAGCGCCGACGACCCGGATCTGCAACTCTACAGCGGTGGTTTTTTCAACGACAGCGATCGCCGCATGATGGATCAGGTTCGGGAAACATCGCCGGAGCAACTGGCAAGCTTGCGACTACCGTTCCAGGATGGCCGCCTGGCCGAAATGCTGTGGCGTTATCGTGCCCGCAATTACCCGGCGACGCTGTCACCGGGTGAGGTGACTGAATGGATGCGGTTTTGCCTTGAACGGCTGCAGCAGGGCAGCCACGGCGCGCTGGGGCTGGCCGACCTGCGCGCCCGGCTGGACGCGCTGCGCACCGAGGTCGGCGATGACCGCAGCCAGCATATTCTGGACGAGCTGGCTGATTACGCCGATCAGCTGGAGCAGTATCTGGGTGCGGGCGCCGATCAGCTGTCCTGATGTACTTCCAGCAATTCCAGTTCAAAGATCAGTGCGGCATGGGGGCCGATGTGGGCGGGCGCGCGCTCGCCATAGGCCAGTTCTGGCGGAATGGCTACGCGCCATTTGTCGCCTTCTGACATCTGCAGCAATGCTTCGCGAAATCCCGGGATGACGCGGCTGAGCGGGAAGGTGGCTGGCTCGCCCCGCTCTACTGAGCTGTCAAAAACGGTACCGTCGGCCAGGGTGCCATGGTAGTGCACGGTCACGCGGTGTTCCGGCGCGGGCGGCCGGCTGCCGTTTCCCGAAGCCAGCACCTCGTATTGCACACCACTGTCGAGCGTGACCACGCCGGGACGGTTGGCGTTCTCTGACAGAAAGGCCTCGCTGCGGCGACGATTTTCTTCCGCCTGGGCCCGGGCGGCGGCTTCCCGTTCGGCACCCTGCTCTTGCTGATATTCGGCAACCAGCTGTTCCATGGTGTCGTGATCGAGCAGCGCCCCTTCGCCGGACTGTTGCGCCCGGATGCCTGCCAGAAAAGCGTCGGTGTCAATGCCTGTCATCTGCGACAGCATTTGTTCGGAGAGCTGGTAGCCCACCGCATAGGACTGCTGCTGTGCACGGGATTCCAGCGCAGTGGTGTTGCCCCCCGGCGTGCTGCATGCCGATACAGTAAGGCCCAGCAGGGCCAGGCCCAGGATGATGGTTGTGCTTTTCATGTGGAGGATCTCCCGGATCGTTGTATTGATGGTGAACGTCCGGATAGTACGGGCATCGTTGTTCCGGATAGAACCGGCAAAACAGGAAAACTGAGATTTCCTGAAATGATATGATGGCGCTGTGATATGACGTACCGGAGCAGACATGGCTGATCGCGAATCCGGCGGCCCGGAGGTGGTGCTGGTGGATGCACAGGATCGTCCGCTGGGAACACTGGAGAAGCTGGCCGCCCATCAGCAGGGCGCGCTGCACCGTGCCCTGTCTGTGTACCTGTTCAACAGCGCGGGTGAATTACTGATGCAGCGGCGGGCGGCGGATAAATATCATTGCGGCGGCCTGTGGGGTAACAGCTGTTGCAGTCACCCCCTGCCCGGTGAGCCGGTGGCGCAGGCTGCCGTGCGTCGGGTGCGAGAAGAATTGGGTCTGGACTGTGTCCTGACGCCGCTGTGCGAGTTGTCCTATCGTGCGCCGGTGACCAACGGCCTGATCGAGCACGAATACCTGCATGTGTTTGTTGGCTACACCGACGAACATCCGCAACTGGCACCCGAGGAAGCAGACGCCTGGCGCTACGAGTCCTTGCCTGATCTGACCAGGGCGCTGGTGGAGACGCCAGAAGTCTACGTGCCCTGGCTGGCGCCGGTACTGCCGGCGGTGCGGCAGGCGCTGTCCTAAGGCCAGGCCCTGATGTCAGGCACGGTGTTGAGAAGCTGTTTCGCTTTCGCTGCGTAATGCCTGGACTTCGGCTTCCGGTAACTCGGTGACGTCGGCAATGCTGGCATTGTCCAGGCGAGTCTTCTGAATCAGCTTTCGGGCGGTGGCCACTCTGGCTTCTCGCAAGCCGCGTTCGAGGCCCTGTTCGAGACCTCGTTCCAGGCCCTGTTCCCTGAACCGTTCTGCAAACCCTGTCATGGTGGTTGCCTCCTGCTGGTAGTGCTGTTCAAAAATCATACGCTCATTATTGTCGAGGCAGGTGTAGATGTCGACAAAGGTGGTGTACTTGGCGCGCTTGTCCGGGTTGTGCTCAAGAGCGTCCAGCCCTCGGATGGCGCTGGCATAGATGGCCAGTTTCAATTCGGGCGGCCAGCGCATGGTGGGTAAGGTCAGCCGGGCCACGATGTTGGGGCTCTCCAGGTAGTGCTCGGCAGGCATATCCGGCAGTACACAGCGAATATACCGAAAGCGCAGATAGTCGAAGAACTCGTTGCCCAGCACGATGCTCTCTGGTGCCCGGCGAGGCCGGTTGAGAAACACCACCACGGGCACCACCCGATCCGTGCCGAACAGCTCGGCCAGAGACAGGCTGTAGCGGGCCAGTTTATGCACCGAGAAACTGCCGGGGCGGTATGTTGCTCGATCACAAACAGCAGCGCTTCACAGCGCCCGTCGGGCCATTCCAGCAGGAGGGGAATATCCAGTTCCAGAAAGCGGTCGCTGAGGCGGTCCTTGAGCTGTTCCTCGCGGATGGGGGTAATAACCACCGCATCATCCAGATGGGTGGCTTCTTCCGGTGCAAACAGTTCAAGCGCCTGGCGAGGGTAGTCGAGTATCAGGTTCTTGAAATTCTGGTCATGGCTGTCCGGCATCGGGTTGTCATCCTTGATCGTCGCCGTGATGTGTTGGCAGCGATGATCATGCCGAGCAGGAAGGAAACTGTCTGTCAGCCTCAGCGGGTGATTCTTGTAGGCAGGTTGCCAATACGCCCTGGCCTGCACCGGCATATGGGGCAGCCGACAGCGGAAAGAAGTTGCCAGCCGCGAGCCAGAGGGGAAGTATGCTGGGCTGGTGCGCCAGTCCGATTCGCTGTGCTCAGCCCAGCCTACGTGTGTGTTGTTAGCTGCGAATCAGGTGGTCGAAGGCGCTGAGGGCGGCCTTGGCCCCTTCACCCACAGCAATCACGATCTGCTTGTAGGGCACGGTGGTCACGTCACCGGCAGCAAAGATGCCGGGGATCGAGGTGGCACCACGGTCGTCGATGATGATCTCGCCGAAGCGGCTCATCTCCACGGTGCCGGTCAGCCATTCGGTGTTCGGCACCAGGCCGATCTGGACAAACACTCCGGCCAGCTCAACGCGATGTTCTTCGCCGCTGTTCCGGTCCTTGTACACCAGGCCGTTGACCTTGCCGCCGTCGCCGGTGATTTCGGTGGTCTGGGCGCTCACCTGCACGGTCACGTTGGGCAGACTGTTCAGCTTCTTCTGCAACACCGCATCGGCACGCAGCTTGCCATCGAATTCCAGCAGGGTGACGTGCTCCACCAGGCCTGCCAGGTCAATGGCGGCTTCCACGCCGGAGTTGCCGCCGCCGATCACGGCGACTTTCTTGCCCTTGAACAGCGGGCCGTCGCAGTGCGGGCAGTAGGCCACGCCCTTGCCGCGGTATTCCTTTTCCCCGGGCACATTCACTTCGCGCCAACGGGCGCCGGTGGCCAGAATCAGGGTTTTCGCTTTCAGCTTCGCGCCCGAGGCAAACTCCACTTCATGGAGGGCGCCATCGGTACCCGGAATCAGCTTCTGCGCGCGCTGCATATTCATGATGTCCACGTCGTAGCTCTGCACATGCTGTTCCAGCTGCGCGGCCAGATGCGGGCCATCGGTTTCCTTCACCGAGATGAAATTCTCGATAGCGTTGGTGTCCAGCACCTGGCCACCGAAACGTTCGGCGGCCACGCCGGTGTTGATACCTTTGCGGGCGGCGTAGATGGCCGCCGCTGCGCCGGCCGGACCACCGCCGACCACCAGCACGTCGAAGGCGTCCTTGGCGTTCAGCTTCTCGGCGTCGCGGGCGGCGGCGCTGGTGTCGATCTTGCCGAGGACTTCCTCGACGCTCATGCGGCCCTGACCGAAGTGCTCGCCATTGAGAAAGACGGTCGGTACGGCCATCACCTGACGCTGCTCCACTTCGTCCTGGAACAGGGCGCCGTCGATGGCCACATGCCGGATGTTCGGGTTGAGCACGGCCATCAGGTTCAGGGCCTGTACGACATCCGGGCAGTTCTGGCACGACAGCGAGAAATAGGTCTCGAAGCTGAAGCGGCCTTCAATGCCCTTGATCTGGGCGATGACGTCATCGCTGACTTTGGGCGGGTAGCCGCCGACTTGCAGCAGGGCCAGCACCAGCGACGTGAATTCGTGCCCCATGGGAATGCCGGCAAACACGATGCCCGTGTCTTCCCCCGGGCGATTGATGGCGAAAGACGGCTTGCGCGCATCGTTGCCCGCCGTATTCAGGGTGATCTTGTCGGACATGCCTTCTATTTCACGCAGCAGGTCCAGCAGTTCCTGTGATTTGCTGCCGTCATCCACGGACGCGACCAGCTCCAGCGGCTGTTCGATGCGGTCCATGTAGGCTTGCATTTGCGCTTTCAGATTCGCGTCCAGCATGTACGGGGTCTCCACCATCAGATCAGTTCAGTTTTTCGGAATTGCAGATACAGCAACGCCCGGGAAAGCCGTCGCAGCCCATGCCAGGCCGCTTGTGGCAGCGAGGCGGGTTTGCGCAGGATAAGGCCAGCCCGGGCGAATTCAGTGCCGGCCAGCGCCGTCAGGCGCTGGCCTTGCCGGATGACCGACTCAGATCTTGCCAACCAGGTCCAGAGACGGTGCCAGGGTGGACTCGCCTTCCTTCCACTTGGCCGGGCAGACTTCACCCGGGTGGGCGGCCACGTACTGGGCTGCCTTGACCTTGCGCAGCAGGTCGGAGGCGTCACGGCCGATACCTTCGGCGGTCACTTCCACAGCCTGGATGACACCCTGCGGATCGACGATGAAGGTGCCACGGTTGGCCAGGCCCTGATCTTCGCGCAGCACGTCAAAGTTGCGGCTGATCTGCATGGTCGGGTCGCCGATCATGGTGTACTTGATCTTGCGGATGGTGTCGGAAGCGTCGTGCCATGCCTTGTGGGTGAAGTGGGTATCGGTGGATACGGAGTAGATTTCCACGCCCATCTTCTGGAATTCGTCGTAGTAATCAGCCACGTCGCCCAGTTCGGTCGGGCAGACGAAGGTGAAGTCGGCCGGGTAGAAGAAGAACACAGCCCATTTGCCTTTTACATCGGTGTCGCTGACTTCGATGAATTCGCCGTTCTTGAATGCTTGTGCCTTGAACGGTTTGATTTCGGTGTTGATCACTGACATGTCATTAAGCTCCTTCGAAGGTGTTGTCGATCAGACGGGGTGTAGCATACGGCCTGTTGGCCGATATTCATAATGGATAGCTGATATGGCTGCTATCGGTTTTGCCAATACATGTGCCGCAGCCCGCGCGCTGTCCGCGCAGCCCTGCACCAGCTTCGTGAGGGGTGGGGGCGGTGTGACTGATTTCAATGGGTTGCGCGGGCTGAGTGGTTGTTTTTTGAGCATTTCCCTGCGCCGACCTGGTGCGCCTCAGGCGCGCAGGGCCGACAGATCGCCCTGTTGCAGGCGTTGCAGGTCTTCCACCAGCGCTTCGGAGCGCTTCATGGCCTCGCCCCAGTCGCGGATACGCTGCTCGTCCGGCATGCGATTGAAGTCGCGCCGGTCGGGAATGCGCCCGTTGGGTAATCCGGCGACCCAGTCATCGCTGGGGCAGAGAATGACCACGTTATCGTAGTGACGCGGGTTGGCGCGGCGCCATTTCAGGGCCTTGTCAAACCAGCCCGGCGTGACACGCGGGTAGAAATGCGGATAGAGCACCAGGCCGTCCTGGCTGAACGGAATGTCGAAGTGGTAGTCGGTGATGCCGCCATCGTAGTAGATGCCGGGGCCGGCACCGGGAATGTCCGGGATGCCGCTGAGCACCAGTGGAATGGCCCCTGAAGCCAGAATGGCGGGGCGCAGATTATCGGCGGCCAGGGCCACCTGGCGGGTGGGCAGATCCTTCAGGTGATAGAAGGGCGGCTGGTCGTCGGCGGCGTGGAACAGCACCCGCTCGAAGAAACCGCCCAGGGTGCGGCGGTGCACGGCATTGGCCAGGGCGGTCAGGCCCAGGCCGGCGGCTTGCAGCGCGCGTTGCCGGGCCGCGTTGAGGCCGCGCGCGCGGGCGGCGATCAGGTTCAGTTTGATGACCGGGTTGTTGAGCACCTGCTGCACGGCCGCGTCGCCGGGCAGCACTGCATCAAGCAGGCGATGAGTGTGCCGGGTGATTTCGTCGAAACCCATGCCGGGGGCATAACAGATATGTTGATAGGCCTCGGCGAAGCGGCGCGAGGCGGCGGCCGGATCGGCCTGGGCAAAGCAGGCAAAGCGCCAGGCCCCGGCGGACGACCCGATCAGATGCAGAGGCGTGTCACGTCCGGCAAAGAAGTCGCCGAACAGATATTCGTCCAGCTTCGCCAGGGCCAGCCACTTGGGCCCGCCGCTGGCGCCCACCATGACGCGGATGTCCTCCTGACGCAGGCCATCCTTCTCGATATGGGCGCGGGCGCGGGCACCCGCGATAACGCGCAGCGCAGGCTGTCTGTTCATCAGTTCAGCGTACTTCCATGCCAGGCTCGGCGCCGCTGTCCGGGCTGAGCAGGAAAATTTCACTGCCACCGGGACCGGCAGCCAGCACCATGCCTTCGGACAGCCCGAACTTCATCTTGCGCGGCGCCAGGTTGGCCACCATCACCGTCAGACGGCCTTCGATATCCTCTGGCGCATACTTCGCCTTGATGCCTGCGAAGACGTTGCGGGTGTCGCCGTGGCCAATATCCAGCGTCAGTTGCAGCAGCTTGTCGGCTCCCTCGACATGGGCGGCTTTGACGATTCGCGCTACGCGCAGCTTCACTTTGCTGAAGTCGTCGATGCTGATCGGCTCGTCATTCCCGGCAGGCGCTGCCTGTTTTTTCTTTGGCTTGCTCTGCTTTGTCGGGGCGGTTTCGGTGGCCGTCTGCGCTTCGCCGCTGGTGTCTTTCGAGTCAGCCAGCATGGCGTCCACCTGTGCCATGTCCACGCGGTTGAGCAGGGCGCTGAAACGGTCGATGGCGTGCTCGCCCAGCAGCCGATCGGCATCCTGCCAGCGCAGTGGCTCAACCTTCAGAAACGCCTCGGCTTTTTCTGCCAGCGTGGGCAGCACCGGCTTCAGGTACAGCGCCAGCAGGCGGAACACGTTCAGGGCCGTGGCGCAGACGGCCAGCACCTCGGCCTCGCGGCCGTCCTCTTTTGCCAGCTTCCAGGGGGCACGTGCCTGAATATATTCATTGGCCTGGTCGGCCAGCAACATGATTTCGCGCATGGCCTTGCCAAATTCGCGGGTTTCGTACAGCGCGGCGATCCCCGTGGCGGCTTGCTGCACGCTCTGCACCAGCTCGGCATTGTCCAGCGTGGCGGGCAGGGTGCCGCCGAACTTGTGCACGAAGTTGCCGGTGCGGCTGGCGATGTTCACTACCTTGCCGACCAGATCGGCATTGACCCGCTGCACGAAGTCTTCCAGGTTCAGGTCGAAATCATCCACGCCCTTGCCCAGCTTGGCAGCAAAGTAATAGCGCAGATATTGCGGGTCCAGATGTTTGAGGTAGGTGCTGGCCTTGATAAAGGTGCCACGCGATTTCGACATCTTGGCGCCGTTGACGGTGACGAACCCGTGCACGTGCAGGGCCGTGGGCTTGCGCAGCCCGGCGCCTTCCAGCATGGCGGGCCAGAACAGGCCGTGGAAATTGACGATGTCCTTGCCGATGAAGTGGTGCAATTCGGCATCGGAATCGGCTTTCCAGTAATCGTCGAAGTTTTCGCCGGTCCTGTCGCAATAGTGGCGGAAGCTGGCCATGTAGCCCACCGGTGCGTCCATCCACACATAGAAATACTTGCCCGGCCAGCCGGGAATCTCGAAACCGAAGTAGGGGGCTTCGCGGCTGATGTCCCAGGGCTGCAGCCCGGCGTCCACCCACTCACGCAGCTTGTTGGCTACGCTCGGTTGCAGGGCGTCGCTGGCGAGCCAGTCACGCAGCATGGCTTCGAACTTCGGCAGATCGAAAAACAGTTGCGTGGTGGGCTTTTCCACCGGGGTGGCGCGGGTCAGGGTGGAGTAGGGGTCCACCAGTTCGCCGGGCGTATAGGTGGCACCGCAGACTTCACAATTGTCGCCGTACTGATCGGCCGCGCCGCATTTCGGGCAGGTGCCGCGCACGAAGCGGTCGGCCAGGAACATGCCCTTGACCGGGTCATACAGCTGGGTGATTTCCTTTTCCAGGATATGGCCCGCGTCGCGGTTGGCCAGATAGATCTGCTCCGACAGCGCGCGATTTTCCGGGCTGTGGGTGCTGTGGTAGTGATCGTAGCGGATCAGGAAGGCAGCAAAGTCCTGCTCATGCTCGGCCTGTACCCGGGCGATCTGCTCTTCCGGGGTCAGACCCTGTTCCTCGGCCTTGAGCATGATGGCGGTGCCATGAGCATCATCCGCGCACACGTAGATACAGTGCTCGCCACGCATCTTCTGGAAGCGCACCCAGATATCCGTCTGGATATGCTCCAGCATATGGCCCAGGTGAATCGAGCCGTTGGCGTAGGGCAGGGCACTGGTCACCAGAATCTTGCGTGGTGCGTCGGTCATGGCGCGGGAAGTCCGTCAGCAGGTCAGGGCGCCCAATGATAAGGGCCGGGGGGCGTTGGTGCCACCCGTCCGGATTCAGGCATCCACCTGGCGGCGCAGGGAGCGGCGAATGGCATCGATGACCTGATCGCGGGACACCGGTTTGCTCAGGTAATCATCCACCCCCGCATCGCGGGCGTGCTGGACATGCTCGGCGGAGGCATGGGCACTCAGCGCGATGATCCAGCTGCGGATGCCGGTGTCCTGCTCCCCAGCCCGGATCTGCCGGGTGGCCTCATAGCCGTCGATGGTGGGCAGCTCCGAATCCATGAAAATCACGTGCCATGGCTGCCGTGCCCGCTGAACCTGAAGCAGAGCTTCATCGCCATCACTGACCAGCGTCGCGCGAATGCCTGCTGTACGCAGTATCGAGTCGATGACCAACTGGTTGACAGCATTGTCCTCCACCACCAGCACGCGCAGACCACTGAGTTCATCCTGTTCGCTGGGCGTCTCGCCACGGCGCGGCAGGGGAGACGCGGCGGCGGGCTTGCGAACCGGTGTCAGGCGGCCGATCAGCAAGCCCCGCAGCGCACGGGCGCGAACTGGCGTTTCCAGCAGTGGCGCCGCAAGACTCAGGTCGGTGGCGGCGTCGGTCGTACTGGGCTGCTCCCCGGTGGCACCGGCGAGCAGCAGGGCAGCAGGGCGCAGCGTATCCGGCATGGCGGCCAGATCATCACGGAAGCGCCGGTTGACCAGCAGCGCATCGAACGGCTGCCATGATGCCGCTCGCTCCAGTCGTTCACGGGCCTCTTTCATGGTGCGGCAGTCATCGACCTCCATGCCCCAACGGGCAGCCATCTGCGAGACGCTCAGGCAGAACGACGGATCCGGATCGACCACCAGCAGGCGTTTGCGTTGCAGGGCGGGGACCAGCGCTGGCGCGCTGCTGCTGCGGCTCTTCACCGTGAACCAGAAGGTTGCACCACGCCCCGGGGAGCTGTTGACGCCGATGTCGCCGCCGAGCATCTCGCACAGGCGCTTGCTGATCGCCAGGCCCAGCCCGGCACCGCGTCGCTGCCGTGGCCCGCTGCCTTCGGCATGGCCGAACTCGCGGAACAGGTTGCGCTGCTGGGTATCGTCGAGGCCACAACCGGTATCGGACACCTCGAACTGGAGAATACAGTTGCCCTGCGCATCAGGCGGCTGCCGCAATGCCACATGCAGGGCGATTTGCCCATGGTCGGTAAACTTGAAGGCGTTGCTGATCAGGTTGGTGATGACCTGTTTGAGGCGCACCGGATCGGTATGGATCACTTCCGGCACGCGGCTGTCCAGATAGGTATGGATAGGCAGGTTGCGCTCGCTGGCCAGCAGGGCAAACAGTGATACGCAATCATCCACCAGATCCTCCACCCGGACCTCTGTGCTCTCCAGTTCCAGTTTGCCGGCCTCGATGCGCGAATAATCGAGAATGTCGTTGATCACCGTGAGCAGCGACTGGGTAGACTGGAAAATGGTGTCCACATATTGCGACTGCTGGTGCGACAGCGGCGTGCGCCGCAGCAGGTCGGTCATGCCCAGCACGCCATTCATGGGCGTGCGGATCTCGTGACTCATGGTGGCGAGGAACTCACTCTTGGCCTGATTGCGGGCGCCGGCCTTGAAGGCTTCCATTTCTGCCAGGGCACGTTCCTGTACCGAAGACGAGTACTCCCCCTTGAGCCGGTTGATGCGCCAGGCCAGCGCAAACGACAACAGCACCACTTCGATGAAGACGCCCACCTGGACGAGGTACTCGGTGAACGCATTGCGCGGTATCCAGCCGAACTTGCTCATCGCCATGGCAGCGGTACCGACGATGAAGCACACCCAGGCGATGGTGAAGAGGCGCGCCTCCGGGTCGCCCTGCCGTGTGCGCAGCAGCCCCACCGCCAGGATGCTCAGGTCCATCAGCAGGATGGCGAACACCTGAATCGGCAGGATCAGGAACCGGTCGACGAAGGGCGTGATGGCCAGCAGGCCGACACCGATGCCGACATGAAAGCGCAGCAGGCTCGCCAGGTGCGGTGCGCGCTGCTTCAGATCAAGGAAGTGGATGGTGAACAGGGGCGGCAACAGGACGATGAGCGGCAGCAGATACATGGTGCCGTAGGCGCTGATCAGCGCACTGCCTGGCCAGACGTAACGCTGGGCGAAGCCATGCAGGATCGCCAGGAACAGCGTGATGGTGAAGGACCAGGCCACATACAGCAGGTAGACCCGCTCGCGGATCGAGAAGTACAGGCACAGGTTGTAGAGAATCATTACCAGCATGGCGCCGAAGAACAGACCCTGCAGGAGCAGGGTGTTCTGCGCCCCCCGTTCCATGGCGCCGCGCTCCAGGACCGCCAGCGGGACCTGAAGGCTGTACACGGAACTGATGCGCAGGAAGGCGTCGGCGCTGTCGCCGGGCGTCAGGGCCAGCGGGAACGTCGGAAGCTGGTAGGGATAGGGACGCAAGTCATAGCGCAGGTCATTGCCGGCGCGCGCCACATCGATGACGGTGCCGTCCTCCTGCCGTAACCAGAAATCGATTTCCGCAAGCAGGGAATAACCCACCTGCAACAGCCACTGCTGGCCCGGGTCGGCCTGATTGTCCAGCCTCAGACGCAGCCAGCACTGGTCCCGGGTGAAACCGCGATTGGGAATCCTGTGGCCCACCGGCTGCCAGTCCAGTATCTCCGGATCAGCGAGTACCGCATCGGCGCGGGGCGCCTCGTCCGGTGACACGCAATGGATCAGGGCGTGACGATGCGCATCACGGTGGGTCAGCGGCTGGTCCTGCAGCGTCAGAACGGCTGCGGCGCCGACACCCGGGCACAGCCCGAGCAGCAGTGCAAGGCACCCCGCCAGCCACGCCAGAGGTCGCCCATTCGCCCGGCGCGCACTCGTCATTGATTGCATCCTGCCCCCCGCTGTCAGCGGTACATCTTACGTCCTGTTGGTTACGTCCTGCTGGGGTTGGTACTTTATTCCTATCCGTTTATGGTAGCGGTCGGTCATGTCGCAGAGCAAGGGACAATGCGGGTCAACAATGCGGGGTAAGCAATGCGGGTAGAACCTTTTTCGGTCGGCCCCATCATCGGCGCCTGTGAGCCTGACAGCGCGCGCCTGTTCGGGCGCGCTGCCATGACGGCCTTCAATCTGTCCGGCAAGGCCATGCTGGGGCGCGTCCGCTGGCGTCAAGCGGGGCAGGCAGACTGGCAGCCCGCGCAGGCGTTTCGGCTGAACACCAACTTTGACGGCAGCGGCGTTGCCGTGCTCCACGGGCTGACCCCCCGGACGGTGCATGAATATCAGGCCGGCTGGGTTCTGGACGCCGATGCCCCGGCGTCGCTGCTCGACTGGCGAGCCCTGCCGATCTACCGCTTCCGCACAGCCCCGGCCGAGCGCGATGCCCCCGCCAGCCTGCTGCTCGGCTCTTGCAGCTACCGCTTCTTCGACCTCGGCGGCCTGATCTCGGACGACCGCGCCGACAAGACCTTCAAGGCCATGCATGCCCATCAGCAGCAACACGGGCCGGTGGACTTCACCATGCTGTGCGGCGACCAGGTCTACGCCGACCCACTGAACCGCCTCGGTGCCCTGAGCGACGAGGCCTGTTACCTGCAGCTTTACCGTCGCGTCTTCGGCCAGCCTGGCATGCGCGAGCTGATGGCCAACACGCCGACCTACATGATCCTTGATGACCACGAGATCGAGGACAACTGGCCCGCCCACGCCTCCCCGGCAGACCGCATCGGCAAGTTTCCGGCCGCCATCAAGGCCTACCAGATCTATCAGGCTTCGCATGGCCCGGCCATGCCACTGGACCCCACCGGCTGCTGGCCCGACCGCGACCCCGACCACCTGTGGTACACCTTCAGCCACGGCTGCGCCGATGTGTTCGTGATGGATGTGCGTACCGAGCGGCAATTGCAGGGCGGCAAGCGCGACGTGCGCATGATCTCGGCGGAGCAGGAGCAGGCGCTGCTTGACTGGCTGGCGACCTCAACCGAGCGGGTCAAGCTGATCGTGTCTCCGGTGGTGGTGTTCCCGGACAACCGGCGGCTGTTCCGCCGAAGCGATGCCTGGGAGGGCTTTGTCCATCAGCGACGCCGCATTCTTGACGCTGTTCGCCGACTGAACCTGCGCCGCGTGGCGTTTCTGTCCGGCGATGTACACGCTTCGCTGGTGGCGTCGCTGCATACGCGAGGCCACGATGGCAAGCCGCTGACGATTCATAACGTGGTCAGTTCGGGGTTGTTCTGGCCCAGCGCGCTGATGGCATTCCGCTGGTACAGCCCGATGATCCAGTCTTCCGGGCGCCTGGCCACGGGAGGACTCTGGTCCTGGAATCGCTATCGGGTCGCCCTGTGCAATCGGGTTTACAGCCGCGATGCCTTTGCGCGCATCGAGGTATCGCCGGCGCAACTGAGGTTCCGGTTGTTCGACCGGAGGGGGGATGCCTTGCCGACGCACGATGTGGATGTCGACTGGGGCTGACGTGACGTGTAGGCAATGGCTTACAGAAAGTGTCGGCAATCTCCTGCATCCACGGGGCGGCTTCACAGCTAATCTGTACGCGGACTCAAGGACTGAGTAGTGCAACACGGATGTTGATCCTCTATACAGCCTGTTTCGATCGCCCGCCCCCAGCGGGCGTTTTTTTTGGCGTTGTGCTCCATGCTGTGTTGGTTTGGTGGTTGTGGCCCTCGGGGGGCGGGTAAAGGGTTTCTGGACACGCTGCAAGTACATCCCTGTAAGCTCTCGTTCGGCATCCATGCCTCTCGAAGGTCCAGAAACCCTTTACCCGCCCCCCGAGGGCCGTCACGCGCAGCCCGGTTAACGACTTCCAGCCAACTGAAAGCCTGGTTCTGGCGACAAGCTACGACGTGCCAGCGGTGAAGTGACCTCTGAACTGAGGCCTCGGGGAGGGGTAAGCCCTTCCAGAAGTGTGTGAGGCAGGAAGCCGAACGCAAGCCTACAGGGACGTATTTACGGCGGCTTCTGGAAGGGCTTACCCCTCCCCGAGGCCGCGCTACGAAGCACATGACAGCCCACTGAAATCCCCCAGCCCCTGACGTATACTGCGCCGCCGGAAACCGGCCATCATCGGAGATTGCATGTCCGAGCTTATCGATACCCTGAATCGGGAAACCGCGCGCATCAGCTGGAGTGAGTTGCAGCCGTTCTTCGCGCGTGGCCAGACCGTGGCCGTGGACCCGGCGCTGGATCTCGTGGCCGTCGCCGCCGCCTTCGCCCGGGACGACAAGCCCACCGTGCAAGGCTGGATGGAGGGCGCCCGCGTGGCCGTCGTTACGGACGCCCAGAGCGCCGCCTGGCTGGACGCCGATGCCGACATGTGGGCCGTGGTGGTGGCGCCGTTTGTGCTGGTGCAGCCGGTCGCCTGATAACCGGGGGGCGGCAGGGAGGTCAGCGCTGGACCATTGTTTTTGCCGCAGCCAGTACCGAGGCCGGATCGAGATCACCCGGGACCTTGACGCCGCGGTCGACAGCGGGCCGAGCGCGTAACTGCTTCAGCCAGCGTTGCAGGTGAGGCAAGTCACTGATATCCACGCCGGACCACTCATGAGTGCGTGCCCAGCACCAGTTGGCAATGTCCGCGATCGAATAGTCCCCGGCCAGGTATTCGTGCTCCTTCAGGCGCCCGTCGAGCACCGAGAGCAGGCGCTTCGACTCGTTCTGGTAGCGGTCGATGGCCACCTGTATCTTTTCCGGCATATAGCGGAAAAAGACATTGGCCTGGCCCATCATCGGGCCCACGCCGCCCATCTGGAACATCAGCCACTGGATGACCTGCGAACGCCCGCGCGCATCGGTGGGACACAGCCGGCCTGTCTTCTCGGCCAGATACAGCATGATGGCGCCGGATTCGAACACCGCAAAGCCCTCTTCGTCGTGATCGACGATGGCGGGGATGCGGCCGTTCGGGTTGATGGCCAGGAAGTCGGGGGTTTTCTGTTCGCCTTTCATCAGGTCCAGGGCGATGACCTGGTAAGGCAGGCCCATTTCTTCGAGGGTGACCGAGGCCTTCCAGCCGTTCGGCGTGGCGGCGGTATAGAGATCGATCATGACAACTCCACAATGCCATCATAGGGATGGTGATCATAACAGGTGTAATGCATGACAGAACTGACATGGCAGCCTGCCGCGTCACCGCGGGCGACGTTGCTGCTGGCCCATGGCGCCGGGGCCGGGCAAGACAGTGAGGCAATGATCGCGTTGACGGACGCGTTGACGGCGGCAGGCATCACCGTGGTGCGGTTCGAGTTTCCCTACATGGTGCGTCGTCGGCAGGACGGTCGCCGTCGGCCGCCGGATCGCCAGCCGGTGTTGCTGGCCGCGTTTGCGGCGGCGCTGGCGCAGGTCGCGGCGGACCCGCGTTGCACGCGGCCATTGCTGGTGGGTGGCAAGTCCATGGGCGGGCGCATGGCGACGCTGCTGATGGCGGGTGACGAGGCGCCCGCCGACGTGGCGGGGGTGGTGTGCTTCGGGTATCCGTTTCACCCGCCGGGCAAACCGGAGCGGTTGCGTCTGGATCACTGGCCCGCGCTGACGGTGCCGTTGCTGGTCTGCCAGGGGGAGCGGGACACCTTTGGCAGCCGTGCGGAGGTCGAAGGCTATGCCCGTGAAGGATTGCTGCCGGACGCGGTGCGGCTGCTGTGGCTGGCGGACGCCAACCATGATCTGACGCCACGCAAGGCAAGTGGTCTGACCCGGGCCGACCATCTGCAGGCGTGCGGCCGGGCCCTGCAAGCCTGGGGGCCGGTCAAGGCTTTCTGATCAGTACTGCGGTGCGCAAGCGGTTGCGCCCGAAGCGCGCCATGCGACCAAAATCGGCGCGCGCGATGGGCAGGTACTGGCAATCCAGATCGGTCTGCACGCCGTCTTCCGGGTCCGGGTCGTGCAAATAGAGAAAGTCCTCGTCGAACGCCGACAACAGGACCCAGTGTGGTGTGCGCTTGCCGTCCATCTGCCAGGTGGAAATCAGGATCAGCGGCATGGCGCCCTGTTCCAGCCCTCGGGTCAGGGCCTGTTGGGTAATCTCCCGATAATGCACGGTAATCCCGGCCTGTTTGCTGCGACGTACGAAATCCTTGTGCACCATTTCGATGATGTGTTTTTTTTCTTCGTTGCGCACGCTGTCGACGAACAAGGGGCCTTTCTGGCTGATCCAGACGTCGGCACGGAAGCCCCGTTCGACGGCGGCCAGCGCCAGGCCCAGCGGGTGGCAGCCGCCGTGTCCGGCGGTCATGAAGATGGTGGTCGCCTCGCGCCAGATCTGCACTTCATCGCGTTGTTTCAGTTTCAGGTCGTTATCCAGCGCTTTCATGGCCATCATCAGTGAGGCCGGGCCACAGGTGAAGTCGGTGGTCTGCCGGTACCAGGGCACGGGTTTCTGCCACAGGGTGGCATCGAAATGGCGGATACGTTTCTGGTAGCGCAGGGCGTCCTGGTGATCTTCGTAGTAATCGCGGTATTCGCCGAAGCGCAGGTAGCCCATGCTCTCGTACAGGGCGATGGCGGCATGGTTGTCCTTGCGTACTTCCAGGCGCAGGGAAATGCGCTGGGCGTCCAGGGCGGCTTTCTCGGCCGCCTGCACCAGCTTGCGGCCCAGGCCCTGGCCACGGCACTGGTCGCTCACGGCGATGGAGTACAGACGCGCCAGCGAGGTGCCGCGATGCAGGATGACCAGCACATAGCCGACCAGTTGCCGGTGCTGCTCGGCGACGATCAGTGCGCCGTGTTCGGTGGTCAGCCAGCGGCGCAGGCTGCGTCGGCTCAGACGGTCGGTGTCGAAGGTGCGTTTTTCCAGGGCCTCCAGCGCATCCAGATCGTCCAGATGCCCTTGGCGCAGGGTAATGGGCGATGTCCGCGTCATGATTGTTCCTTGTCGCGATGTCTGTCGCGATGCATCCCGGTCAGTGCCAGATCGATCACCTGGCGGGCCCGGAACAATACCAGTTGCTGCCACTGTGCGGCATCAGGACAGAAGTGCGCGCGCATGGCGTGCTTGACGGCCCGGGTCGTGTCGGCATGCCAGTCCGGCATGCCCTGCTGATGCAGGCGATGATCCTGCAGCAGGACGTCGAACAGGGCGTCGGTGCTGAAGGTACCGAATTCCAGAGTCACGAAACAGCTGCGGGCGTCCATGATGGCGTGCCAGGCATAGTCCAGCAGGCCGGTTTTCGGCACCGACGATGAGGTCCCCGCCAGCGGCAGCGTGACGGCGTCGCCATACCAGCGTTGCGCGGTACGGGTGCCGTCGCTGTCCGGATCATGGTCGCAGATGATCTCGCCATAGCCATAGGGTCCCAGGCCGGTGTGCAGATCGATCACTGCCAGCTGGCGGCCAGCCAGCGCGTGGTCGTGGATCAGGGTTTCTACCAGTTGCCGTCCGTGGGCGGGCCCGGTGCCGCCGAAGAAGGGTCCGGCCGGGTCCTGGTACTGGCCGCCGCTGACGGCGATCTCGAGCGCGGCGCGGCCGTGGGCATCGGCGTAGGCCGCCAACGCGGATTGCCGGGCGGCGGCATCCTCGCCCAGCAACAGGTCGCGCAATTGCGCGTAACCGGGGTTGAGGGGGCGTGGTGCGTTGAAATCAATGAAGTTGCGATTCAGGTCGATCCCTTCGGCGTCGCAGCGACGTAACCAGGCGCAGCCCCAGGGGTTGAGCAGATGCACCAGCAGCAGCGCGCAGTCGGGCGGCAGGGTCAGGTGCTGTGCGGCCAGGCGACGTACCAGGTCCTGCTGGATGGCGCTGCCTGCCAGCCCTTCGACACCGTGCGTGCCGGACAGCACCACCAGCACCTGTGCCGCCTCCTTCGGCCCCTGCCAGAGGCTGTGGCTGGCCAGTGCTTCGCCCAGCGGGCCACGTTGTGCCAGGGGGTGTTCGCGCAGGGTGCCCAGCGCGGCAGCATGGGTGGCGAAGTGTTGTGTGCCAGCGTATTCGTGCGGAAAGGGCATGGCAGGGGGCAGGGCTGACAGCATGGTGTAACCAGCAACGATGGATGACAGGGACGATTCTGTATCAAGCCTAGCCTGACCAGCCCCGCGCCGCCAGCAACACCGGTGTCAGTCGGTGCTGGCGGGCGTTACGGTGACCATTTCGCCGCGATGGTCGGCAATGTACAGGCTGCCGTCGCTGACGTTGACCTGCCAGGCGAAGGTGCGTGGCAGGTCACGAGCCAGTGTATCCACAGCGTCCCAGGGCAGTACGCAGACACTGGCGCGGGACTGCTTGCGCACGTCCTTTTCCACCCGCTTCCACCATTGCGGCCACTGCCGCCCGTAGGGGATGACCGTGACCCGGGCGGCACGCAGGCATGCCTTGCGCACCCGGTCGGCATCCGGCTCGCCCACATCGACCCAATGGCTGATGTTGTCGTGCAGGTCCCTGGCCAGCAGATCGGCCTCGTCGCGCGTGGACAGGCCGCTGCCGAAAGTCAGTGCCGGTTCGGGGAACAGGCACCAGGCCAGCAGGCGCGCCACCATCCGTTGCGGTGTCTCCGAGGGGTGCAGGGCCAGCGTCAGCCGTTCATGGCCGAAATGGTTGCGGTCCGTATCGGCGATATCGATATCGGCGTGAAAGACCGTTGCGCTCAGTGCCATGGCTCAGCTGCTTTTTTTCGCGGGTTTTTCAGTCACCCACAGATGAATGGTGCCCTCGACGACCACGGTGTCGTCATCACGCAGGGCGCGTACGGCGACAGCCACTTCCGGGCCATTTTCCCAGGCGCCGGGAGCGACTTCGGCAATGACACGAATATCGGTTTCTGCCTTGGCGGTGTAGCGCACGTCCATGCCTTTGGGAATCCAGCGCAAGTGCGCAGGAATCGAGGCTTCTGCCACCACCCCCATGGCAAATTCCAGGCCGTTGCAGATGGCGATCACGTGCACGGTGCCAATATGGTTTTCCACGGCGCGGCGTTTTTTCAGCAAGGCTTCGCAATAGTTGGGGCGCAGCGTCTGCAAACGCGGCCGCACGGTGCCGAAGTAGGGAGCCTTGCGGCAGATGGCCATGGAAAACAGGGTTTTCCCGGCGGGCAGTTTTTCCATTTTCTGGTACAGGGCCATGACCGGATTGGGTTTCTGGCTCATCGGGCGTCTCCTGCAGGTCATGCGCGATATCGTCGTGCGCGGTGGTCGGCCATTGTCCATGTCTGTCAAGCCGGAGGGAAGCCGCATCTGCTACACTTCTGCGCTTTGTTCTCCGGGGATCCCTATGACTGAAGTGCTGTTTGACCGTGATGGTGAGGTCTATCTGCCGACGCCCGCCAGCGGCAGCCCCTGGCATCCGAACATGCTGCACGGGGGTGCCGTATCCGGATTGTTCGGTTTCGGTGTCGAGCAGCAGGCCACGGCCTGGCCCGATTTCCGCCTTGGTCGCTTGACCATGGACCTGCTGCGGCCGGTGCCACGCGCGGCGCTTAAGCTGAGCAGCCGGTTGCGCCGTGACGGGGGGCGTCTGAAGGCACTGGATCTGGCGCTGCACCATGACGGCAAGCTGGTGGCCAGCGCCAGTGCGGTGTTGCAGAAGGCGCATGCGATCACCTTGCCCGCGCACGCACCCACCCCCGCTGTGCCCCCGCCTGGCCCTGACGGGCTGGCGGAAACCGGCATCCAGGCGATGCTGGACGCCAAGGGTCTGAAGATCCCCCGGGGGCTCCACTCTCGTGTGCAGCTGCGTCCGGTGACGCCCTGGAACGAGAGCGGGCAGGGCACCAGTTGGTTGAACCTGCCGGTGACCATCGTTGCCGGGACGCCGCTGACGCCGCTGGTACGGGCGACCTTGCTGAGTGATCTGAGCAACGGCGTGGCGCAGCTCAATCTGGGCAATGCCACCGGTACCATCAATGCGGATATCAACCTGAACCTGTTTCGGTATCCCGACAGCGAGTGGCTGGCGATCCAGGCACAGACGCAGCTGCAGCCAACGGGCCTCGGGCTGGTGCAGGGCACACTGTTCGATACCCGCGGGGCCATCGGCTATGTGACCCAGGTGGTGCAAAGCTACGGCGAATTTACCGGCTGAGGCGGGCTATTCATGGCAGTGATCTGGCAGGCCGGGCGCAACGGTGTCGAGTATGAGGTGCGCCGCCATGGCCGCACCCTGCGGCTGTATGCCAACGGGGTACAACATTCCGAATTCCATCCGCGCCGTCTGGTTACAGGCAGTGTCTGGGATCTGTTGTGGCTCCCGGCGTTGCTCACCGAGCCCACGAGTCTGCGTCGGGTGCTGGTGCTGGGATTGGGGGGCGGCAGTCTGGTGCCGCCCGTGCGCAAGCTGGTGGACCCGGACCTGTTTTTTGCCGTCGAGCTGGACCCGTTGCATCTGGAGGTGGCGCGTGAGCATTTTGGCGTCGGTGATTTCGGGGTCGAGACGTTTTGCGCCAACGCGGTGGACTGGGTGGCGGCTTACGATGGCCCGCCCTTCGATCTGGTGATCGAGGACCTGTTCGCTCCCGCCAATCGTGAGGTGACCCGGGCGGTGGCTGCCGACCGGCGCTGGTTGAAGGCGCTGGACCGGCTGGTGAGCGATGACGGGGTGCTGGTGATGAATTTCGGCGACTGGCGTGAGTACCGCGACAGTGATGCCGCCAGCAAACCGCGTGGCTGGGCCAACGGTTATCGACTGGCCACACCGGACTGCCACAATGCCGTGATTGCCTGGACCCGTCGCAGTAGCAGTAGCAATGGCCTGCGTCGCCGGGTGCAGGCCGAGCCCGAACTGGCCCGCGCCCTGGCGCTTGATGATTTGCGTTACACGGTGCGTCGGCTGTTCTGAATCACTCGGTGGCCTGCTGCAACAGCGCCATGTGATAGCCCGGGTGGCGCTCATGGGCCTCGATCAGTGCGACCCGCTGCCCGCCTTCACCGTCCAGTCTCTGCAACAGCACCCGATAGGCCAGCACGGCCTGCACGTATTCCCGTGTTTCACGGAAGGGAATGGACTCCACCCACACATCGAACGGCAGGGTGGTGTCACCAAGCCAGTCATCCACACGGTGCCGCCCGGCGTTGTAGGCGGCCAGCGCCAGCAGCCGGTTGCCCTGGTAGCGGCTGATCAGGTCGGCCAGGTAGGTGGCGCCGAAGCGGATGCTCAGTTCCGGCACCATCAGGGCATCGTTGTCCGGTGCCTCTTCCTTCAGCCAGCCGGCAATCTGCGCCGCCGTGCCGGGCATGATCTGCATCAGACCGCGCGCCCCCACGGGCGACACGGCATGGCTGTGGAACGCGCTTTCGCGCCGCGCCACAGCCATCAGCAGATAAGGGTCCATGTCGCGTTCCCGGGCAACGGCCATGAAGGCGTCACGGTAGGCGCGCGGGAAGCGCCAGGTCAGCACATTGTGGGCGCCCGCATGGATGGCGGCATCGACCACCAGGGCATCCCACTGTCGTGACAGCGCGTAGTTGGCCAGCGCGTGGGCGGTGGCGTTGTCCCCCTGGCGCAGCAGTCGCAGCCATTCGTCGCGCGCCAGCGAGGGTTCATCAATGGCCAGCAGCAGGGCGATGCGGGTCAGTGCGGCATCATCCTTCGGCAGCGCGGTTTCCGGTGCGCTGGTCTGGTGCAACGCATACGGGACGTTGATCTGGTCTGCCGCTGCAAAGGCCCAGAAGTTGCGTCGCTGGGCGGCCTGCTGCCAGGCGTGCCTGGCCAGTTCCGGTTCGCCCACGGCCTGGTAGGCGCGCCCCAGCCAGTACTGCCAGCGGGACTCCTGCTGCTCGCTGGCAGGCAGCCGCGCGATCCAGGCGATCACGTGGTACCACTGCTGCTCGGCAATGGCCCGGCGCGCCCGTTGTTCGATCAGGGCATCGCTGCCATGAGCCAGCAGCCAGCGGTCCAGCCAGGCCCGGTTCTCCGGCAGATCACGAATGGTGGAGAAGAAGGCGATCCGGCGCTCGGCGTTGGCGCGTGCCGTTTCCGAGAGCGCCGGTTCGTGCTCGATCAGGGTGTTCAGCGCCTGCAGGGCCGCCACGGTGTCGGTGCTGGCCATGCGATGCAGCCCGGCATCAACAAGCTGGGTGCGCTGCACCCGGGTCAGGCCATCCGGCAGATCGAGAATGCGCTCGGGCTGGTTGAACACCTGCCGCAGCAGCAGACCGGCATCGGCCATGTCGTCGCTGAGCAGCTCACCGAGATGACGCATCAGGGCCGGATCGCCAGCGCGAAAGGCGAGCAGCTTGCGTTGCCAGATCAGGCTATCGTCGATGACCCCGGCGCGACGGGCCGCATCGAAGAGCGGGTCGCAGGCGGCGGGACGCGAGTTGCCATGCAGCCACAGGCTTGGTATTTCGGCCCAGGCCTTCTTCGGGTCCTGGTCATGGATGGCGCGCCAGTAGTAGCACACCAGTTCATCGGTGACCGGCGGTGTGGTGCGGAAGGTACGCAGCTTGCGCCATTCGCCGGCGCGCCCGTACTGACTGATGGCCACGCGCTCCATGCTGGCGGCCAGCGGCAGATCGGCATAGCGCTCGCGATAGCGATTGACCTCGGCGGGTGAAGCGCCGGGCAGCGCAGCGCGCAGGCGATGGAAATCCAGGTACCCCTGCAAGGGATGGTTCGGGCCCAGCGCCGCTTCCAGTGTGTCCAGGCGTTCGAAATCGCGGTCGCGGGCAGCGTCCAGCGCGGCACGGAACAGCGCCGGATCAAGCGCAGCCTCCCGTTCGGTCGCGGCGGAGCCGGGTTGCACCAGCAGAAGTCCGGCCACCAGCAGGGCCCACAGGCCCTGGCGCGGAGAACGTGACAGGGGGGCGAGCAGCGTCATAAGGGTACAGCCTGATCCGTATGCGGTGGGGGGCATCATTGCCCCGGTTCACAGCAGTGTAGGAAAAGTAAGTGAACACCAACAGTAGGGAATTTGTAAAAACTCAATTCTGCAGTCGAGCGTGCCAGACCCGGAAGCGACGGTTCTCCTGCGCTACCGTCACCTGGGCAAAGTGCTGTGCCAGCCAGTCGCCATAGGGGAGCCCCTGATTGGCCACCAGCCACAGGCTGCCGCCGCGCTGCAGGTGGCGCGGCGCCTCGCTGATCAGGCGCTGGGTGATGCCGGTGTGGTGCGCCAGCCCGTCGTGAAAGGGCGGGTTACTGATCACGGTGCGAAAACGAGGCGCCCCGGCGCCGCCGGGCAGGCCGCTATACAGATCGCTGTGATACACCCGGGCTGTCAGGTCATTGGCCGCCAGACTGCGCTCGGTCGCGGCGACGGCGCTGGTGCTGACATCCACGGCGCTCACCTCCAGCCCCCGGCGAGCCAACTGGGCGGTGAGGATGCCTGCGCCGCAGCCGATATCCAGTACCGGGCCGTGCAGTGTGATGTCGGCGAGCGTATCGAGCAGCAGAGCGGTGCCGTCATCCAGGCGCCCGTGGCTGAACACCCCGGGCAGGCTGCACAGCGTCAGGCCATCGCAGTGCCAGCGGCGCTCGAACTGATCGAGGGTCACGGGGGGGTGCGGCGACAGGGTGCCGCGGAACAGCTTGCAGTGCCGTGCACTGTCGAGTGATTCCGGCTCGCCACACAAGGCGGCGAACTGCTTCAGGGCGCCGCGAATGCCGCCCTTGCCCGGGCCCACCAGCCAGCATTCGGTGGGCCGGGTGATGCTGCCCGCCAGGGCGGCCAGCAGCAGATCAAGGCGCTCGCGTGATTTCGGCAGGATGATGATCAGCAGATCGGTGTCGGCGGGGACGTCGGGCAGCACTTGCGCCTGATCCAGAGGCAGGCTGGCGAGTTCGCCGTGCAGGGTGATCCGGGCCGCGGGCAAGTGGGCCAGTGCGGCATCGTCAGCGTCGACGATCAGCGCATGGCGACCGGCGAGCAGTGCCTGCTGGCGTTCGAGCAGGCGCGTGGTGTTTTCCATCAGGGCTTTCCATTACAACATGCCATCACAACACGCCATTACAGCATGGCTTCCGCACGCATCCAGTCGATGCATTCCCTGAGCATGGTTTCCAGAGATACCTTGCTGTTGAAGCCCAGTTCCTTTTCGGCTCTGGCGCTGCTGGCGACAACGCGGTTGGTGACCAGCGCCACCTTTTCCGGCGTCAGTCGGGGCTCGTCGCCGGTGATCAGGGCGGCGAGCGGATAAAGATGCCCGGCCAGACGTAACAGCAAGGGTGGCACCGTGCGTCTGGGCGGCTTGCGGTCCAGCAGTTTACAGACGACGCGCACAACGTCCAGCAGGCTGGCATCAATGCCTGACAAAATGTAGTTGGCGCCGGTGCGGCCCTTTTCCCAGGCACTCAGATGGGCACGGGCGACCTCGCCGACATGGCAGAAGCTGCCGCTGCCGGGCGGTACGCCGGGCAACTTGCCCGCATTGATCAGCGAAATCAGCTGCGACCAGTTATGGGTATCGCCCGCGCCAATGATGCCGCAGGGATTCAGGATGACGGCGTCGAGGCCTTCGGCGATGCCTTTTCGTACCTCCTGTTCGGCAAGGTATTTGGTGCGGTTGTAGCTGATCCAGTCATGCTCGGCGGTCGACGGCGTATCTTCATCGATAGGTTGCTTCTGGATGCCGTAGGCGGAGATGGACGAGGTATGCACCAGTCGTTTTGCACCACGCGCCAGGGCGGCGGCGACCACCGCGCGGGTGCCGACCACATTGTCGCGGTACTGGCTCTGATCCTGGCGCCGCCACAGCGAGGTGTTGCCGGCGATATGGAATACGGCATCGGCACGCTCGGGCAGCACCTCGGTGAGCTGGGCGACATCATGCATCTGGGCGGCCACCGGGCGCGCGCCGAGCGCTTCGAGGCGCTCGCGATTACCGCGCGGGCGGTGCAATGCGGTCACCTGCCACCCCTGCGCCTTGAGCAGGGTGATGACGTGGCCGCCGACAAAGCCGGCGCCTCCGGTGACGAAGGCATGTTGCGTCATTCTGGGGCCTCCGGCTGATGCAGCGTGCGAACAGGGTGCTCCGCAGCATAACCAAGCCCGGCGCCCGGCGCCAAGTCGGATCCGCACGGGCATGACTGGACCGACCGGCACAGCAGACAGATAATGGCGCCCCATCACTCGCACAGAGGCACATCATGAAGGTTGAAGCAGGCAAGGTCGTCAGTTTCCACTATGCGTTGTACGACAGCGAGGGCACCCTGATCGAGCAGTCCTCCCCGGAGACGCCGACGCTTTGCCTCATGGGTGCGGGTAATATCATCCGTGGTGTGGAAGCCGCCTTGACGGGTCGTGAAGCCGGTGACCATATTGATGTGCAGATCAGCCCGGAAGACGGCTACGGTCACCGCGACGAGAACATGACCCAGCGCCTGAGCGCCAAGTATCTGCGCCATGCGGGCAAGCTGCGCCCGGGTATGCGGGTACCGGTACAGACCGATGACGGACAGCGCTGGGTGACGGTACTGAAAGTCGGCCTGAAGACCGTGGATGTGGACGCCAATCACCCGCTGGCCGGACAGACATTGCGATTCGTGATGGATATCCATGAGGTGCGCGACGCCTCGGCGGAAGAAAAGTCCCACGGCCATGCCCATGGCCCGGGCGGTCATCAACACTGATGGCGTAGCCGTATTGCGCAGTAGCAAAGTGACGGTGATTTGACTATATTGCGCGTTCTGGTTTGCGGGTGTAGTTCAATGGTAGAACGGCAGCTTCCCAAGCTGCATACGAGGGTTCGATTCCCTTCACCCGCTCCACCTTTCCGTGTCAGGGTTTGTCCTGATTGCGCTGCTCGAAAGACATCACCTGCAGCGTGCGCTCCAGCCCCAGTTCCGACAGCAGTTTCTGCACGGCGTCCTTGCGCACCGGCTTGCTGAGAAAGTGATTCATGCCGGCGTCGCGCATGCGTTGCCGCTGCTCTTCCATGACATGCGCCGTCAGGGCCACGACGGGCACCGCAGGCAGTCCGGCGTCGGTTTCCAGCTGGCGTATCGCCCGGGTGGCGGCAAATCCGTCCAGTACCGGCATTTCGCAATCCATCAGCACCAGATCGAAGGCGCCGCCTGCAGCGCGGTAGGCGGCCACCGCTTCTTCGCCATTGACGCAGACCACCGGGTGAATCCGCAGGGCGGCAAGGATGGCCAGAATGACATCGCGGTTGACGTCGTTGTCTTCCGCAATCAGCACGCTCAGGTGGTCGAACCGGTTATGTTCGCTGATGCGAGGCTGTTCGGTGGCGCGCATGCCGTGCCGGTCCAGCAATTGTGACAGGCTGCTGGCGGTGACCGGTTTGGGCAGGGAGCGATAGGGCAGGGTGTCCGTATCCAGCGGTGCCACCAGGCAGACACGGTCGTGGTAGCGGGCCAGTTGCTCGCGTCGCTCGTTATCCAGCTTCTCGAACAGCGCATGATCCACCAGCATGTGCCGATAGCGTGCGCCAAGGTCCAGATGCGAGGGGTCGCTGGCCGCGGTCACGCTGACGCCCAGGAAGCGCAGCATGCCCTGCATGGCCTGTTGTGCAGGGCCAGCCGGGCAGAGCAGTAACACGGGCCCCGGGTCGAGGTGGGGGTGGCCGTCTTGCTGCGTGTCGTGTGGCAAGGGCAGCGTGACGCTAAAGCAGGAACCCGCCCCGGGACGGCTGTTTGCGGTGATGTCGCCGCCCATCTCCCGCGCCAGCTTCTGGCACAGCGCCAGGCCCAGGCCGCTGCCGCCGAAGCGTCGGGAGGTGCTGTCATCAGCCTGGGTGAAGGCATCGAAGATGACCTGCATCTGATCCGGCTGGATGCCGATGCCGGAGTCTTCGACGTCAATACGTACCTGCCCGCTGTCGTTGTGTTCCTTCACCCGGACAAGCACATGCCCGGCGCGGGTGAACTTCAGGGCGTTGTTGATCAGGTTCAGCAGTATCTGCCGGATACGGAGCGGATCCCCCTGTACCTGCCGGGCATGGCGCAGCTGCACATCCAGCACCAGCTCCAGACCTTGCTGGCGGGCGATGCCGGCAAAGGCGGTCACGGCGTCCTCCACCAGCAGCTGCAGGTCCAGGGGAATATGCTCCAGAGTCAACTGGCCTGCTTCGATCTTCGAGTAATCAAGGATGTCATTGAGAATGGCCAGCAGGTTTTCGCTGGAATGCTGCATCAGATGCAGATAATGCCTCTGGCGCTCGTCCAGCTGCGTGCTGGTGAGCAGGTCCAGAATCCCGATGATGCCGTTCATCGGGGTACGGATCTCATGGCTCATGGTGGCCAGAAAATGACTCTTGGCACGGCTGGCGCTTTCTGCCCGGATGCTTTTTTCCTGCTCCGCCAGGCGCTGCTGCTGTTCGTGGCGCAGTGCGATTTCCGTTTCTTCACGGCGCGCGATATCCATGCGCAGGCTGTCGCGCATGTGGTTGAGTGCATCGGCGATGTCCTGCAATTCATCCCGTTCGTTCTGGTCGCGCTCCAGTGTGAGCGGCGTGTCCAGCGTCTGCAGGCTGAGGCCCCGTGCATAGGTGGCGATACGGCGCAGGTGGCGGGTCAGCATGAAGCGCATCAGGGCGATGATGATGAACGCAATGAGCAGGGTTTTCAGTGTCTGGAACAGGGCGATGAACACGGCGTGTTCCGCTACCCGCTGATGGATCGGGGCATGGGTCAGTGACAGCACCAGATCGCCAAGGTATTCGACGCTGCCGTCATCGCGGGTATAGCGTAAGGGCAGGGTTTCCTGGTGCAGCCCCTCCCAGCGGTCACCGGCGGCCAACGAGCGGCTGGCGCCGTCCCAGTGCTGCCATGCCACCTGGGCGATGTCGATTTCAGGGAGCCGGGCAAGCGCATCAAGCTGGGCCTGCAACTGGGCTTCGTCGAAATTCCACAGGGCGAGACTGATGGCGGGGAGGGTGCTGGTTTCCAGCTGCTCCAGCTGGCGTTCCAGGGAGGAAACGCCGGTGCGGTATTCGCGGCCCAGCAGCAGCAATACCGCCACCAGCGTGATCACGGAACTGATCAGCACGATGGCGCCCATCAGCCGGAAGGCCAACGGGTTCTGTTGACGATAAGCGCGCCAGTGCTGGCCCATGATGACCTGTGCTCCCTGCGTTATGAATCTGACAACGCCCTCTCTGGCGTTGCGGTGTTATTTCCTGCAATCCATGTTACGTGGGCCGTCAAGCCGCTGGCAATGTGCTGAGGCGGCATTCTGTCGGCTTTTGCGGCGCGCCCGGCGGCGCGCGGCGTCAGGATACCTGGGGGCTGCTGACCAGGCGCAGGCGGCGCAGCTTTTCTGCCTCCATGCGGTCCAGGCGTGTCAGGCAGTCATGGAAGGTGCGGCTGATCCGGGTGGTGTTGCGGATCATGTCCATGCGCGGCCAGGTGGTGCGTTCTCCCAGACGAATGTAACGGCGCACGTCCTCGACGCTGGGGTTTGCCAGCACCCGGAGCAGGCCAAGCGGGCGTCTGGGGGGGACCAGATTGATATCACCGATGTATTTCTGTTGTACCACCGAACGGGCCTTGTCGATGATCAGGCCGATGTCGTTGGATTCCACCCGCGTCTGCACCAGCTCCAGGCCAAAGCGCAGGTTCATGGCGACATTGCGGATGGCCCAGTTGGTCATCACCGGCACCACGCCACGGTTGTTTTCCGAGCGCGAAATGAAAGGCACCACGTGAGGGTTGGTCTGGCTGACGATGGCGTGGTTGACGCCATACAGGCGGGCCAGTCGACGGATCGGCAGGTCGTCCTTGATCGAACCGTCGACAAACTTCCGGCCCGGAATATAGGGCACCTTGTCCCCTTCCAGATTCTTTGCCCACAGGCTGACCGGCGGATAGATCCCGGGAATGGCACAGGAGGCCAGCGACGCCTTGCGGATCAGCACGTTGGGTGAGGTACGCCAGTTGAGCAGCCGCGCATGCTGGTGACGGTCATAGGGGCTGACCGGAATATTGATTTCGCGGCCAGTCTTGCGATACGCCTCTTCAAAGGTCATGTCCGGAATGTTTTCTTCCAGGCAGGCTTCCAGGTGGTCGCCATCGAGCACCGGCGTACCGCGCAGCATGCCCTTCCAGCCGATATAGCGGAACGCCTGCAAGTACAGGTTTTCCGGTTCGAGCCTGGTCTGCAGTTCGCTGTCGGCGTGACTGCCCACTACCGCAGCGATAATGGAGCCAGCGCTGGAGCCGGAGATCACCGAGGGCAGCAGGTCCTCTTCCCACAGCGCTTTGCAGACACCGATATGGAACAGCCCCAGCGCAGCACCGCCGGAGAGCATCAGACAGCTCTGGCCGAAGGCCTGACCGGTGGTCTGGAAGAAATCCAGTTTTTCCTTGAAGGGAAATTCCTCGAAATCGTTGTCGCACAGGTAATCCAGCGCGGTGCTGACCTCGTTCAGATAGGTCTCGATCAGGCGCTTGGTGCCAGTGCGGGTGTAGCGGTACAGCTGCGGGTTGGAGATATTGCCCAGATTGCCGTGCAGCCCCTCGTGCAGATGGAATACCAGCTTGTTGACGTCGCCACGCTCGCGCGCCTGGCGGATCTGTGCCAGCCGGTTGCGAATCAGTTCATAGTCATAGTGACGGGAACGATCAATGTCCTTCCAGTCGTCTGCACCGGACCGGCGGTCGTGTTCGGCGCTGGCTTCGTGCCACTCCTGATAGGTGGCGGCATGTTCAATGGCCCGTTCGAGCTGGCGCAGGGCACGTTTCATGCGGGGGTCTCCGTTTAGGGCAGTGCACAATGACACAGTTGTTATTGTGAATGAGGCATGCCCCGAGTATAGCGATGGCACCGTGCCATGTCGGTAATTAACTGGTCTTATTGTCGGACACGGGCGCGACGTAAAACAGACAATCGCTGGCTGCGATGTCCGCCCTCCCGGTGGCCATGAACAGATGCAGGGGCTGGCGCGGCGTCAGGGCGCCATCGTGGCTGGTGAAGAGTTCGCCGAGCACCGGGCGCCCCCGGTGGTCACGGGCCACCAGGGCGGCCAGGCCGCTGGTTCCCAGTGCCGCCAGCGTGTCGCCGGGGCGGCACAGGTCGAAGTTGTGCCGGGTAATATCGGCCGCCAGGGTGACATCGGCCTGGTCGGCCGGATCAAAACTCAGCCGTGCGCCCTGGGCCAGCTCGACCCGCACGGGATTATGGAACACCTTGAGCGTGTCGGAGGCGGGGAGGGCGCCAAACAGGTTGTCGCTGGCCGCATAGCGATGGATGACCTGGGCTGCATGGGCATCCGCCTGCGGGTCACCGCTGCCGCCGCACTCCACGGTCAGGGTCGGAAACAGGTGCTCGGCGGCGTCCATCAGTGCGCCCAGGCGTAAATCAGTCACGATCAGATGGTCGCAGAACAGGCTGGCAAAGGCGCGATGACGGGCGTCATCGAGCACGGAAACGGCAAATGGCGGACTGCGGCCTGAGGTGTTATGCAGATCCAGCACCGCCTCCGGCCCCAGCGCCACCAGTTCCGCCATGATCGCCTGGGCCAGGCGGCCCGGGGCATCCTGCCAGGGCGCCCGGAAACAGCGGTTCAGATCCCGCTCGCCGGGCAGATGCCGGTGACTGAAACGCGGCGGGGTGCGCGCTGCCTCGACACTGGCAATGATCACCAGCAGGTCTGTGGCCGGTGTTGCCAGTCCTGCGCGCCACCAGGTATGCAGCCCCCTTAGGCCCGAGGGCTCGTTGCCGTGCAGCAGTGTCACCAGCGCCCGCGACCGACTGCGGTCAGCGCCCGGCACCTGCAGCATGGCCGGTCCCGGCAGTGCCTCCAGCCAGGCCTCCAGGGAGGCCGGCGGGGGGCGGGCGGGGTCCAGCCGATGCAGTACCAGCGGGTCAGTCATGACGGCCAGCCCTGGGCCAGGTGTGCACGGGGGCGCCGTCGGCCTGATGCTGCGCGTACTGCGCCAGCAGGGCACTGGCGGCATGCTCATCGCCGCCCAGTGCATGAAAACCGGCGCGCAGCCAGCGACTGCCGGTCTGCCCGCTTTCCAGCCGTGCCTGAATCAGGGCCAGCTGCTGATCGGCTTCATCGGCATGGACCCCCAGCGCCAACAGACCCTCACGGCTGGCGGGCAGCAGCTCGCGCACGATGTCATCCAGGCGCCGGTCAAACAGCTCGATCTGCGTCTTGCAGGGCCACACCAGGCGGGCCGACAGTCCCTCCCGCGCCGCCGCCACCAGATTGTATTCGGCGTAGCGGAACGGCAGTGCGGCGGTCAATTCACGCATGCGCGGCCGCAGGCTGTTGGCCGCACCGATCAGGAACGCCGTGGTGGCGGCCATATCGGCCCCGGTAGGCCCGGCGGGCAGGGCGCGCATCTCGATGCGCAGGTGGCCGCCCTCCACCGGATCGAAGACCGGGCGATTCCACAGCCACACGGTGCCCTGATGCAGACGCAGTTCCTGCAAGGCATCGTCTGGCGCGTCACTGCATTCCGGCAGGATCGGTGGGTACAGCGCCACACTGCTGGCAAACAGCTCCCAGGCACTGTCCCGCACCCAGCCCTCACCAAAGGCGACCCGGGCGGGCGGACGCCAGCGCGGGTGACGACTGCCACGACTGTCGATGGACTGCCGGAACAGCGCAATGCGGGTTTCTTCCCACAGGCTCTGGCCGAACAGCAGCGGGCTGTTGCCCGCCATGCCCAGGGCCAGGGGCGTCACCATCTGGATGGCGTTGTACCAGTCCGCGAAATCCCGTGCCGGGACACGCAGATGTACCTGCCAGGAGGTATTGGCGCCCTCCAGCGACACATCGTCGCTGCACAGCTCCACCACGCCCTCGGGGGCCTCGATATGAATCCTGAAGGGCTCACCGCGGATGTCCCGCAGACCCCGGGCCAGCGCGTGGTACCGCGCTTCGTCAGTCATGCAGCCATCAAAATCGGCGCGCTGCAATGTCGGCAGGATGCCGACCGCCAGCACCCGCCCGTTCAGCTGCCGGGCATGCTCATTCAGCATGGCCAGTGCCTGTTGCACAGTGGTGGCCATATGACGGAACGGCGCCCCGGCCGCTGGCAGCGGGTCCAGGTTGTATTCGAGGTTGAAACGGTTGAGTTCCAGCTGCAGATGCGGGTCGTTGATCAGCGCCAGCAGGGCCTTGTTCTGGCCCATCGGGCAGAAGGTGTCATCGGTCAGGTAGAGCTCCAGTTCGGCCCCCAGAGTGCAGGGGCCATGGTCGAGCTGACCGCTTTTCAGCTTGCCGGCCAGAAGCGCCAGTTGAGTGCGCACGCGGTGCGCAAAGCGCAGGTAGTCCTCATCCGTGTAGTCCTGCCGTTGCGTGCTGCCACCCATGGGCGCTCCTGATCTGTCGTGGCTTTACTTCAGTTCGAAACGCACCTGCACCTGACGGGTCAGCGTGATTTCCCCCGCACTGTAGGCGCTGCTGGTGTCCGCGCTTTCGCGCGCCATGGCCAGCATCGGCTGAGGGCCCTGGTGGCCACTCTGCTCACGAATGATGACGGCTTCACCCAGTTCGCGACCCGCGGCTTGCGCCAGGGTTTCGGCCTTGTCGCGGGCATTGGCTACCGCCTTCTGCAAGACCTCACGCTCATGGGCCTGCGGGTCAGCCAACTCGGCGCTGGCCTGGTGCAATTCAGTAAAGCCCAGTTGGGTCAGGCCTTCGAGCAGATCGGCATAGGCCTCAATCCCGTCCACGGCCAACTCGATATCCCGGGCGACACGATGCCCGATCAGTTTGCGCTCCGGCTGCCACTGCCATTCTGGCTGGATGGTGATGCCGGTGGCACGCACTTGACGCTCCGGCAGACCCAACGCCTCGGCCAGGCTCAGCGCGGCGCGGATTTCACTGTCCACCTCCTGCTTCATGCCCGGAATATCATCCCCGGACCGGCTTGATACAGCGCGCACGCGGAAGCGATCCGGCGTGGTCTTGATTTCCCCGTATCCAGCGACTTCGACAGTATCCCGTTCGGTGGTGTGGCCGCCGCAGCCCACGATCAGACTCGCGCTGGCCAGCAGCAGCAGGGGCAGGAGGGGCAAGCGCAGTAGCGGCAAATGCAGGCGACGTGGCGCCATAATGTGTTCCTCATTCTGGTTTGTTTCGTGTGCTGCGGTGTTGGCGCAGCCTTGTCTCCGGTATCATGTCGGCCTGGCAAATCACCGGCCCGGCAGAAACCCCATGAGCAATCCGGATTACGCTATCAGACAGGCATTGGCGCAGGTAGTGCCCGATGCGCTTGGTTGTGACCTCGTCAGCGCCGGTGTCATCCGTCAGCTTGAGGTGAGCGATGACACGGTCACGCTGGCCGTACAGTTCGGTTTCTCCCTGGCAGCGCTGGAGCATACCTACCGCCACCTGATCACGGCGGCCGTCAGCCCGTTGCTTGACGGTCGCACACTGGCCCTGACACTGGAAGGGCGCATCCAGACCCATCGGGCCCAGAACCAGATGTCGTCCTTGCCGGGCGTGCGCAATGTCATCGCCGTGGCGTCGGGCAAGGGCGGCGTCGGCAAATCCACCACCGCGGTCAATCTGGCCCTGGCGCTGGCGAGCGAGGGTGCCCGCGTGGGCATGCTCGACGCCGATGTGTTCGGCCCCAGCCTGCCTTTGATGCTGGGTCTGCCTGCGGGCACCCGTCCTGGCGTGCGCGAGCAGAAGTATTTCATTCCCCCACGTGCCCACGGTATCCAGGTGATGTCCATGGGCTTCCTGGTCACGGAAGACACCCCGGTGGTCTGGCGTGGCCCCAAGGCCAGCGGTGCGTTGCAGCAGCTGATCGGCCAGACCGACTGGGATGATCTGGACTACCTGATTGTCGATCTGCCCCCCGGCACGGGGGATATCCAGCTGACGCTGGCGCAACGCGTGCCGGTCACTGGCGCGGTGATCGTGACCACGCCGCAGGATGTGGCCTTGCTGGATGCGCGCAAGGGCATCGAGATGTTCCGCAAGGTGGGCATCAGTGTGCTGGGCGTGGTCGAAAACATGGCCGTCCACCTCTGCAGCCAGTGCGGGCACGCCGATCATGTCTTTGGCGAGGGTGGCGGCGCCCGTCTGGCAGAACAGTACCAGACGACCTTGCTGGGCAGCCTGCCGTTACTGGCGGGCATCCGCGCGCAGGCCGACAGCGGCACCCCCTGGGTCGCCGCCCGGCCCGACAGCCCGGAGGCGGCGCTCTATATCAATGCGGCCCGACGGCTGGCGGGGCGCTTGTCTCTTCAGGGGCGCGGGCAACAGGCCATAGTGCGTATGGCGATGCAGACTACTCACTGATGGTTGGTGTGTTTGGACGGTTGGGTGCTTCGTAGCACGGCCCCGGGGGAGAGGGACACCCTTCCAGAAGCCGCCGTAAATACGTCCCTGTAGGCTTGCGTTCGGCTTCCTGCCTCACACACTTCTGGAAGGGTGTCCCTCTCCCCCGGGGCCTCAGTCAGAGGTTGCCGGACGTGCGTACTCCGTAGCCTTCCGGTTGCATGCTGGTGATGTTTCCCTCGCTACAGCGCCGGTGGCGTCAGTGAACCCGGAAACAAGGCCGAAGTGCCAGCAGGGTGCACAACGTGATCCGGCTGACGTACCATTCGCCGCTACGTCGCGACAAACCATCTGCCGAGGGAAGGTACATGAGCATCAAGTCAGACCGCTGGATTCGCCGCATGGCCGAAGAGCAGGGCATGATCGAGCCGTTTGCGCCGGAGCTGATCCGGCAGAACAGCGAAGGCGGCAAGATCATTTCCTATGGCACGTCCAGCTATGGTTACGACGTGCGCTGCGCCGATGAATTCAAGGTGTTCACCAATATTCATTCGGCCACGGTCGACCCCAAGAACTTCGACGAAAAGAGTTTTGTCGACGTGCGCGGTGACTACTGCATTATTCCGCCCAACTCCTTCGCCCTGGCCCGCACCGTCGAATACTTCCGTATTCCGCGCAGTGTTCTGACCATCTGCCTGGGCAAGTCCACCTATGCCCGTTGCGGCATCATCGTCAATGTGACGCCGCTGGAACCGGAATGGGAAGGGCATGTGACGCTGGAGTTTTCCAATACCACCACCCTGCCCGCCAAGATCTACGCCAACGAAGGTGTGGCGCAGATGCTGTTCCTGGAATCCGATGAAGTGTGCGAGACCTCTTACAAGGATCGCGGCGGCAAGTACATGGGCCAGCGCGGCGTGACCCTGCCGCGCGCCTGATGATCGAATACCACAGCGTCGCCGCTATTCGGCGGCGCTGCGGAAAGGCCCCTCATAGTCGGTCAGTCGCAACTCGCCATACAGGCCACGGCTTTCTACATGGCGACCGCGAATCAGCATGTAGTCCATGCTCGGCGCCAGCCAGAAAACCGTGTAGCGGCTGCTGTCGGCATCGCGACGCTTTTCGATGCGTACGGTCTCCAGCTCACCCAGCGGGGTGCGCAGGGTTTCGTGCCCCACCACCTGGATATGATGCTGGCGTACCCGTGTGCCGTAGGCGGTGGTGACAGAATACTCGGTTTGTTCATCGCTCATCAGGCAGGGCGCGGTGAGCAGCATGGTGAGTTCATCCACGGTGCCCGGTTCGATGTCGTATTCGGAGATTTCTTCCTCGCCATTGCTGGAGCTGGCGTTGATCACGCGCGGTGTCCCGTCGTCCCAGACGAAATCCATGAAATGGTCGCGCTCGCGACGAAAGCCGCGGAAGTGATGCATGTAGTGCTGGGTGTACGGCTGGCAATCCTGCCACCGGAAGATGCTGAGTTCGGTGTTCTGCATCAGCCGTGAGTCAACGCTCATCTGCATGCGATAGACGCCCTCGGTATCCCCGGCCTCCAGCACCAGTTCGGCGCGGATGGGGGTGGGGATGCGGCTGACGCTGACCCGGTATTCCGCGCGGAAGGGTTGCAGGGTGCGTGTACCGGCAGGGTCTGCCTGCGGGAGGTCTTGCGCTGCTGCGGGGATCACCGCAGCGAGGGCGAGCAGGGCGAGGCCGGACCAGGCGTAGCCCGACCCGCCAGACAGGAACATGCGCATGCAGTGAGGCCTATGGGTTGCGAAGCACCAGTTCGTATTGCCCGTCGCCCTCGTCCTGCACCATGCGGATCAGGGCGTAGCCGAGCTCCGGGGCGAACCATAGCAGGGTCTGGCGATCACTGTCATCGTCACGCACGCGTTCCACTTTGAGTGTATTGAAGCGGCCTGCAGGGACGCGCACGCTTTCTTCGCCGATAACCTGATACACCATGTCCTCGCGGCGGCGTTCGCTGGCCACGTCGAGGCTGATGTTGTCGCGTTGGCCGCGCATCAGGGCGCATTGCAGGCCCAGGGTCTGCGACAGGATGTCGGTGGTGTGGTCGCCGATCTCGTAGGTGCGGTCGTCGGCGCCGTCGCGCCGGGCCAGGGCGGTGCCAGCGTCGCGGTCCAGTTCCAGACGGGCCTCGCGGGTGCGGCCCAGACCGCGGCGGCGGTATTCATACGCGGTGCTTTGCGGCACGCAGTCTTGCCAGGTGAAGAACGTGGTTTCGCGGATGGAGCCGAGCCAGTTACGGGCGCGGATTTCCATTTTCCAGCTGCCGTCGTTGCGACGTTCAAGGGTGCGTTCGGCGGCAATCGAGAAGGGAACACCGGAACCGCTCAGGCCGTAAGTCATGCTGAACGGCTGGATCACGGGGGGTGCCTTGTCGGTGTCAGCGTTGGCGCTGAGTGCCAGCAGGCCGGTCAGCGAGATCAGGGTGATGCCACTGGTAACCCTGTTCAGGAAGTGTTTGCCCATCCAGTTCCACTCCGTGGTCAGTCAGCCGCAAGCGGCCATCGGCGCGCCAGGCGAGCACCTGCGGATAGAGCAGGTGTTCGCTGGCCTGTACCCGCTTTGACAGGGTGGCGGGTGTATCGTTCGCGTGCACCGGTACCCGTGCCTGGGCAACGAGCGGGCCGCCGTCCAGTTCGTCAGTGACGAAGTGGATCGAGCAGCCATGCTCCGTGTCGCCGGCGTCCAGTGCGCGTTGATGTGTGTTCAGGCCCGGGTAGCGCGGCAGCAGGGACGGGTGAATGTTAAGCAGGCGTCCGGCGTAGTGTTGCACGAAGGTCGTTGTCAGGATACGCATGAAGCCAGCCAGCACCAGCGTCTCGGGGGCAAAGGGGTCCAGGGCGTCGATCATGGACTGATCGAAGGCCTCGCGGCTGGCGTAGTCGCGGTGGTTGATCTCCAGGGTCGCCAGGCCGTGTTCGCGGGCACGCGCCAGGCCACCGGCATCCGGACGATTGCTGAGAACGCAGACGATCTGCGCCGGCAGGGTGCCGGCCTGGATGGCGTCGATCAGCGCCTGGAGATTGGTGCCGCTGCCACTGATCAGCACGGCAAGACGGTGTGTCACGCCTTGCTGCCCTCGATCACCACATCCGGGTCGCCGTCGTGGCTGACGATGTCACCCAGCAGCCAGGCGTCTTCGCCGCAGGAGGTCATCAGGGCCAGGGTCTGGTCGACGCTGCCGTCGGGCACCACGATGACCATCCCCACGCCGCAGTTGAAGGTGCGGTACATTTCGGCGGTCTCGACCTGGCCCTGTTCCTGCAGCCACTGGAATACCGGTGGCCAGGTCCAGCTGCCGCTGTCGATGCGGGCGCGGGTCCCCTCGGGCAGGACGCGCGGCAGGTTTTCGGGCAGGCCGCCGCCGGTGATATGGGCGAGTGCATGGACATCGCCCTGGCCCAGCAGCTTGAGCAGGGATTTCACATAGATGCGGGTGGGTGCCATCAGGGCGTCGATCAGGTGGACGCCGCCAACGCGGGTATCCTGGTCATAGTCGGCCTGCTCGAGAATGCGGCGGATCAGGGAGTAGCCGTTCGAATGGGGGCCGCTGGCGCCCAGGGCGATCAGTTTGTCGCCAGCGCGGACCTTGCTGCCGTCAAGAATGCTGTCGCGTTCCACCACGCCGACGCAGAAACCGGCCAGGTCGTAGTCTTCGCCTTCATACATGCCCGGCATTTCTGCCGTTTCGCCGCCCACCAGAGCGCAGCCGGCCAGCTCGCAGCCTGCACCGATACCGCTGACCACGCGGGTGGCGGTCTCGACATCCAGTTTGCCGGTGGCGTAGTAGTCCAGGAACATCAGCGGCTCGGCGCCGCCGACAATCAGATCGTTGACGCACATGGCCACCAGGTCGATGCCCACGGTGTCGTGGCGGTCGTGCTGCATGGCCAGGCGCAGCTTGGTGCCGACGCCGTCAGTACCGGCCACCAGAACCGGTTCGCGGTAACCGGCCGGCAGGGCACACAGGGCGCCGAAACCGCCCAGCCCGCCGAGCACTTCCGGACGCCGGGTGCGCTTGGCGATCGGTCCGATTTTCTTGACCAGAGCATTGCCGGCGTCGATATCGACACCTGCGTCACGGTAGCTGAGGGGTTTTTTTTCAGTCATGGCGCGCTCCTGGTGGCGAGGGCGCACATTCTAGGGCCTGTGCCCCCGCTTGTCATCGACGCTGATCAAGGCTTCGGCGGGCCAGGGGCACTTGTGCGGAGCTGGCGGGTCTGATCTGCCGTCTCCCTGTATACGGGGCGGTCGCTCCGTCCGTGGGAAATATGGATAATGAGCCTCGCCGCAAACCGGACGGATACGTCATGACGCACACTGTTTTCCTGCCAAGCGCCTCCTTTTTTTCCCCGCGCATGTCTCTGCGCCGCCAGCCGGTGTGGCTGGTCCTGCTGGGCTGTCTGCTGCTGGCCATGGGGACTCCCGCGACCGCCCAGACCGTGAACCTCAACACCGTGCAGGTGCCGGTGGCCGACCGCAGCGCCGGGGCGCGCAACGAGGCGCTGCGTGAGGCGCTGACCGTGATGCTGGTGCGTATCAGCGGGCAGACGGCGGTGTCCGACCTGCCGGGGGGCGCCGGATTGCTGGAGCGTCCGGCCAGTTGGGTGGAGCAGTTCAGCTACAGCGGTCGTGACGGTGATCTGACCCTGGAAGCACGGTTTGATGTGCGCGGTATCAGTGAACAACTGGCGCGGGCCGGAGCGCCGGTGTGGGGCCGTTCTCGTCCCCAGGTGCTGGTGTGGGCGGCGCCGGATCGGGGTGACATCGTTTCGGCGCAGAGCGACAGCGATTTTGCCCGTGGGTTGCGCGAGCGCGCCGCCTGGCGTGGGCTGCCGTTGCAGTGGCCGGCGATGGACAGTGAAGATCATGCCCGCATCAGCGCGGCGGATATCCGTGGTCGTTTCGACCGTCAGATCCAGAACGCGTCGCAGCGTTATCAGGCACCGCTGGTGGTGTCCGTGGTGTACTACACCAGTGGCCGCCCCGGCGCCCGCTGGCGGCTGTTGCAGGAAGGCAACACCCTGCGCAGTGGCGAAGTCGGCGGTGACGGCGATGCGGCCCTGGGTGCGGCGTTGGCGGACGCCGTCAGTGATTACCTGGCGGAGGTCTATGCCGTGCGGGGCGGGGCGGAGGCCAGCGCCCTGACGGTGCGTATCGAAGGCATCGAGCGTCTCGAGACCTGGCATACCGTGCAGCAGTTTGTGGGCCAGCAGGCGGGAGTACGGGCGGTGCGTCTGGCCAAGCTGGACGGCGACGCCATGAACCTGCAGGTGGATTTTTCCGGCGATACGGCCCAGCTGGAGCGTCTGCTGCAGCTGCACCGCCATCTGGGCGCTTGCCGTGAGGCGCCGACCCTGTTGCCTGAGCCCGGTGCGGTGAGTGATGTGCTGCGCCTGTGCTGGCAGGGTGCGAGCTGAGGCGCCCGCGCGATGACCGCACAATTACCGCTGGCCCTGCGCCTGCGCGAGGGATTCGATCTGGACAGCTATGCCGGGGCGCCGGGGCTGGCGGCAGCGGTACAGGCGCTGGTGGCCGGGGAGTGGGGGCAGCTGTACCTGCATGGTCCTTCCGGCACCGGCCGTACCCATCTGCTCAGTGCGGCGGTGCGGCGGGCTGAAGAGCAGGGTGTGGCGGCCTGCCTGCTGCCGGGGGAAGAGATGGCCCATCTGACCCCGGACGTCCTGGAAGCCTTCGATCAGTATGGCCTGCTGGCCATCGACAATGTGGACGCCCTGGCCGGATTGCCGGTGTGGGAAGAGGCGCTGTTTCACCTCTATAACCGCTGCCGCGAGGCGGGCGCCGGCCTGCTGTTCGCGGCCCTCGCGCCGCCGGTTGCCGCTGGCTTTGTCCTGCCGGATCTGGCCAGTCGCCTGGCCGCCGGGCCGGTGTACCGGCTGGCCGTACCGGATGACGCGGCGCTGGCCGACCTGCTGCAACGTCGCGCCGGGCGCCGGGGTCTGGTGCTGGGGGATGAGGTGGCGGCTTACGTCGTACAACGCGGTGAACGCACGCCGGCGGCCCTGATGGCGCTGCTGGAGACGCTGGACGAGCATGCTCTGGCTCGCCAGCGCCGTCTGACCATTCCCTTTGTAAAGGAGGTGCTGGGGTGGTAATTTACAAAACTACAACAGTGACCGCAGGAGTCGCTGGCTAGAATTTGATCGCTTTACATAACAACTACAAACCTAACAAGAACAATAGAGCGCGGCGGCCCACCGCTGCGGGAGAACAGTATGACTTATCGCAGGTTGCGGCCCCTCATGGCGGGGTTGCTGCTTTGCTTGGGTACCGGGGCGCACGCAGCAACGTTCCTGATCTCCATTTCCGATGATGTCTCGCAGGAGGACGAATGCTCCCTGCGCGATGCGTTTATAGCAATCACCCAACAGGAAGAACGCAATGCCTGCCCGGCGGGCACCGGCAATGATGTGATTCGCCTGCAGGCCGGTGAGGTCTATCAGCTGGACAGCCAACTGGTGTTGGGTGGATTCATCAAGGGCGTGCCGCAGGTGGATGCAGAGGGCGATCCCGTGCCTGAGGATGGCTGTGATCCCGATGATCCGCCTCCGGGAGAAACTGAATGCCCGCAGAAGGTGGTGAAGCGCGCCATCAATCCCTCCGTGCGGATCGAGACCCTGCTGCGTAATGAAGACAACGAGGATGCCCCGAACCCGGTGATTCGTGCTGCCAGCGGTGCGCGTGTGCTGTGGCTGCGCCGCAATGCTGCCCTGACGCTGGACAGCGTCGAGCTGCACGGGTGTGCCCCGGCTGATCCGGCAGACGTCACCTGCGACGTTCCTGTGGACGAGTTGATTGTCGCGGGCGAGTATGAAGACGAAGACGAAACCATTCCGAAAATCCTGCCGCCTGATGGTGGCCTGCTGTTGCTGGACGGCCGTCTGACGGCGCGCAACGCGGTGACCTTCCGGGGTGGCCATGCGCGCCACGGCGGCGCGTTGTTCGTGCGCGAGAACGTCACTGTGACGCTGCAGAACAGCCGATTGACCCACAACGTGGCGGCAGGCCAGGGCGGGGCTATCGCGGTGTACGAGGATTTCGGCAATATTCTCGCCCTGAGCCGTTTCTACATGGCGGAAAATCATGCTGCCACCGAGGGTGGCGGCGTAGCCCTGCCGGGTGGTATTCGCAGCCCGCGTTTGTTGATGGCCAACGGCACCCTGCTGCGCAACACCGCCGGGTCCGGTGGCGCCGCTGTCCATGTGGGCATGGCGGAGGATGATGATCCCGATGAGCCGACGGCCCGTGCTCCGGTTCTGGACCTGGCCAACCTGACGCTGGTGGAGAACAGCAGTGCCGACGTGGATGGCAGCGGCCTGTTCATCGACAGCATTGGTGAGAGCGATGTGGTCAGCAACACCGTGCTGGTGGCGAATCTGCCGCGCGACTGCGCGGGCGCCGGGCTCGAGCCCAGTGTCACGGAGGGCATACTGTTTGCGTATACGGCAACCAGTGATACCGGCTGCCCCGATCCCGGCATCTTCCAGTTTCCGGGCAACAGCGGTTATGCCAACGCGGCGGATATCAGCGTGTTGCGTAATCTGGACGGCCCGTGTGGGGCAGGGTGTGAGCCGATCGCGGATGAAGACGCGCGGTTCGATCTGCCCGGTTTTCTGCCCAACTTTGAAGCAGACCCGGTATTGAATGGTCTGCCCCGTCTGGTGGATGGCGGCAGCCCGGAAACCAGCGCCGAATTTGTGTGTGAGTCGGATGACCAGCGCGGTTTCCGTCGCGAGGACCGCTGCGATATCGGTGCGTTCGAGTTCCGTCGGGCACAGGGCGAGCCGGATAGCATCAACCTGGTGATTGGCCGCACGGAACTGCTTGATGTGGTGGCCAATGACCTGCGTGACAGTACGATCGACTGCGGTCTGCTGGCGCCGGGCACGCCCTGCCTGTGGGTGGTACAGCGTTCCACCCGCGATGCGGTGATGACCCCCGTCATCGATGATGATGGTTATCCGCGTCTGGAATACCAGTTTACCCGCCATTACGACGGCTACGATTTCTTTGCCTATCAGGTCAACCGCGACGCCATCGTGGGTGAGACCTTCGGCGACAACAACATCGGCGCCCGGGTGGCCGTGCTGGCTCGCCCCGAAACCGGCATGACCCGCAGCCGCAATATCGATGACTTTGGTGGCGTACAGCCGTTCTGGTTGCTGGGTCTGGTGCTGGCAGGGTTGCTGCGGTGTGGGCGCGCCCACCGTCGTATACCGGTCGGGCTGCTGGCCTGTGTGGCGCTGTTCGGCTTGCCGACGTTGGTCAATGCGGCGGAAATTCGCGTCAATCAGTTGACCGACGAGACGGACCCCGAGCCGGTGGCAGGGCAGTGCAGCCTGCGTGAGGCGATTCTCAGCGCCATCGACAAGCTGCCCAACAGTACCGGCTGCGCCAATGGCATGACCGGGGAAGACCGGATTGTGTTGCCGGCGGGCACCGTTACGCTGGTGGCGCCGCTTGAGGTAGGACAGAACAACCGCGTCATCATCGAGGGCGAGGGACCGGACAAGACGTTTATCGAGGCGGGTGGCGCTTTCCGGTTGCTGGAACATCGCAGTCGCGTGACGCTGCGCAACCTGACGCTGCGTGGCGGCGACGCCCAGTCGGGTAACGGCGGTGCCATCCAGGCCTTCACCAGTCTGATGCTGGACAACGTCCGGCTGGAGGACAACAGTGCCGTCAATGGCGGGGCTGTCTATCTGAATTTCAGCGCTGATGAGCGGCGCCAGGTGGTCATCCGGCGATCCTTCTTTGTGGACAACCAGGCCAGTGGTCACGGCGGCGCCCTCGCCATGGTGGCGCAGCGCGAGGATCATGACCTGGAGATCAGCAACAGTACCTTTGCGGACAACAGTGCCGGCGACATGGGGGGCGCGCTGGATATTCGCGGTGGCGAGCGTATGCGCACGCGGCTGATCAACAACACCTTTGTCGGCAACAGCGCCGTGCAGGGTGGCGCGGCCATCGATTTCAACGGCTATGCCGGTAACGCCAACATCATCAGCGCCACGATGGTGGACAACAGTGGTCCGGCGCAGATGGATCTGGGCAACCTGCCGGCAGATCCGAACGTGGAAGCGGGCAACATTACCCTGTCGAATTCGATACTCGCCGCGACGAGTCAGGCCTGCAGCCTGGGCGACCGGCGTCTGACGCGCAGTGTGTACAACCTGTTTGCCGATGCCATCGATCCCTCCTGTGAACCCACTGCGGCCAATGGCAACACCGGCAACGAGACCGGCGCGCGTGCCGGCATCGTGACGTCGCTGAATAACGGTGTGCTGGTGGTGGCGGACGAGGTTGCCGAAGAAGACTGGTTGCAACCGCATTTGCCGATCACGGATACCGACGACGATCTGATCGTTGATGCCGCCAACCCGGCGGACCTGTCCAGTGGTACGGGCAGTGTTGATGCCTGCCGCAGCACCGATCTGCGCGGCCGGTCCCGCGCGGCGGGGGACCGCTGTGACCGGGGTGCCTTTGAATTCCAGCAGGCGACGGCGCGTGATGATCAGGGCAACAACGCCAACCGCCGGACCCGCACCGTGCGCCTGGACGTGCTCGGCAACGATATTGCCGGCGAAGACGGCATTGCTCTGCGCCGCGGTACCCTGACGCTGATCACGGGTGACGGCGATGAGCTGGCGGAAACGGTTGGCGAGGCGTTCGTACGCCAGCGTCGTGCTGACCCCGAAGACGACGAAAGCGTGCAGCTGCAATACGATGATGTGATACAGGTGCTCTCCAGCGGTGACGAATACGAGCACTACGCCGCCGATATTGATGACCCGATCCGCGAATGCGGCATGGGGCTCAATCTGGATGGTTCGCAGAACAATGCAGATGATGACCCGGACACGCGACGCGATGATGATTGCGTGGTGGTGTATCGCTTCCGCCAGCCGACGCCCCTCGTGACCTGTGGCGATCTGCCGTTCAAGGATCGTTTCCGTTACGCGGTGGATGTGGACCGTTATACCCTGGTGACCGATCCGGATACCGGCGAGGAAACGCGGGTCTGGGACGATACTCCGGAAACCGTGTCGGCGATGGTCGAGGTCTCCATCAGCAATGTGCCGCCTATTGTGCCGCGTACGGTAATCACCCGTCATATCGAGCCGGGCGGGGATGTCACCATCCACCTGCTGGATGAAGGGGTGCGCGAGTCGGATTTCAGTATCGTCGGCATGCGCCTGCGTGAAAATGCCTCACCGCTGTTTGCGCGCCGGGCGCTGGACAACACCATTGAAGGCACGGGGGTCATTTTTGACGATGTGAATTTCACGGTGACCTATCGCCACGGCGATAACAGCAAGCGCTTCACCGACACCTTCACCGTGCAGCTGCGTGATGAATGCGGCGATACGTCCGACGTGCGTTTCAAGATCACCTTCCCGCAGCAGAATGCGGCCGGCGGTGAGCTGGTGGGGCCGGCCGGGTTGCTGATGCTGTGGCTGGTGCTTCTTGGCGGTTGGCGCCGACGCTTGCGGACGCCATGTTGACCTGCCTGCCCAAGGTCGAATGCAGGTAAGGTGACAAGCTGCGTATAATGTCGCCATCGTTGAATGATGGCACAGGAGCGCAGTATGAATACCTCTTCCGGTTGGGACCTGGTTGTCATTGGCAGTGGTCCGGCAGGGGAGGCCGCCGCCATGCGTGCCGCCAAAGACGGCATGAAGGTGGCCATGATCGAAGACCAGGCCCAGGTGGGCGGCAGCTGCACCCACCTGGGTACCATCCCCTCCAAGGCGCTTCGCCATCAGGTGCGTCAGGTCATTCGCCATCAACGCAACCCGCTGCTGCAAGGCGTGGCAGACATGCCGGACGTTGGCTGGCCGCAACTGGTCAACAAGATCCGTGATGTCATTGGTGCCCAGGTCCGGGTGCGCTCCGGGTTCTATTTTCGCAACCGGGTTCAGGTGTTTCAGGGCCGGGGGCGTATTGCCGGAGAGGGGCGTGTCCAGGTGCAGGATCATCAGGACCGCGAGTGGCTGCTGGAAACCCGCTACATCATCCTGGCCACGGGTTCGCGCCCGTATCACCCGGAGGACGTGGATTTCAATCATCCGCGCGTCTACGACAGTGACACCATCCTCGACATGGACCATACCCCACGCAACATCATCATTTATGGTGCGGGCGTCATCGGTTGCGAATACGCCAGCCTGTTCACCGGCATGGGCATGCGAGTGGACCTGGTCAACAGCCGCGAGCATCTGCTCGATTTCCTGGATGCCGAAATTTCCGATGCGCTGAGTTATCACCTGCGCGAGCAGGGCTGTACCATCCGGCACGGTGAAGAGTACGAGGCGGTCAAGGCCGATGACGATGGGGTCACGCTGCTGCTGAAATCGGGCAAGCGTCTGCGGGCCGATGCGCTGTTGTGGTCGAACGGCCGCAGTGGCAACAGCCGTGACCTGGGGCTGGAGACCGTCGGCCTCGAAGCCAATGGCCGGGGCCAGCTGCAGGTGGATGAGGCCTACCAGACCGCTGCACCGGGCATTTATGCGGTGGGCGACCTGATCGGCTGGCCATCGCTGGCCAGTGCGTCCTACGACCAGGGGCGTTTTTGCGCGGCCAGCCTGTGCGGCGAGACACCGCGTCAGGTAAGCAATGTGCCCACCGGCATCTACACCATTCCCGGTATCAGCTCAGTGGGCCGTACCGAGCACGAACTGACGGAGGCGAAGGTGCCGTACGAAGTAGGGCAGGCCTTCTTCAAGAATCTGGCCCGTGCACAGATTACCGGGGAAAAGGCGGGCATGCTCAAGCTGCTGTTTCACCGCGATACGCTGGAGCTGCTCGGCATTCACTGCTTCGGCTATCAGGCGACGGAAATTGTCCACGTCGGTCAGGCCATCATGGCGCAACCGGCACCGCACAATACCCTGCGTTACTTCGTGGAAACGACCTTCAACTATCCGACCATGGCAGAAGCCTATCGGGTGGCTGCGATCAATGGCATGAACCGGCTGCGCCGCTGAGGCTTCAGCCGCCGCGTTGTCGGCGGCTGCGTTCGGCGTAGGTTTCCCGGGTGCGCAGGCTGGCCTCGGTGGACTTGCGCACCAGCACATAGGTGGACCCGGCGCCGCCATGTTCCGGTCGCGCCGAATGCCACGCCAGCACCAGATCCGATTCAGCCAGCCAGTGCATCACATAGCTTTTCATGCGCGCGGGCTGCGGGCTGTGCAGCCCCTTGCCATGGGTAATCAGCAGGGTGCGCAAGCCTCGCTGGTGGGCCTGGGTGAGCAGATCGTGCACCAGCTTGCGGCCATCGCTGAGGGTAATGCGGTGCAGGTCGAGCTTCGCCTGAATGTCATACTTGCCCAGTCGCAGCTTTCGGTACACGCCTTCCTGCACGCCGTTCTTGCGGTGGCCGACGATGTCGTGCGGGCCGATTTCGGCGACATGGTCGGGCACTGTCAGGGGGTTGGGGTCACGGAGCTGGTCACGGATGGCGGCGTCCCGACGCGCCAACTGGGCGGGTGAGGGCGCGCGCCGGGCGCTGCCGACGACCCGGTCATCCGGGCCCAGCGGTTTGACATCGCCCATCTCCGAGCGGAACAGGTCCAGGTCATGATCTGCCATGGCAATCACCTGCGCACATGATGGCGGGAACGTATACCTTGAATGGTACCGCAAGCAGGCGGAAACTGGGATGCAAAGATGGAGGAGGGTGTGCCATGCACCAGCGACTGCATCGGGATCATCTGAAGGTCAATGTGCGCGTGCTTGAGCGGGACAGCGGCCGTGTTCTGGGCCACCTGGTGGACTTGTCACTGGGAGGGCTCTGCGTATCCGGCGAGTCGCCGGCCTGTGAAGGTGATCCGGTCTGGCTCACCCTGAACCTGCCCTGGCCTATCGACGGCCAACGGCAGGTCAGCGTGGCGGCCAGCCTGCGCTGGCAACGCGACGCCGGGCGGCGCAGACACGCTGGCTACCGATTGCACGCTGCCGATGCGCCGGCGCTGGCCGTGCTGGATGCTCTGGCGGCGCGTTTTGCGGATTGATGATCCGTATCAGTAATCGGCGTCGTCGCGGCGGCCGCGCCGCTCGGAGCCGGGAGACACTGCGGGTGTCTCGTCCTGATGGCGCTTGCGCTGTGCATCACGGCGTTGCTTCTGCCGTGCCTCGCGCTCGTGGTGTTCCTGCCATTCGTCCTGATCGTAATCGTCGAAGTGCTGGTGGCGTCCCATAACCTTGCTGGCTCGTGTGCTTTATAACGCCCCTATTTTTAATCTGTTTTCTGGCGCTTGTCATCGCTTTTCACCGGTAAACGGACGGATATGACACAATAGGCGGCTGCAAGCCCCCGGCAGGGGAGCAGCGGGAGAGCATCAGGAGACCATCAGGAGAGTAGCAGGGTGGAACAGACCGAGCGTGTCTGGGGGTTCTTGACGCCCATTGGCAAACAACTTTATGAGTACTGGCCCGGGTTGGTGGCAGGGTTCAGCCTGCTGGCGGCGGTGCTGGCCGTGTCTCATGCGGTACTCAACAAACGTGACGCCCGTGCCGCAGCAGCGTGGACCGGGCTGATTTTCCTGTTGCCGCTGATTGGTGCGGCCCTCTATCTGCTGCTGGGCGTTAATCGCATCCAGCGTCGTGCCCGGCAGTTATCCCCGGATGTGACGGGCACGTCGGTGGATCTGGTGCCGGTGATCCAGCCGCGCCCTCGCCCCGGCCATCTGCATACCCTTGCCGAACTGTCTGGCCGTCTGACGGGCCTGCCGTTGCTGAACGGCAATGCCGTGACCACTCTCGAGGCTCCCGCCGCACTGGATGACATGGTGGCCGCCATTGAGGCAGCGGAGGATTCGGTCTACCTGGCCACCTACATTTTCGGCAATGATGCCGCTGGCCGGCCCTTGGTGGACGCCCTGGCCGCCGCTGCCCGGCGTGGCGTGCAGGTACGGGTCCTGATCGACGGGATGGGAGCGCTCTATACCTTTCCGTCTATTGTCCGTCGGCTGCGCCGTCGCGGGGTGCTGGTGGAGCGTTTCCTGTACTCGCTCGCCCCCTGGCGGATGCCTTACATGAACCTGCGCAATCACCGCAAGGTGATGATCGTGGATCGCCAGATCGGCTTTACCGGGGGCATGAACCTGCGTGCGGGCTACATCAGCCAGCCCGCCACCATTCGCGACCTGCATGCGCGCATCGACGGCCCGGTGGTGGAGCATCTGCTGCGCAGTTTCGCGGCGGACTGGTACTTCACCTGTCGTGAACACCTGAATACGGATTATGCCGGGGCACTGGACTGCGGCCCGGTGCTGGCACGCGGGATCAGCGCCGGCCCCGATGCGGATCTGGGCAAACGGCGCCTGACCCTGCTGGCGGCCATCGGTAGCGCCCAGCACGAGGTGCGTATCGTGACGCCTTATTTCGTGCCGGACCAGACGTTGCTGACCGCGTTGCAACTGGCCTGCATGCGCGGGGTGCGGGTGGAACTGATTCTGCCTGGGCGCAACAACATGCGCCTGGTGCACTGGGCTTCATTGCACATGCTGCCCTGGTTGGTGAGCGACGGCTGCGAGCTGTATTTCTCCGCCGAGCCGTTCGATCACACCAAGGTTATGACCGTGGATGGTAACTGGAGTCTGCTGGGTTCAGGCAACTGGGATGCGCGCAGCTTGCGGTTGAACTTCGAGTTCGATCTGGAATGTTACGACGAAGCCCTGGCGGAAACCCTGAACCGGCAGATGGATATCCGTCGCGCCAATGCCCGCCGGGTCAGCCTGGAAGACATGCAGTCCCAAGGCTATCTGCGGCGCCTGCGCAACGGGTTTGCCTACGTGCTCGAGCCTTATTTGTAACCGCCAGACGGGAGATCACAGACGTGCGACTTGAACAGGGGCAGGTATTGCCGCCGCGTGCGGCGACACTGCTGAAGGTCTGTTACAGCCTGGTGCTGCTGATCGTGGTGCTGGGTATCTGCGCCTGGTTGCCGGAAGGGGATGGCCGTTTGTGGCTTGGTCAGGGCGTTAATCTGCTGGTGGCGTTGTATCTGTGGCTGCTGGCGGGGCTGTATCTGGCGCCGCTGTTTGCCGAGGATACGGCCGATGGGAAGGTGCAGGCGCAGGGACAGGCACAGGGACAGACACAGGCGCCGGGCCTGGGGCTGGCCCTGATGTTGCCGCTGCTTCCTGCAGCCGCAGCGCCGCTGATGCCCGTGGCGGCTGGCGGCATCACGCTGCTGGTGGCGGTGTTGCTATTGGCGTTGATCGAAGCCTTGCCCTCACAGAAAGCATTGTGGCCCGCAAGCTGGTACCAGGCGCGCAAGCAGCAGACGCAACTGCTGGTGGTGGCGCTGGTGAGCGCCGCCGTGGCGGCCTGGTCGGTGGGTATGCGCTACTGAGGCAATCATAATGTCAATATGCCATCATGGATAAACCAATAAGAACGGCTGCATCGTCTGACACGCCGAACGGGCGCGGGACCATTGCAGTGACAATGCATCGGATAAACGGTGCGCTATGGGGTTGGAGGTGGAGTGAAGCGGCTGAGCTGGCTGCCAGCAGGCGCCGTATTGCACGCCCTGGCATGCATCATAATGATCAGCCCCGGCACAGCGGGTGCCCGGGCGGGGGGCCTGGCCGAAACGGTCGACTGGCGGCTGATTACCGATCGTGAGGGTATCCGTGTGTTCGCGGCCAGCAGCGAGGCGTCGCGGGTCAGTGCGTTTCGTGGCGAGATGCAGATGCGCATTGACGACTTTCGCGGTATTGCCCTGCGACTGGACAACTATGAGGCGGTGGCGGCCTGGATGCATATGGTATCGGCCATCACGGAGCTGGACCGGCGTCACGACCACGACCGCGATCTGTACCTGACCACCCATCTTCCGTGGCCGGTGCGTAATCGCGATGTTGTGCTGCAGATCGGTCTGCATCAGGACCCGGACGATTACACCCTGACCTTGCAGTACGACGATATCGATCGGCCCGGGCCCGTGTCGCCGGGCTATGTGCGCATGCCGCAAATGGTCGGCACCTTGCGCTTCACGCCGCTCGAGGCGCCGCTGGTGGCGGTGACCTTTGAAGTGACCGCTGACCCCGGCGGCGCGATCCCCGGGTGGCTGTCCAACATGCTGTTGCGCGATATTCCGTATTTTTCCCTGTATCGCCTCAATCGCATGATCAATCAGACACCCTTGCCCGAGCGGCCTTATCACCCGGATATCAAGGCGCCCCCGGGATGGCCCTGAGGGGCACCGTTTCCGACGTCATCGTTTCAGCGGGCTGCCCGGGCCAAGCAGTGCCCAGATAATCAGGCCGAGCACGGGCAGCAGGACGACAAGCAGCGCCCACAGCACTTTCTCCGCTGTGCCTGCACGAGACTGGATGATCATCACGATCGCGTAAATCACCAGCGCCAGCACGATCAGACCGAAGACATTGGTCATCTGTGGTTCTCCCTGTGTTTGCCCGGAATGGATGGTTTCAGCGTACGCCGTGGCCTGGCCGCTGTCTGTGGTCGGTCTGAAAAAAAGCGTCAAAGGCGCCGTATGGCGAAGGGGAAAATGGTGCCCCGGAGAGGATTTGAACCTCCGACCTAGCGCTTAGGAGGCGCTTGCTCTATCCAACTGAGCTACCAGGGCACTGGAACGGGATTGTAGCGGGGTGGCGAAATAGTGCCACCCCGACTATTGTGAGGCCCCCGAGGTGTTGATGCCCGTCATGACCCGATCCGTGATAACGCCGCCCTGGCTTTCCGTCATTATTCCTGTGCGCAATGAAGCGTCCCGTCTGGCGGCCACACTGGCGCCGCTGCAGGCGTGGCGAGCGCGGGGCGTAGAGGTACTGGTGGTGGACGGCGGCAGCAGTGATGGCAGCCCTGCCGTTGCCGCGCCGCTGGCCGATGAGGTGCTGTACAGCGAGCCGGGGCGGGCGCGGCAGATGAACCGGGGCGCGGCGCATGCGCGGGCGAACTGGTTGTGGTTCCTGCATGCAGATACGCAATTCGGTGACGCGCATATCCACGCCCTGGAGGCCTGCTGCCGGGCCCGCCGCAGTGGCTGGGCCTTTTTCCGGGTGCAGCTGAGCGGGCCTGGCCTGTTGCTGTCCATCGTCGGCAGGATGATGACCTGGCGGGCGCGGTTGACGGCGGTCGCCACCGGAGATCAGGGGTTACTGGTATCACGGGACAGTTTCCAGGTCTGTGACGGTTATCCGGACATACCGTTGATGGAGGATGTCGCCCTGTGCAAGCAACTGCGCGCCCGCAGCCGTCCGGTGGTGCTGGGCCCTGCGTTGGGCGTCGACAGCCGGCGCTGGGAAACGCACGGGCGCTGGCGCACCATCGTCCTGATGTGGCGCCTGCGCTGGGCTTACTGGCGCGGCGTGGCACCGGCGCAACTGCACGCGCGTTATTATCCCGGTTCAGATCCTTCCGGTGACCAGGGCGCCGCCGATCAGGCAGCGCTGGTGATGCTGACCCGGGACATCAGCAGCGGCCAGGCGAAGACGCGATTGCGGCCCGCGCTGGGCGCTGCGGGGGCCGCTGCCGTGCATCAGGCGCTGGTGGCGCGAACCCTGAAGACCTGCACGGCGGGCCCCTGGCCGTTGCGATGCCACGTACAGGGCGATAGCGGCCCCTTGCAGGCGATGGTGCCAGGGGCGAACGTGACCTGGTTACCCCAGGTGCCCGGCGATCTGGGATGGCGGATGCAACACGCGCTGGCCAGTGCTCATGCGGCGGGTTACCGGCGGGTAGTGCTGGTGGGCAGTGATTGTGCGGTGCTGGACAGTGACTACCTGAGCATGGCGTTTGCGGCGCTGGCCATGCATGATTTCGTGCTGGGCCCGGCAGAAGATGGCGGTTATGTGCTGATCGGCAGTGCCAGGCCGTCAGCCTGGCACGGGGCGCCCTGCCTGTCGGGCACGCGGTTTGGCGGCGCCCATGCGCTGGCCGACACACTGACAGGCCTGCGTGCACTGGGCTCCGTGGCCTTGCTGCCTGCACGCTGGGACGTGGATGACATGGACGCAGTACGCCGGGCGCGTGAGGCGGGATACCTGTAAGGCCTGGTGAGGGAGGGGAGATGGAGGATGCCGGCGTGCTGGATCGGCAACTGATTGCGGAATTGCGCGACATCATGGGGGCGGAGTTCCCCGTGCTCGTGCAGGCGTACCTGCGCGACGCCGCTGTGCGGCTCGAGGAGCTGCGGGACCTGACGCAGGCCCAGTCTGCGCCTCACGGGGCCACTGATGCGGCCGAGGGCGTGCGGCGCGCGGCGCATACGCTCAAGGGAAGCAGCAGCAATCTGGGGGCCGTGGAGGTCGCCCGCTTGTGTGCTGAACTGGAAGACAGGGCCCGGCGCCAGGTGGTGGTGGCGGACCGGCTGCTCAGCGATCTGGAGGCGGCGATGCGGGTGGCAGCGGCTGCCTTGACCGCATTGCTTACGGAACAGGATTGAGGGGCAAAAAAAACCCCTCTCCAAAGTGGGGGGAGAGGGGGGGTTGTGAGCGCTATCTTTCATAGCGCCTTGGGGGGATCATGCACTGCCGTGGTGCGCTGGAGCAGTGACTTGCTATGGAATAATGCTAACCGGGCCTCGCGCGGCGCGCTGTTAAATCAGGCTGGCATAATGTAAAGACATGCATACCGGGTGCGGCGAATTGTAAGCACGGCTGCGCGGTGGCTACGGGAGGCGTGGGTCAGGGCATTCGGGCAGGCTTCGTGTAAGAGATTTCTTACATGAAGTGTAGGAAATAGCTGTTTTTTCTTGTGCGAAAGCGGCTCTCAGATCGAGAGAATACACTGTAAATTGTTGATATTTAAAGTTTTCAGCGAGAATTGTAATTGCAAGGTACTGTTAAATCTTCTGCAGAAGCGTCCACACCGCTTGCGAGCTTGCTATGATGCTCCTGTGTCGCACGGAGTGCAGTGCACAAGGATCTGCAACGGATGGCGGACACGGATGTCGAGGTGAGCGCAAACGGGTAGGGAACACTCGAAAAAAAGGGCGGCAGGATGCCGCCCTTTCCTTTTCCGGCTTTCAGCGAATCAGTTTCTCGAGCTTGTTGGGCACACCGTCCCACTCTTCCGCATCCGGCAGGGCATCCTTCATCTCGGTGATGTTCGGCCACTTTTCTGCCAGATCGGCATTGATCTCCAGAAACTCCTTCTGGTCTTCCGGCAACTCATCTTCCGAGAAGATGGCATTCACCGGGCATTCCGGCTCACACAGCGCACAGTCGATGCACTCGTCCGGGTGAATGACGAGAAAGTTCGGGCCTTCATAAAAGCAATCCACCGGGCACACTTCCACGCAGTCCGTGTGTTTGCAGTTGATGCAGTTCTCGCCTACTACGAATGTCATAGCCAGTCCTCGTGGTGTGCTTTCTCGGGGCGGCGCTAGTCTAGCCAGTCAGGCCGCGTCTGAACAGGCCCTGTTGCCCCATCAATGATCCCAGTTTACCCCATTCGCCCTGTGGCGGGATTGACATCCCGGTAATGGCGTGGCGGGCCGGGCGTGTCAGAGCAGATCCCTCAGCCGGTAAAGCAGGTCCAGCGCCTGGCGTGGCGTCAGGCTGTCCGGGTCCGCCTCGCGCAGGGCCACTTCGGCAGGGGAAGGCCCACTGCTGAACAGATCATTCTGTTGCGGCGAAACGGTAACAGGCGCTGGCCCGGCCCCGGGGGGCAGCCGGGCGCCACTTTCCAGAGCGGCCAGTTTGTCCCGCGCGGCATGGATGACGGTCGGCGGCACGCCCGCGAGCTGCGCCACCTGCAACCCGTAACTGCGGCTGGCGGGCCCTTCCTGCACCCGGTGCAGGAAAACGATGTTGTCGCCGTGCTCGCTGGCCGACAGATGGGCATTGAAGACACCAGGCAGTTCTGCCGCCAGTTGTGTCAGCTCGAAATAGTGCGTGGCGAACAGCGTAAAGGCGCCCAGCGACGTGGCCAGATGCTGCGCCGCCGCCCAGGCCAGCGCCAGGCCATCGAACGTGCTGGTGCCACGGCCGATCTCGTCCATCAGCACCAGCGACTCGCGGGTGGCGTGGTTGAGGATATTGGCGGTCTCGGCCATTTCCACCATGAAGGTGGAGCGGCCCCCGGCCAGATCATCGGACGAGCCGATACGGGTAAAGATGCGATCCAGCGGCCCGATGCGCGCACTGGCGGCGGGCACGCCACAGCCGATATGCGCCATCAGGCTGATCAGCGCCGTCTGCCGCATGTAGGTGGATTTACCGCCCATGTTCGGCCCGGTGATGATCAGCATGCGCCGCTCGCGGTCCAGGTGCAGGCTGTTGGGCACAAAGGCCTCGTCCAGCACCCGCTCGACCACCGGATGGCGACCGTCGGTGATCTCGATCACCGGCTCGTCCACCAGTTGTGGCGTCACATAGCCCTGCACTTCACCGCGCTCGGCAAAGCAACACAGCACATCCAGCTCGGCCAGCAGCATGGCGCTGTCCTGCAAGGCGCCGAGCTTGTCGGCCAGGGTTTCCAGCAGGGCCTCGTACAGCCCCTTCTCCACCGCCAGCGCGCGGCTGTTGGCCGACAGCGCCTTGTCTTCGAAGGTCTTCAGCTCCGGCGTGATAAAGCGCTCGGTGTTCTTCATGGTCTGCCGGCGGACATAATCCACCGGTGCCTGCTCGGCATCGCGGCGCGACAGCTCGATGAAGTAACCATGCACCCGGTTGTACTTGACCCGCAGGGTGGCCAGCCCGGTGCGTTCGCGCTCGCGGCGCTCGATATCCATCAGCACGTCACCGGCGTTATGGCTGATGGCGCGCAGCTCGTCCAGCTCCGGGCTGTAACCCGCTGCGATAACACCGCCATCGCGGATCAGCATGGGCGGATTTTCGATGATTGCCCGGCTGAGCAGGTCGGCTTCTTCCGGGAACAGGGTCAGCGCCTGTTTCAGGGGGCCCAGCACCGGATCGCTGTCGTCCAGCTGGGCATGCAGTTGCGGCAGCGCGTGCAGGCTCCGGCACAGGCGCGTGAGATCGCGCGGCCGGGCCGAGCGCAGGGCCACGCGGCCGAGGATCCGTTCCATGTCGCCCACGTCTTCGAGCACCTGGCGCAGCGACTCGAACAGCCAGCCCTGTTGCAGGCGCGCGACCCGACCCTGGCGCTCGACCAGCCGCTCCCGGTCGCGCAGGGGCTGGTTGATCCAGCGTCGCAGCAGGCGCCCGCCCATGGCGGTGACAGTACTGTCCAGTACCCAGGCCAGGGTGTGGGTGTCGCGGCCATCCAGCGTCTGCACCAGCTCCAGATTACGCCGCGTGGCCGCATCCATCTGGATGCCCGCGCTGGCGGATTCACGGCGCAGGCCGCGAATGTGGGGCAGGGCGGTGCGCTGGGTGTCCCGGGCGTACTGCATCAGGCAACCGGCGGCAGCGATCTCCAACGCGGAGGGATCACCGAAACCGGACAGGTCGTGGGTGCCGAACTGCTGGCACAATTGCCGCTTCGCGGTCTCCGCGTCGAATTCCCACACCGGCCGCGACTGGTAGCCGGGGCGCTCGCGCAGGGGCTGGGGCAGCAGCGCGTCTTCGCTGTACAGCAACTCCACCGGCTGCCAGCGTTCCAGCTGGGCCAGCAGCGCTTCGTCGCCCTGCACGGTGGTGACCAGCAGGCGCCCGGCGGCCAGATCCAGGCTGGCCACGGCGCAGGCATCATCATGCCGCGCCAAGGCACAGAGCAGGTTGTCGCGGCGCTCATCCAGCAGTGCTTCGTCACTGACTGTGCCTGGCGTGACAATGCGCACCACACGCCGCTCCACCGGGCCCTTGCTGGTGGCCGGATCACCGAACTGTTCGCAGATCACCACCGACTCACCCAGCCGCACCAGCCGCGCCAGATAACCCTCGGCAGCGTGGTAGGGCACCCCGGCCATGGGGATCGGTTTGCCACTGGACTGGCCCCGGGCGGTCAGCGTGATATCCAGCAGCCGCGCGGCCTTCTCGGCATCGCCGAAGAACAGCTCATAGAAGTCGCCCATGCGGTAGAAAATCAGCTGTTTCGGGTGCTCGGCCTTGATGCGCAGGTATTGCTGCATCATCGGGGTGTGCGCGCTGAGATCGTCCTTTGACATGGTTGCGAGGTCTGCCTTGTGTGCGGAAACGGGAAACATGGTCCATCGGGCGCTGGCCGCCAGGGCGGCGCCGTGAAGAGGGGGAGCATAGCAAAGGCGGTGGCGATGCTCTATGCCGTGCAGGCCGCACGGCAGCTCTCAGGCGGGGGACTCCGGTAATTGCAGCGGCAGCAGCAGTGTCAGGCGCGTGCCGGTGGCCAACGGCGCGATGTCTATGTGGCCGCCAAGCTGCCGTATCCGGCGACGCATGTTGATCAGGCCGGTGCCGTGGCGGCCCGGGTCATGGGGGAAGGGCGTGCCGTCGTTGATCACATCAATGCGCGCCTGGTGCTCGCCGTTCTCGCTGCCGGACACCTGGATGCGGGTGGCCTGGCCGTGCTTGAGGGCATTGGTAATGGCTTCCTGAAGAATGCGCAGCACGTTCAGCGCCTGTGAGGGGGTGACCCCGGTAATTTCGGGCAAGCGCGCCATCGACCAGTCGAGCGTGACCCCCATGCGCTTGAGCTGCCGTTCCAGGCGTTCGCGCAGGCCCGCCAGCGCCACCGGCAGTTCGCGGTCCTGGATATCCAGTGAGTGGATCACCAGCCGTAGATCTTCCAGCGCCTCACGGGCTGCGCGCTCCACCTGGTCGGATTTCTCCCGTTCGGACAGGGCAATGATCGAAGCGAGGTGGCCGGACAGGCCGTCGTGCAGATCGGCGGTCAGGCGTCGGCGTTCATTGCCCAGCGCCCGGCGTGCCGTTTCCCGGCGCTCTTCTTCGTGCAGGCGTTCCAGTTCGCGCTCTTGTTCGGTGAGGCGCTGGGTGAGCCAGGCGTTGACGTCATCCAGCCGGTTCAGGCTGACGCCCAGCCGCCGCATCAGAATCATGGCGATACCGATCATCAGCGCCGGGCGATAATACACCGACAGGAAAATCGGGCCGTCCAGGCGGGCGCTGATCACGGCATAGTCGTGCAAGGCGGCCAGTACCGCCAGCAGCAGCGGCAGCAGCAGTAACCAGGCTTCACTGCTACGCCGCGCCAGTGCGGCCCACGCCGTGATGCCCAGGCTGATCAGCGAGCCGAGAATATTCAGGGGCGCATTAACGAACATGACCAGCTGTGGTGCGGGCACAAGGTTTGACAGCCCGAGTGCAATGCAGACCAGCGGGACGATCAATGCTGTCAGCTTCAGCCAGCGGGGCGGCGGTATGCCCGCAATCAGCAACACAATAATCACCAGTATCGCGCTGGCCGCCGAGCCGATCATGTGCAGATAAGGCATCAGATCCAGCAGGCGCGGCAGCAGGTCCCGCATCATGCCCAGATAAATGAACATGGACGTCACCAGCAGCAGGGACAGCCAGCCGAACAGGGCGTCCTGCGGGCGGTACAGCCACAGCACCAGGACGACGAGCGCCATCAGGAGCTGACCGGCGGGCACCATCAGACGCAGGTATTCCAGCAGAAATACCCGGCTGCGGTAATAGGGCGTCAGCTGCTCGGCGCTGCCCACATACATCGGTGACAGGTAAGCGGGCACCAGCCCGATGGATTGCAGCTGAATATCGATGACGTTATCGCCAGGCGTCAGCAAGCGGGCGGGCAGAGGCACCAGGGCTGTGATGCCGGAGGCCAGACCGATCATGGTGGTGCGGTGCTCGGTGTCGGCGATTTCTTCGCCCGCGAGGGTGACGATGGCGCGTTGGCTGATGGTGGGGATAAACAGGTAGCGGTCGTTGATCTCGTCCAGCGGCACGGTGATGCGGTAATGCTCCCAGTGCCCGGCTTGCCGTCTGGCGCGTGGCAGCGACACCGCCTGCCAGGTCGTGTCGTCCTTGTATAGCGCCTGGGTGATCGCGGGGATATCCGGCTCGGATTGTTCCAGCCACAGCGGCATGCTGGCCAGCCAGGCCAGTAGCCCCCACAACACCCCCAGCCCCAGTTTGCGCATCACAATCGTATCAGGCCCCGCCGAGACGCTTCGTAGACCGCTTCGGAACGGTTGTTGGCGGCCAGCTTGCGATAGATATTCTTGATATGCACCGGCACCGTCTGGCGCGAGATGTTCAGCCATTCCGCCAGTTCGGCATAGGTAAAGCCCTTGGCGATGCCACGCAGGATTTCTGTCTCACGGGGCGTCAGCTGTGGGCCCTCGGGATTGACCACCGGCGTCCCCATGCGCCGCACCAGAATACGGGCAATCGAGGAGGAAATCGGCGAGTGGCCGGCGCGCAGTGACTTGATGGCCTCCACCAGTTCGATGGAATCAGCATCCTTGAGCAGATAACCCACCGCACCGGCCTCGATGGCAGAGAGCACCGTCTCGTCGTCGGCCAGCACGGAAATGACCATGGCATCCGCATCCGGGTGGCGCTGGCGCAGCAGACGGATGGCCTCGATGCCGTGGCCATCCGGCAGGTTCAGATCGGTCATCAGCAGATCCACCGGCTGCTGTGCCAGTACCGTCAGGGCGTCCTTCAAGGTGGCACAGGCCGCCACCAGCTCCCCGTCCGGCCAGGCGTCAAGAATGCGGGCGAAGCGCTCGCGCAGCGGCGTATCGTCCTCCAGCAGGAGAATGCGGGGGATGGCAGCGTCAGTCATCGAGGTCTCGCCCTTGTTGGTCGTCACACACTGCCCGATCAGTGTGCGAATCAGTATACCCCCTTCATGGTATGCCCCTGCAGCACGCACGCGCCGATACTCCCTGCAAACCGATAAACCGATATTTCAATATGTGGGGGGAAGAGGCATGGCCATTCATCGATACGCCGCCTTGCTGTGGGTGGGGCTGCTGCTCAGCGCCTGTGGGGGCGGTGGCAGCAACGGAACGGCGGAGACAGACGAGGGCGAGGCGCCCTGGCAGGCGGGCCTGGTGTTGCAGGTGGGGCTGCGCGAGGACAACAGCCTGCTGGCCGAACAGGCGGCGGATGCCCTGGTCGGCTTGCTCGCCGAGCACTCGATTCATGCCGGTCATCGCGTCGTGCGTACGCACTGCCCGCGCGGTACCGGGCTGGGCGGCACCCGGGCCTGTTTCGATATCTGGGTGCGCATTGCCATGTCGGCACCCTTCCAGGCGTACCGGCTGGCGACATTGCGCGAGGTGGTGGCCTCAGAGCAGTTGGCGGCGCGGCTCGCGGATCACGAAGCACTGCAGGAGATTACCTTCGTAGACCAGAAAGGCACCCTGGCCCCGCAATACGCCATGTTGTTTGCGCTGCGCGGTATGTCGGCGATTACCGAAGAGGAATGGCTGGCGATGTCGGCGATGCCACGCATGGCCACCAGCAGCAGCGACGAGGGGGCGGCGCTGCAGCGCGTGCCCGAACTGATCTGGAAGAACCCGATCACGACGACGACCAAGAACGAAGGCTATCAGCAGCGCGTGCTGGCCCCCGGTTACCACGAGGGCAGTGGTGTGGGCACCAAGGTGCTCACCGGCCTCAGCGCACGGGTATCGAAAGGTGGCCTGACGTGCCTGCGGGGCGTCTTCCACGACCTGGCCACCTTCAATGGCGACAGCGGCCATTTCGGCAACGTCATGGACGTGGTCACCTCGGGTGATTGCTCCTCGACCGAACGTGAGGTGCAGCTGGACACCAGCCAGGTCGCGGTCGGCATGAACATGAAAGTCAGCGACAACAACGTCAAGGCGCTGGGCCTGGCCTGGGGCAACCCGACGGTGTGGATCCGGGATGACAAGGACCACTTTCCCGACTTTCTGCTGAATGTCGACGGCAAGAAAAACGTCGCCCAGAACGGCACCTCCTCGGGTACCTGGGCCCCGGATGCATTTTATCTGGATGAAAGCTGGCCCTACGTGATTGTCGGGGTCGAGGCGCGCACCACCAACAGCAAGGTGTCTGGCCTGACCCTGCATCTGGGCTACCTGAGCTCGCCCGCACCGGACAAGAGCGATTTCTGGTACGGGCACACGATTGAGACGATCGAACAGGCGGCCACCGACATTCTGAACCAGGTCTATCCCGTGCTGGCGACGGAGATGAACTTTGAACTCTATCCGGATTGTGCCTCGACGATTGATCACATTCGCTTCTGCGGGAATCTGGGGGCAAAAGATTCCTACTCCGAAAATATCCTGGCGGGTTGGGCTGACGTCGCAATCTGTGAAACCGAATACGGGCTGTGTATGGGAACGGTGGGTATTTTCGATCCGGGGACCTGCAAGAAAGAACGCAATAAATGCTATGACAGCATGACCCTCAACGTGACCGGCTCTGCCGAAGTGGATATCCGCAACGTCAAGGGCCTGGCAGGCACGCACTTTGCCGGCACCGAGATTCCCTACCTTTCAAGCGGTCCGAGTCTCAGCATCGAGACCAGGGCCATCGTGGAGGACGGTCTGGCGTCCGATGTCTACTGGCGGCTGCAGCAGGACCCCGGCATCGTCGTTTCCGATACCACCACCATCAGGACCGACAAGCTCAAGTTCCGGATTCGCGCCAAGGTGGACGGCACGCAATGTGTGCCCGGCGAGTCTGGTGCCTTGTTCCTCACGGTGTCCGCCATCGACGTGATTGATCTGGGCGTCTGGGACATCGACGGCTTTATCGGCGACGTGCTCGGGGTGGTGGATGATTCGCTGGCCTGGCTGGGTGAGAGCCTGGATGACCTGTTCCAGGTGCCGAGCCTGCAGAACGAATATGAAAAGCTGCTGGACGACATGACCGATATGTTGACCGGTGAGCTGAACGTCATGCTCGCCGACATACCCATACTGTCGTGCGAATGATTTTGGGGGGAATGAAAATGAAAAATCAAAAAGGCATGACGCTGCTGGTGGCGAGTCTGGCGATGCTGCTGTCCGCGTGCGGTGGCAGTTCCGGCAACAGCACCGGCGACGCGACAGAAGAACACCCGACGCAGGCCGGTATGGTCCTGACGGTCGGTTTGAGTGAGGATGACGCCGCACTGCTGGCCCAGGTGGAAGATGAAATCGTGGACCGGCTGGGGCGTGCCCTGATTCCTGCCACGGTGCGCTCCCAGCGCATTCATTGCCCCGCCGGCTTCGATGAGGACGAACACACCCGCGTGTGCCACGACCTGAAAGTGAGCGTGCCGGTGGTGGTCGATGCCTTGCGCGCGCAACGCTTGAGGATGCTGGTGGACGGGCAGCAATTGTTGCGTGATCTGGAGGCCAGCGAAACCTTCCCGGACGTCGTCTGGTCCGAGACCGACGCGCTGCCGCTGTCACCGGGCGTGACGTTTGTCGACACCAGCGCGCTGGTCTGGGGGGAGCAGGTTGGCTTGCTGTTTGCGCTCCGCAATGGCCTGGCCTGGCACGAACCGGCACCGGCACTGTTTTCGAAGCATGCCGTCCAGAGCCTGTCCACAACGAGTCTGGCCACCACCAGCGTCGCCTCGGATCGCGCGGTACTGGACGAGCCGTTGATGTGGCGCCATCCCAGGACCATCCAGGTCAAGAACGCGGGCTATCAGCAGCGTGTGCTGGCGCCGGGCTACAGTGCCGGGGAGAACGCTGGCGACGACACCGGCTACTGGGTGCTGGACGGCCTGTCCGCCCGCGTCGGCAACGACAAGTTGCGTTGCCTGCGCGCACGCTTTGTCGATCTGCGTGATCTGGCCAATACCCGTATCGTGGAATCGCCGCAGGATTGTGGTTCCGTGACACGACAGGTGTCACTGGATGCCGCAAGCACCAACCGCGTCGCGGCAGGTGTGCAGATGAAAGTGAGCAGTAACGATGTGGTGGGGCTGGGGCTGGCCTGGGGTGAGCTGGCCACAGAGGTGGATGTGCTCGCGCCCGAGTTTCTGCTGGACACCGCCAAAAGCCACGTCAAGCACGACGGCAAGAAAGACGGCACCTTCAACCCGGACCCGTTCAAGCAGCTCAACGGCCACTGGCCCTACGTCATCATCGGCGTTGAGGCCCGGACGACGGACAGCAAGGTCTCAGGGCTGACGTTGCATGTGGCGGAACTGACGTCTACGCCACCCGCCCCTGATGCACTCTGGCCCATGCCGCAGACCGCCTGGTCCGGCTACCGGGTGGACGAGCTCGAAGCGGCGGTGACAGCGGCCATGGCGGAGGCGTTCGGCCAGTTGGCAGACCCGGATACCGGCCTGTATTTCGAGAGCTTCCCGCCCCCCGTGTGCGCACCGGGCTCGTCGCAGATGGCGCATATCGACCCCTGCGACCAGTTCTATGCGATGTACAGCGAATCCAGCAACGAGACGCGCCAGGAATGTGAAGACGGGTGTTCGCTGGCCAAAGGTTACTGTGATGCCCTGGTGCTGGACTGCGAGACACAAAACCTGCTGACGCCCGGCGTGTCCTGCGCGCACCCCTGTGAGGACGACGTGGACATGTGCTACGAATCCTGTGCCTGGCCGCAACCCTCTCACACGGCAAAGCTCAATATCGTCTCCCTGCACGGGCTTGAGCGCATGCAGATGACGCGCTCGAGCATGCCGTTCATGACCCAGGATATGGTGACGGGCATGGATACCCTGGGCGACCTGCACCAGGGCCTCACCGCCATGGTGGTGTGGGAACTCTGCCGCACCAGCGGCGGCCAGGCCTACTGCGAATCCGGCATGTCGCCACTGTCGTCGCAAGCCACCACCGTGAGAATGCGCAGCCGCCTGACAGCCGACGGCGCCGAATGCACTGCCGGGGCGAGACCGGCCGTGCGGCTGGACCTGTCACTGGACTTCGGCCATTGGGGTGCCTGGGATGTCGAGGCGTTCGCGGAAGACGTGGCGCAGCAGGCCGGCATGTCGTTCGACTGGGCTGTGGAGACACTGGAGGAGTTGATCCGCGTTAACTGGCAGGACGAACTGGTCCTCGCAGGGCAGCACATTTCGCAGGCGCTCAGCGCCGGCATGCAGGAACAGTTTGATGTCGAGCCATTGCTGCCTTGCAATGGTTGAGCGGGCAAACGCTTCAGACCAAGGGGCGTTCCTGGAGCGCCCCTTGGCAGCGGTGTCAGCCGCGAACCGCCGCCTTCGCCACGGCGGCCATCGCCGTTTTCATCGGCAAATACAAAAAACCGGCGTCGGCCTCTTCGAAACCGAACCGTTCATAGAACGCCACCACATCCTCGCCCAGCGGGTCGACGATGATCAGCGAGACACCCAGCGATTCCCGCAGTGTCACCAGCCGTTTGATGGCGTCTGCCACCAGTGCTTTGCCCAAACCTTGTCCCCGGAACGATTGGCAGGTGGCCAGGCGCCCGATCAGGGCGGCGGGGATGCTGGGGTAGGGCGGGTTGGCTTGGTCGTGGGGCAGGTCGGTGGGTTCGACACTGTGGGAGGAGAGCGTGTAGTAGCCGGACAACCGGCCGGGGTGGTCGATGTGGGTGGCGGCGTAGCAGCGGTTCAGGTTGCGGCGGGCATCCTGGGACACCTGCCTTTGGATAAAGTGGTTGAGGCTGTGTACGCCGCAGTCGAAGTGACGGCGGTCGTGCCTGGTCTTGTCGAAAGTGACAATCTCAAAGGGTGAAGGGGGCATTGCTGTGTTCTCCGTCACGGTCCTTGTGGCTGGAGGTCCGGTTGGCTGTCGCAGCTACCTATCGCAGCGCGTCGACCAGATAGTCGGTGGGCGCGGGCGGATTGTCGATGGCGTCCAGCACCCGATAGAACTCGTCATCACTCACGCGGGTGACGGTGGTCCGGCTGAGCAGACGCTGGGCCCGAGTCACTGCTGTGGTCAGCAGAAACTCCGTCAAGCGCGAGCCGTTGATTTCGGCGGCTTGCTGCAATAGCGCCTTGGTTTTGGCGTCAATGCGCAAGTTTACCCGTTCGTCTTTACGAGAGGGGCTTACAGAAGGCGCGTTCATGGTTCGCATCCCGGGCCCTTTTGGGTCCCATTGCGTCAAGGTGAGTACAATGTACTCACGGGTGGCTCTCCTGTCAAATCGCCATGTGCGCCACTCGCTAACCGCGCCTGCCGGAAGACGGGTTTCCATGATGCGGGCAGTCAGGCCTGGGTGTTCATAAAGACGGTCTTCCCCGGTGCGCGCAGCGCCGCCGGATCATTGAACACCTCCGGCAATGCGCTGAGGGCATAACAGGCACCGACGATGTCGGGCGCGCCATCCGCGAACAACCGTCCCAGGTACTCAAGCTGCCGGGGGTTTTCCTTGAACAACACCCAACGGTAACGAATGCCATGCTGACGCGCGGCGAGGCGTTTCTTCAGGTAGGTCTTGCCGCTGCCCGCCAGGCCGCGAACCACCCCGTTGTCACTGACAGAGCCAAGTAAGGGATTGCTGGTGGTGACATAGGCCCGGCCCGGTGAGTTGCGGCGCTGTAATACGTCCATCAAGGGGTCATTTGCGCGGTTGTCACCGGCCGGGGTGGCGCAGTTGATAATGATGTCCGCGTTGATCGCCGACATCGCGGACGGATCACGGTAATCGACGATGTCATGCGCGCCGAGGCGTTGCAGCCATTCCCGGTTCTGGCGCGAGGCCACGGCGGTCACCGTGGCACCCCAGCGCAACGCCAGGATCACCGCAATGGAGCCGACGCCGCCGCTGGCGCCGTTGATGCAAACCTGTTTTCCGCGCGCGGTGTCCGCCGACAGATTCACCGCAGCCAGTGCTTGCAGGGCGGTCAGCCCGGCATAGCCCAGGCCAGCGGCGGCGGTGTCACTGAGCTCGGGGCCGATGGGCGCTACGCAGTTGCGGGGCAGATTGAACATGTCTGCATAGGTGCCACCGATCCGGGGTGAGGAGGCAACGAGCACGCGCTGGCCCGCCTGCAAATCCGTAACGCCCGGACCGGTCGCGACAATGCGGGCGACGGCATCTCTGCCGAGCATCAAGGGAAAATGCCCTTTGGGATTGAGCAGCGGCGCGCCGTAGCCCCGGGCCACCAGAGTGTCAATTGGATTGATGGAGGTGCCGATCAATGCGAGCTGCACCTGGTGCTTGCCGGGTGCAGCGGGCGCAGGCACCGTCTCGGCAACCAGCGTGCCGGGGTCGTAGCCTTTGATGATGTAAGCGTTCATTGCCTTCTCCCCGGGTGCATCAGGTGCCCGTTGCCGCAGTGGTACCCGTTGTCGTAGTGGTACCCGTTGCCGCAGTGGCAAAAGTACAGAAGAACGGAAACTGTCCAAGTATCTGCTCTGCCTGTTCGGTCGCGGTGCGCAGGGGCAGGGTAATGTGGATCGCTGTGCCATGCACCTTGTGGTTTTCCACGGTGAGCGCATTCACGGTGATGCCTGCATCCTCCAGGGCTGCCTGCAGGGTTTCCGCAATCTCGCGGTGCTTGAGTTCAGGTTTGAAGATCTTGCCGACGCCGGTGAGCGGCATTTCATCGATAATGCGAATCTCTTTGGGCTGTGCGGCACGTTCGTTGATCTCCTTGCGGGCGAACGTCATCAGTGCTTCGGCGGTGGCGGTGGCCCCGGCACGCAGTTGCACATAGGCCACCGGCACCTCGCCCGCGTGCAGGTCAGGGCGCCCCACCGCTGCGGCCACTTCCACCGCCGGGTGGCGATGCAGCGGCTCTTCGATGCTGGCCGGATCAATATTGTGACCGCCGCGAATGATCAGTTCTTTCTTGCGACCCGTCAGCCAGAAATAACCTTCGGCATCCTCGCGCCCCAGGTCGCCGGTATTCAGCCAGCGTTCGCCATCACCACAGTCGATCCATAGCCCCTTGTTGTGCTCCGCTACCTTGTAGCCGGCAAAGACGTTGGGGCCGCTGACAGCAATGATGCCGACCTCGTTCACCTGGCAGTCGCGCTGATACCGGCCGTCATCATCCAGAACAACGGCTTTCATTTTTTGCCCTGGAATGCGTAGTCCGATGGAGCCCAGACGTTGCTCCCCCAGTGGCGGGTTAACGCTGCTGACGCAGGTGCCTTCCGTGAGACCGTAACCTTCCAGGATTTTCAGCCCCGTGCGCTCCTGAAAGGACTTGAATACTTCCACCGGCATGGGCGCTGCGCCGCACAGGCCATACTCCAGTGAATCAATCCGGTGTGTGCCGATGGGTACCTGCAACAATGCCGAGTAGAGCGTGGGCACACCACTGAAGAAATGAATCTGGTGGTGTTCAACGATCTCCCAGAAGTGTTTAACCACGCCATCACCGCGATATCCCTGTGGCGTGCCAAGCACCACGTGGGCTCCCAATGAAAAGGGCAGCAGGCCGGTCACCAGTACCGCGTTCACATGGAACAGCGGCAGCCCGCAAAACAGGTTCTTGCCCGTGCCGACGCCGTCACCGAGGAATTGTGCCGCGCTCCAGACGTTGGCGACTTCGTTGCGGTGTCGGCGCATGGCCAGTTTGGGGGTGCCTGTGGTGCCACCCGTGCAGAAATAAGAGGCGATGTCGTCGGGCTGAATGCTGCGGCGGCTGCGCAGACGGCGGCCGGTTTGGCGGCGGCGGCCACGATTGAAGTCATGCAGTGTGACGCGGCGCGGTAGGGCCCGCCGCACGCCACCGAGACCATGCAGACCGATGGCTTCGCGCTTTTGCAGCAGTCTTGCCACCTTGCCTTTCAATCCCTGCACATGATCCGCGATGTTGACCAGTGCCAGGTGCCGCAGGCTGGGCACATCCTGAATGGCACGCTGCACCTTGGGCCAGAGATCGGTGCCGGGGAAGGGCGCCAGCGTCACCAGGATGGTGGCACCGGCCGCGTTCAGCAGTTCGGCAATGGCCGGGGCTTCGAGCAGCGGATTGATGGCACAGACAATGCCTGTGGCTTCGCCCCCCCAGATGGTGAGATGGGTCTCGGGCAGGTTGGGCAGCACATAGGCAATGACGGTGTTTTTATCTGCGCCCAGCGAGTGGAAGAAGTTGGCGGTCTGATTGATCCGATGCAGTAGCTCCCGATAGGTCCAGGTTTGCGGACGACGGTGCGTCGCGGTCTGCAGGAAAAAAGACAGCGCTGGTGCATCCGGGGCCAGATCATGCCCCTGCCGGATCATCGCATAAGTGCTGTCCGGTAACGCTGACGGGTCCCCGGCCTGTTCGCTGGCGGCCACATCGGCCAGTGTGCTGATCCCGGACACAGCGCTCATGCCTCATCCTCAACGGTATGCCGTTGCGTGCCCAGATTGAGGTAGCCATCGCGGCTGGTGATCGTGGATTCCACTACATCCCCGGCCTGAAGATAGTGCTCGCGGCGTTTCTGCGACTTGACGAACAGCTGCCATTTTTTTGCCTCTGGCAGCAAGCCGACCATCTTCACTAGCGCGGGCTTGGGCAACCCCAGGGCGCAGCCTGACGGCGTGCCCGTCATCAGCACATCCCCCGGTGCAAAATCCTGGACCTGGGAGTATTCCGTCAGGGTTTCTGCGGGCTTGAAGACCAGATTGTCGGTGCTGTCCTGTTGTCGCGTGTCACCGTTGACGGTGAGGCGCAACTGCATCTCACGCAGGTAATGCATCTCGCTTTTATCAAGCAGACACAGCACCGGGCCCAGTGGGCAGAAGGTGCGATAGCTCTTGCCCTTGTGAAACTGCATTTGCGGAATCTGCACATCCCGTGCCGACAGATCATTGCCGATACAGATACCGGCCACATATTCATGCAGGTTGTCGTCGGTGACCTGCACGGGCGCCTGGGTGCGTTTGCCCAGCACCAGCGTCATTTCGATTTCGTAGTCCAGCAGTTCAACATGGCGCGGCTTGACGATGCGGCCGGTGGGCCCCGTGATGGACGCCGATGATTTGGTAAAGAACATGTTGAAGCTTTTGTCATCCGGGTTCATGCCGGAATCGATCATGTGCTGGCGATAGTTGGCGCCCTGGCACAGCACCTTGGCGTCGGTGGTGATGGGGGACAGCAGCACGACGCTGCCAAGGTCCACCGCGGGCTGATCGCTGGCAAGACGGCTTTGTATCCCGGCATAGCCCAGCTCGATCAATGCGGACGTGGTGGTGCAGGGGGCATCGATGGGTTGAATCTGCATACCATCGAACAAGCCCCAGCGGGTCTGGTCCTGATGGCGGAAACGGACGATATGAAGTGCCATGATAATTCTCTCCAGTCAGCCAAACAGTTTGGCGAGTGTGATCAGTTTTTTCAGCGACAGGTCGGGGCTGTGGCGCAGGTTGTGCGCCATGCCCTTGAGGGCCGCAGGCGTGAGTTTGGGTTTGGTGAAACTGGCCGGCATGTCCTGGCCCCACTGGGCCATGGCCTCCCGGCTTACCGGATGTACGCCCATGGGGAGATCGGCAGTAAACACGTCGCCATCACAATAGTGTTCGTGCTTGGCCTCCCAGGGGTCTTGCCAGTAATCAAAGATCTGGCTGCCGAGGACGTGGCGCCCGATGCCCCACGCATGCTTCCAGCCGCGCTCCTTCAATATGCGCTGCCCCATGCCCACCGCATCAGCGTCGATCACCTCATAGGCGCTGTGGCTGTACAGCGGCATGAAGCCCTGGGCCATGGCGAGGGTGTGGTGATCCGCCGGGGTGTCACCGAGATCCAGGCGCAAAAACACCACGGCCGGTGAACCGTCTGGCAGGACTTGCACATCGCTGGGGATCAAACCGAAGTGCCGGGTATACCAGCCGCAGGTCGCCTGGAAATCCGCGACCTCAAGCACCAGATGGCCGAGCCGCAGCACTTCCGGCGGGCTCACCGGCGGGCGCTGGGTGTCATTGATGCGGGGCTGTTGCGCCGCGGCGTTAAACGGCAGCGCGTCGCGATGTGGCAGCGCCTCAGCCGGGGTCTGCCCGCAAATCGCTTCAACGGTGAACCCGGACGGGTCGGTCAGGCGCACCAGCTCGCCGCCGCCGGGATACGCCGCAGGCTGTATCGTCGAGGCGCCGGGAAGCTGGCTCAGCCGGATCAGATCTTCGCGCGAGAATACCGTGAACCCGAAGCCGATAAAGCGCGGTTTTTCTGCACGCCGCACGCGATAGCAGAACGGCTCCGGGCCGGTGCCGCGCAAATAAAGGGCTTGCGGTGAAGACGAAGAGGTCTGCAAACCAAAGTCGTTGAGAAACTGCTCGGCTTTGTCCAGATCCGGGCGTTCGAACAACAGATACGCCAGCGATTGTGCCCTGACGGTCGGGTCAGGATGCCGCGCGGGTTGGGGTGTTGTGAGCTTGGTCATTATTTTTCGCCTCGTGTCGTCCAGGTTTGTTTTGGCTGTCCGGTGCGTTGGCGCTTGAGGATCTGGCGCGCGGCGGCCCTGGCGTTACCTATGGCGGAGGCCGCCAGCTTCGCGGGCCGGACGCGTTCCGGTTGCAACCGCGCGGCGCGCTCCGCCGGGTCGGGGGTGGGCAGAATGCGCGGGAACGCGGCGCCGCGCAGCGGCCCACCGGGGACTGAGGCATGCGTGTAGTGGATCGGCATGCGTTTGCTGGAGGGCGTATAGACCACATCATCGCCGGTCCAGCGCAGCGCCAGCGCACGCCGGCGCCGTTCGCGCGAGGCGTTGCCATAGGAACCATGCAGGGTCAGGGGATGGAAGGCCAGAATGTCACCCGGCTCCATGTCCCAGTCGATCAGATCATACTGATCCGGGTTGGCATTGATATCGGGAATGTCTTCCATGTCATCGTCAATGATGCTGGCCACATAATCCGGCGAGATGGCCTTGAAGCGCTGCGGCCACCGGTGCGAGCCCTTGACGTAAAGCAGCCCGCTGTTCTCCCGGTTCACCGGGTCGCAGGGGATCCAGAAGGAGCAGATCTGCTCACCGCGAATCGGCCAGAAGCTCAAATCCTGATGCCAGGGGGTCGGCGCATCGGTGCCGGGTTCCTTGACGAACATCTGATCGTAAAAGAAGCGCACTTCTTCCGACTCCATCAGTTGCCGGGCCAATTCTGCACAGGGGCTGTAGTAAATCAGGTCGCGCAGGATGTCGATGCGTTTCCAGAGAAAGATATCCATCTGGTAGCCGTCGACCTTGCGCGACATAAACCTGCCGAGCAGGGAGCTCTTGCGCCGGGCTTCCTCAATACCGGCTTCGACCATGGCCATCCAGTTGGGGTCCAGAGCCTGCTTCAGCATGATGACGCCGTCTTCCTGATACGTCCTGATCTCTTCTGCCGTGAGTGCACGGCGTGGCGGGGCTACGAACGTCATGGGTGGGTTCTCCTGTTGAGTCGGGTCGTCATGGCTGCTCCGTGACGGGCGCGAGGTGGCGACGAAGCCAGCTCCAGTTTCTGCGGCGATCACCCTGCCGAAAGGCCTTGAGGTCGACGATCTGCTGTTCGACCGCTGCAGCAACCTGATGGCGTATGTCCCACAGTGTCTGTTCATCCCCTTGCAGCCCGGCGAGGTGGCGGGTGGGAATGCGTTCGCCAAAGCCGAAGTAGAAGCGCTGGGGGCGGGGTAGCAGTGTCGGGCCCATGCCGCGACTCAAGGGCGGGATCATGTCGCCGCCGCGCAGGCTTCCAAGTAATCCGGTCTGCTCGAGCAGCCAGCGGAGTGTCGGGTTGTCGGTCACGTCATTGGCATCCGCAAGGATGGTGTAGCACTCATCGGGGCCCAGCGAGCCGAACGGGATGATGTCATAGCCATGCTTGATGGCCTGCCGCACGAAGCCCAGACGCTTTTTCCAGATCAGTTGGTATTGCTCACCCTTGCGCCGCCACACCTCGCGGGCGCCGCCGGGGAACACCAGTATGGATTCGCCCGCATCCATCAACGCATCACAGTTTGCCGGCGTACCCAGGACCATGCCGTTTCTGCGCAGCAGATCCCGCCACAGCGGCAGCATGAAGTGACTGCGATCACCCAAGGCGCGCGGCAGCAGCCCGTGCCGGGTGTACAGGTGCTGGACCATCAGTGGGAGATCCAGCATGCCGTACAGCGTGTGGTTGCCCACGAAAAGCGCCGGTTTGCCCAGGTCAAGCTGCTCAAGGCCCACAAACGTCGGCCGGAAGTAAAGACGGCCAAGCGTCATGATCCTTCTGGCCGTGGCAGGGCTGAAAGGGCGGATATCGTCCATGGTGCTTTCTTGCATGACGCTTTCCTGCATGACGCCTTCCTGGTGACTCAGCGGCTGGGTTAACTGCATACTGAGATTTAATTCAATATTGAAACAAATGTCAATAAAGAGTAAAAAGGTCATCGCTTCCCCCTCTCACGAGAACTGCTGGCGAGACTGTGATGACGAATGAATCTGATGTGCTGCCCCGGGCGACGGATGTACTGGTGATTGGCTTTGGGCCCGTGGGCGCGGCGCTCTGTGCTTTGCTGGGGCGCTACGGCGTGTCCGCCCTGGCCGTGGACAAGGTGGCGGAGGTGATGCTGGCGCCACGCGCCATCGCCCTGGACAACGAAGCACTGCGTATCCTGCAGATGGCCGGGCTCGGGGAGGGGGCGTTCGAGCGACTCGCTATTCCCGAGGTGCGGATGCACTGCCCCTATCTCGGTCAATTCGGCCAGGCCAATACCAGCGGCACGATAGACGGGCACCCCAAGCTGGTAACCTTTTATCAGCCGGATCTGGAACATGCCCTGCGGCGACAGGTGGCAGCCTACCCCTGCGTGGCCTTTCACAGCGGCTATGAGCTGGTGAGTTTTACCCAGTCGGAGGCGGGGGTGACGGCGCAGTTGAAGGACGGCGCTGGCGAGACGCACGAGGTGGTGGCGCGCTATCTGGTGGGGGCCGACGGCGCCAGCTCAACCGTGCGCGGTTTGATCGGCCAGGGCTTTGAGGGGCAGACCTACCCGGAAGACTGGCTGATCGTGGATGCGATACGCCGGGAGGAGAAGGCGATCGACCATGTGGAGTTTATCTGCCACCCCGATCGGCCGATACCGCACATGCCCGCACCGGGCGGCCGCGAGCGTTGGGAGTTCATGCTCAAGCCCGGCGAGACAAAGGAAGAGATGGAGCGGCCGGAAAAAGTCGCCGAACTGCTCGCCCCCTGGATTGCACCGGAAGACCTCGTGATCGAGCGCAAGGCGGTGTATCGCTTCCATGCCCGCTGCTGCGAATCGTTCCAGCAGGGGCGGGTGTTCCTGGTGGGCGACGCGGCCCATATCACACCGCCCTTCGTCGGCCAGGGGCTGGTGGCCGGGCTGCGGGACGTGGCCAACCTGGGCTGGAAGCTGGCCTGGGTGACCCGGGGGCAGGCATCGCCCGCGCTGCTGGACAGCTATGACGCCGAGCGCCGCCCGCATGCCAGGAAGATGATCGGCCTGGCCAAGCTCATGGGGCATCTGGTGATGCCCCGCAATACCTTCAAGGCCCTGACGGTACACGGTGCCATGCGCCTGTGCCGGTTCATACCGCTGTTGCGCCGGCAGCTTGAGGAACTGGAAATCAAACCCCCCAATCGTTTCCGCGAGGGCTGCCTGATCAAGGGTCGGGCACGCAAGGGTGTCAACCGTGGCGGGCTGCTGCCCCAGGGGCTTGTGCGGCATCAGGGCCAGATCCGCCCCAGCGACGATGTGTTCGGCGATCATCTGACGTTGACCGGCTTCGGTGTTGATCCGCGCCAGTGCCTGGACGAGGCCACCCGGGCCCGCTGGGAAGCCCGTGGCGGTGCTTTCCTGCAGGTCGGCTTGCACGGGCAACGCCCTGGTGCCGGCACTGCCTTTGCCGAGGACCTGTCGGACGTGCTGGCGAATAACCGGTCCCGCGGCACCGTGATGGTCAGCCGCCCCGATCGCGTCATCATGCACGATGGCCCGGCGCAGGCGGCGCAGCGTGTTGTGGATGAATGCCTGAGAGCGCTTTAATGAAGCGCTCTCAATATTGATATTTCCCCAGTATGATGAGGCCGGTGCGAGGAGATCCACAATCCGTTTGACAGGGCAGTTCATGGCAAAGAAAGCAGCGGCAAACACACAGACGCGGGGTTACAAGAAGAAGGCGCGCACCCGGCAGCAACTTCTGGACGCTGCCCTGCGCATCTATGCCCGCACCGGCGTGGCGGGCCTGGCGCTTAACACGCTGGCGGAAGAGGCGGGGGTGTCCAATGGCACCGTCTACAACTACTTCCGCACGCGGGAGGAAGTGCTGGAAGCGGTGGGCCTGGAACTGGCGGTTCAGCTTTCGCAACAGGTGCTGGTCTTCAGCGAGGGCGTCAGCAACGGCGCCGAGCGCCTGTGCATCGGCGTGCGCACCTTCATGGGCAAGGCGCTGGATGACCCCGAATGGACCCGCGCCCTCATCACCGTGGTGCGTTACGCCGAGGGTATGCGGTCTGCCCTGGCCGCCTACTTGCGCGCCGATCTGCAGGCCGGGCGCGAGCAGGGCGATTTCGTCTATGCCAACGAAGAAATGGCCATGGCCATGGTGGTGTCCGCCACCATGGGCGCCATGAACCTTGTCGTGGAAGGCTTTGACGTCGAGCACCCGGATCGCATCGCCGCTGAAATGATCCTGCAGTCGCTGGGGGTGAGTGCCAGCAAGGCCAGGAAGATTGCAAGCCTGCCGCTGCCCAGAGCGGCGGACTAGCGGCGCGGGATGCCACAGCCTCAGTCAGGAAAAGTCTGTTTCTGATGAAGTACCCGCATCACCCGGATCCCCCCATCCTCGATATAGTAGGAGACGATCATAGAAACGTCCGGGATGATCAGTAACCGGCCCGGAATGCCAGCGCGTTGCACGCCGATCAGTGGCTGGTCGAGCAAGTTCTCCACCTTTTCCACGATAATCCTGTCGGTTTGATCAGCGGCCAACGGATTGTGTTGGTAGAGAAACGCAAAGATCCTTTCGCGGTCGTTCAGGGCTTCCTCTTCCCAGTAGATCATGCATTACCCGCCGTTACGTATTCTGGCTTTGCGCTCGTCCATGCGCTTGCTGGCTTCATCATGCGTAACGAAGACCGCCTTGCCCCTGTCGAGCTTCTCAAAAGCCTGATTGACCTGCTCGGTAAGCCAGGCGTTATGGGAGGTCGCCTGGCGTTGCTGTGCCGCGAGTTGCTCGGCCAGCTCCCTGCAGGCGTCGCTCAGGGTGCGACCCTGGCTCTCGGCCATAAGCTGGGCGAGACGCTTGGTTTCCTCGTCAATACGAAACTGGATTCTGGTATCCATGTTTATCTCCCAGGATGTCAGTACAAACGTTAGCACATGGTCGATAGCAGTGGAAGCGCCGGTCAGCCACGCGGATTCAGACAGGCCGGTTTGCAGAGCCGGTACTGGCCGCAAACCATTCCAGAATATCGTTACGCTGATCCGCGCTGTGCGGGTGCGCCAGCAGCCCCTCCACCAGAAAGGTGGCCACCGTCGCCAGGGTCGCGCAGCGTGATGCCTCGACGCCTGCTGTTTTCAGCGTCCAGATGACGGTGCTTTCAACGAATTGATGGAACTGGTCATGCCAGGCGCGAATGACCGGTGACTGATCCAGGCGGCCATGGACCGTGGCCACCATCTCGCGGCTCTGTTCGAGTTCGTCCAGTATCCAGGCCATCTGCGCTGTCAACGGCAAGCCGCCCATCGCAGGCAGGCGTTGCAGGGTCTGCGACAGCAAACGGTTGAGCACCCCGACCAGCAGCTCATCCTTGCTGGCGTAGTACCAGTAGAGCGTATTGGGGGCGACATCCAGTGCGCGGGCGATTTGCTGCATGGAGGTGGCGTCGAAACCCTGTTCCATGAACAGGCGCGCCGCGGTCTCTTCCAGCGCAGCTTTCTTTACCTTTGCCTCCACATCCCGCTTGTTCTTGGCCATAGCGCCAGCTCCAGGAGTAATTCGGGTCATCTTGTATGGCATTCAAGAATGCTAATCTCGCGCCTTGAATAGCATACAAGACAACTCATGCAAGACAACCCCGTCTGGAGAAATGATCCATGGAATCATTGCGATACAGCCCTGCGGATATGACCTGCCACAGCGAACGCACTGGCTTTTATTATCAGGGGACCTGGTGCGCCGTAACGCTGTACCGGCCCGCCGATGCAGGCGACGCCGTGTTGCCTGCGATCCTCATGGTGCATGGCTGGGGCGGCACCCAGGATACGCTGACGCTGCCGTTCTATGAGGAATTTACCCGGGCAGGGTTTGCGGTGATGACCTTCGACTATATCGGTTGGGGCGACAGCGCCGGGCTGCCTCGGCATACCATCTCGGCCCGTGGACGCGTCAGGGAGGCTGATGCCGCGCTGGCGTTTCTGAAATCCCGGCCGGGCGTCAACAAGAACCAGATCGTGGTGTGGGGCTCCTCATTCGGTGGCGGCCACGCAGTGGAGCTGGCGGCCGAGCACCCGGAGCTGCTCGGTGCCATTGCCCAGGTGCCGATGCTGGACGGGCTGGCAGCGGTGCGGGCGGTGCCGCTGGCACGGCTGCTGCGCTTCGGCCTCTACTGTCTGGTCGATCTGATCAAGCCGGGCCAGCCTGTTTATATTCCGGTGGTTAGCGCGCCGGGCGCTTTTTCCAGTATGGATCGCGATGATGCCGGCAAGGCGCTGGCCCTGGGTGAGCAGAGCGCCGGGCGCGTCTACGACAACCGTGTGGCCGCCCGCTCCTTGATGACAATGGGGCCGTATCGTCCCTTCAAGCGCCTCAAGGATATCCGCATTCCCACGCTGCTGCTGGGGGCCACCGGCGATACCGTGGCGCCCTTTGTCGCGGATAAAATCCGCCGTGTGGACAATCCGCATCTGACGCTGGATACCGTGGACGCCAATCATTTCGAGCCCTACTTCGAACCGGTGTTCAGCCGTGTCATCAGCAAGCAGTTGGCGTTTCTGAAAAGCCTCGCGCTCTGAGGCTGCGAGGCGTGCGGGGCAGGTTCAGGATAAAAAAGTTTACGGGAAGTACTGCACCCGCAGTTGGCTCAATGCCTGCTCGTACTGCTGCTGCCATGCCTGATCCGACAACGTCTCCCGCACGGCAGCCATATCCTGCTGCAAGGCCGCCACGGCCTGCTGATAGTCCAGCACACGCTGGTCGTTCAGTTGCTGCTGGCGGTCGCGCTGTTCCAGTTGTGCCACCACATCCGCGGGATAATAGTGTTGCCGCAGATCGCGGGTGATCTGCGCGCGCGTCGATGCATCGTCGATGCCCGCCAACAGCAAGGCCAGTTCGCGCTGGTAGCGGCCATCAATCCCTTCCACCTGCTGCAGCGCGTCGGCGTAGTCACCGAAGCTGCTGTCACGCAACGCGTTCAGCGCAGCAATGCGATCGGCCGCCGATAACGCGTCGGCGGCCTCCATCAGATCGCCATAGCGAAACTGGTACTCCGCCCAAGCGGCTTCCTGGCCGAACAGGGCTTCCGTGACATCCCGGCCAAGTGTCTGTTCGCGCAGGGCATGAATCGCATCGTAGCGCTCGCGCGGCGGCGTGCTCATCGACATCACCACGTCTTGCATGGCGAGCTCATACAACGGCAGGCGTGTCAGCGCCTGCTCGGCCAGCGCGGCGAATTCGGCGTCCGGATAGCCGGCCAGGGCCAGGCGGATCAGCGCATCGCAATCTTCATCCGGCAGACAATGCTGGCGCAGCTGCTGCAAGGTCATGGCGAGATTGCCCGGCTGGGCTTGCGCTGCCGCCAGCAGGTACTGCATCGCTTCAACACGGGCTGTGCGGCGCGCCAGAATACCCATGGCCGCTTCATCGGGCAGGGCCTCGTCGGCCAGCTCGAGGGGCGAGTTGGCTCTCGCGGTATCGCTGGTCAAGGTACTGGACGAGAGCGTTTTCGGATTGACATTGCCGACAGGGGAAGCCATGAAAATCAGCGCTGCCACGGCAACCGTGAGCAGTAATGCAGTGCGAATACCCGGGCGGTACATGATGTGGCTCCCCTGATTTTATTCTTGCCCCGCCACAGCGGGTTAACCCGATTATGGGTGTGCGGCCATGGCTTTGGAAGAGACTGTCTCAGTGGCTATATTGCCGACGCCAACCGCTGGATGTGCTCTTTCAGTGCCGCCTTCAGTTCGTCGGGTGATTCAATGGTGAAACCAAACGGCAACTGCGCCAGCCACCAGGCAAACCAGTAGTAGCTGTCTGTGCTGGTGCTCAGCAGTACACCGTTGTCCCGCTGCTGGAACAGACCCTCGTTGTCGATGGTGCTGTGCGTCATGCTGCTCAGACAGGCCGTCACGGTATCCATATCGGTATGCAGCAAGGCGCTGACACGGTAGCAGCGTTCCGAGTTCTGCATGCTCTCTTGCAAGTGGCGGGCCGCATCGAAATCTGCCGGGCGCACAAACGTTTCATCGGTCAAGACGATCCCTGATAACCGGTCGAGCCGGAAAGAACGCAGGCTCTGGCGCAGATGGCAGAACCCGCCTGCGTACCAGTAGCCTGTCCGGAAGACCAGGCCGTAGGGGTCGAAGCGGCGCGGCATGGTTTCACCCTGGGGCGAGTGGTACATCATGCTGACCCCTCGGCACGCCTGAATGGCCTGGCTCACTGCCAGCATCTGTTCGTGGCCGACTGGGCTGTGTGAGCGAATCAGCTGGATAGTGTTACCCATCGCTTGTGCCTGAGCCTTGAGGTGGGTCGGCATCACGCGCTCCAGCTTTGCCTGCACACTGGCCAGCGCGACCTCGTCCTCGAGAAGGTTGTGTTCGCGCACCGCCAGCAGTGCCAGCGTGATCACGCGGACCTCCGGTTCGGAAAACATCAAGGGCGGCAGTTTGAAACCAGGCACCAGTTTATAGCCGCCATAGCGCCCTTGCTCGGTGGTGACGGGGATGCCCAGTTCTTCCAGTACGGAGATGTAGCGCCTGACGGTACGCCGGTCGACCCCCAGGTGCTCAGCGATCTGTGCACCGGACAACTGGCCGCGGGCCTGCAGCAACTCCAGCAGTGCCAGCACGCGGGTGGTCGGTCCGGACATGGGCGGGCTTCCTGTGCAATAAAAATCCAATCATCGTTCATTAATAGGGCGGATTATAGCCTATTAGGGTAATAGCATCTGTCCGTAGCCCGGAACAGAGCAACTGAACCCAACTCAAGGAGCACCTCATGACAACGATGACCTTTTACACCAACCCGCAGTCCCGAGGCCGGATCGTGCGCTGGATGCTGGAAGAGGTGGGCCAGCCTTATGACGTGCACGTCATGACGTTCGGTGGCGATATCAAATCGCCGGAATATCTGGCCCTCAACCCCATGGGCAAAGTGCCGGCGCTGGTCCACAACGGCACGGTGATTACCGAGGTGGCAGCCATTTGCACGTATCTGGCTGAGCAATTCCCGCAAGCAGGCCTGGCGCCGGCGATGGATAGCCCGGCGCGCGGCGGTTACTACCGCTGGTTGTTCTTTGTGGCGGGGCCTTTCGAGATGGCCAACACTGCCAGGGCTTTTGGCTGGGAAATCACCGACGACGGCGCGGTCTCAGCCGGGTGCGGGCATGTTGAAGATCCGTTGAATACCGTCAGGCAGACGTTGGCCAAACAGCCATATCTGTGCGGGGACCAGTTCACCACTGCGGACCTGTTGATGGCGAGCTATATCGGTTGGGAGACCATGACGGGATTGCTGCAGCCCGATCCGCTATTCGCGGAGTATGTCGAGCGCTGCCACAACAGAGAGGCGGCCCGACGGGCCGACGATCTGGACAATGCCTTGATAGAAAAGAGTGCCGGATGACCACGGCTGCCACGCAGGCAGCCGTGGTCGAGTGTGCGTCGGCAGTGCCCCTCAGGGCGCGAACTCGAACTCACCCATGACCGGGAAGTGATCCGACAGATCCCGGGTGTGGAACAACGGCGCGGTGGCGGCGCGCTTGATGCGCACATCGTTGCGCGATTGCACTGGCTGGCGGTGGTCGTTGGCATAGACCACGTAATCCAGATATTCCACCGTGTCGCCGCCGGACCCGGCCGCCCCTGCCAGCACGTTGATGCGCGGGTCGAAGGTGGATGCGGTATAGCCGGTGCTCACCGGATCGGTGGCGTCCAGGTTGGTCAGCATGTCGGCGTAATCCTGCGGCCAGATCAGCTTGTTGACGTTGAAGTCACCGCCCATCAGCACCGCGTCGAACGCCGGAATATTCTGGCTGTCCACCAGCGCGCGAATCTGCTGGAACTGCACCTGACGCAGGGCGCGTGCCGCTGCGGTATCAAACGATGCCGTGTGCGTGGAGGTCAGGTGGTACGCCTTGCCGTCCTTGATCACCTCGGCATAGATCACGCCTTTATCGGCGAAGCAGTCGGTGCCGGTGCAGTCGGGGAAAATAAAATCAGCCGTACTGACGATGGGGTAACGGCTGATGATCAGCACGCCGCTGTCGAACACGTTGATGCCACTGTAAGGAATTTTCGGCACATGCGTCTGGTACGGGTATTCCGACGCCAGCGCCAGCAGCATGCTGTCGCGGGTGGACGAGAAGGCCTCCTGGAACAGGATGACGTCATAGCCGCTCAGGTGATTCGGCAGTTCGGCCAGACGCTCGCTGATCTTGCTGGCCACCAGGGGCAGAGCGTAGATGTTGTAGCTGAGCACTTTCAATGCGTCAGCGCCGGACAATGGTTCCACTGGCGTGTCGTTGGTGATGATGTAGTAGAAATCGTCATAGCCGCCGGTGAACTCGGCCTTGAAGGCCGTGCTCGACGGCCGCGTGGCGTAATCGTGCTGATAGGTATGCACATTGCGATCGCTGAACCACGGCGAGGCAAAACCCGGCCCGCTGGCACCATGCTGGATATTGCTGCCGGTCCAGGTGCCCACCATGGTCTGGCGCAGCACCACCGAAGAGGTGCCGGAACTGATGGTGGTGTCGAAATTGAAGGTGCGGTTACGCGTCACACCCCAGAAGCGGTTGTAGCGCAGCACGCGCTTGGTTTCGTAGGGACCGATGCTGGTCGCTTCCTGCTCCCACTGGCTGCCTTGCGTCAGCGTGGCAGTGCCGTGGTGGTTGACGGAGACCGTGACGGTGTCCGGCGTGCTGTTGGTGACAAAGATATAAGTGTCTGCCACCGCCTGGCTGCCAAGCAGCGCCAGGCACAGCGCCAGCAGAATGCGTAGGTTGCGCATAATAGAGAGTCCCCCTGAATGTTGTTTTTTTAAGCTGCCGTTTGTTTACATGAACGACCGTGCCAGATAAAGCGCTATCGGATGACCGGCGGGCCAGTGGACTGTTGTTCACTCGGTGACGGTTGATCGGGGTGAAGAGTAAACGGGGATCGGATAGTTGTGGATTTTCCCGATCGGGTGTGGGCGTGGCCAGAACGAAAGTGCTAGGTTTGCCGCATAATCTCAAGATCCGGTCGGCGACACTGTTCCTGTCAGGCCTTTCCTGTCAGGCCTTTCTGTCAGATCAGGGAGGAATCATGCAAGCACCACCCACCCGAGCCATGCCCTGGAAGGCCGTGCAGCGACCGCGTCTGTTGACGCTGGCGGGCAGGTTATTGATGGGCCGCGCCCTGACTCCGTCCCCGGACGAGTGGCAAGCCGTGCTGGCTGCGCTGCAACGCGGCGATCCCGCCATGGATGCCGTGGTCGAGTGGTTGTGCCGCGGCGCCACGGCAGAGAAACGACGCCAGTTCGAGCAGGCCCTCACACAGGGTATCGAGACACTGACCGACCCGCCTGTGGTGTTGCGGGATTTTTTTGCTTGCGTGGAGCAGCCGCCTGCCTGGCTGGATCGAGCCCTGCTGGCGCAGGGCGCCCAGGCGGCGCATATAGGTGGACAGGTGGGTTTTTACGTGTTGCGAGACATGGCGCTGATGGGTGGCTATGTCTACTTCAACAGCATGAATCAGGTGCTGGCGCCCGCGGGGGAGCTCAGTCGGCATACCTCCCGTCGCCTGGGGGAAACCGGAACCTGGCTTTATGATGTCACCGAACCGGACGGGATGTCGCGCTTCGGCCAGGGCTTTATCACCACCCTGCGTGTACGTCTGGTACACGCGCTGATACGTCGCCATCTCAGCGCCCGCGATGACTGGGATCAGCAGCGCTGGGGCGTGCCGATCAATCAGGTGGACATGCAATCGACTTATCTGGCGTTCGGGCCTGTCGCGCTCAGCGGCGGTCGCCTGTTCGGGGTGTTGCCCAGCCGCCAGGCGTCGGCCGCGTCCATGCACCTGTGGCGCTATATTGGCTGGCTCATGGGGGTGGATGAAGCGCGTCTTGCCGTCACCGAGCGCGACGGCCTGCGCAAGCTGTACCACACCTTCCTGACGCATCGGTGTCCCGATGACAAGATTCATCTGCTCGGCAGTGCCTTGCGGGATGAGCCGTTAGAGCGCCTTCCACCGCCCGCCAGCCGCTGGCCGCGTTTGCTGGCCTGGTGGCGCTACCAGGTGCATCTGAGCAATGCGTCGTTGATTCTGGGCCTGCGCGAGCGGCGCCTGCTGGGCCTGCCCTGGTGGATACTGCCCTGGTTCCCGGCGATCACGGCGCCGTGGCGTTTCCTGCGCGTGCTGATCTGCCGTGTGCGCGGCGCCAAAGCCATCGAGGCGTTGGCTCAGCGGGATCGCTTGCGGCAGCGGCAGCAGTTGCAGGAATACTTCGGCGACCGGCAGGCGACCATCATTCAGCCGTCGCCGGAGCATCCTGCGCATATCAAATGAAGGGGCGTCAGTAGAGATAACCCAGGCCGCGCGGTTTGACCGGTGGCGGCAATTCGGTTTCGCCGAGCAGTTCACGCAGGTCGATTTCCACCGTGCGCGAGAGATAGTCCATGGGCACATCGTTGACCTGGTTTTCAAACGGTGTCTCGATATAGCGGCCCACGTATTCCAGCATGATGTAGGCGCAGCCGATGATCAGCGAAAATGGCAGGCTCCAGTAGCCCAGATGCCCCGCCAGACTGATCGGCAGCAGGAACAGGAACACCACCAGCGTGTAGCGCATGAACCAGGTGTACTGCATCGGGAAAGGTGTTTTTTTCAGTCGCTCGCAACTGCCGAGCGCTTCATTGAAGCGGGTCAGCCGTTCGGTCAACTGCACCAGCCGGTAACTGTCCAGCTGGCCGTCGGCGGCCAGTTGTCGCAGGGTCTGGTTTTGCAGGTCGAGAATCGCCAGCGGCGGGTTCTGCCGGGTTTCGATCTGTGTCGCTTCCTCCTTACCCAGCAGGCCCGCTTCCTCGGCGCCAGCGGGCAGCCGACGCAGGAAGCGGTTCAGGCGCCAGGCGAAGGCCGCCTGGCGGTGCAGCAGTTGCCGCTGGGTGGTCACATCGGCCTGGCTCAGGCTCTGCACCAACAGACCGAAGTTGCGCGTTTCATATTTCAATGCTGACCATACCTTGTGCGCTTCCCACCAGCGGCCATAGGCGGTGTTGTTGCGAAAGCCGATCAGAAACGCCAGCGCCGTACCCAGAAAGCCGGTGGCAAACGACAGTGCCTTGAGCAGCTCCTGCGGCACCAGCCGGATAGCGCTGCACGCCAGCACGGTAAACACCAGCAGGATCAGCAGTTGCGGCCAAGTAAAGCCGACCAGCTTGCGCAGCGAGATACGGTTGGTGACGATCATGCGGCGCCCACTCCACCAAAGGCCACCCCGGCGAGGTCAGCCATGTCCCGCTTCCAGGTGGTCAGGTCCTCGGCATTGAAGTCGGCCACATGGCGATGACCGCAGGCGCGGGCCATCACCTGCATCAGCTCCGTCGAGGCGTGCAGGAAATTGGCCAGCCGACGGGCGGAGCGTTCCACTTCCAGACGCTGACGCAGGTCGGTTTTCTGGGTGGCGATGCCCACCGGGCAGTTGTTGCTGTTGCAGGCGCGCATGCCCAGGCAGCCGATGGCTTGCAGGGCCGAGTTGGACAGCGCCACCACATCAGCGCCCAGTGCCAGCGCCTTGATGAAGTCTGCGGGCAGGCGCAGGCCGCCGGTGATAATCAGTGTGACGTCCGGGCGCTGGCAGCGATCCAGATGGCGCCGGGCACGGGCCAGGGCAGGAATGGTGGGCACGGAAATATTGTCGCGGAACAGTGTCGGCGCCGCACCGGTGCCGCCGCCACGGCCGTCGAGAATAATGTAGTCGGCCGTGGCCTCCAGGGCCGCGTCGATATCGCGCTCGATATGCTGGGCCGAGAGCTTGAAGCCGATGGGAATGCCGCCGGTGGCCTCGCGCACCTGGTCGGCGAAGTCGCGGTAATCCGCCGGTGTCGTCCAGTCCGGAAAACGCGCCGGTGACACGGCGGCTTCGCCGGGTTGCAGGCCGCGCACCTCAGCGATGCGATCCACCACCTTGTTGCCGGGCAGGTGCCCGCCGGTGCCGGTCTTGGCCGCCTGGCCGCCCTTGAAGTGAAACGCCTGGCAACGCTGCACCTTGTCCATGCTGAAGCCGAAGCGGGCCGAGGCCAGTTCATAAAAGTAACGGCTGTTGGCGGCCTGTTCGCCGTCCAGCATGCCGCCTTCGCCGGAACAGATGCCGGTGCCGGCCAACTCGGCGCCCATGGACAGGGCCAGCTTGGCTTCCTCTGACAGCGCACCAAAGCTCATGTCGGACACCATCAGCGGTGTCGCCAGGCGCAGGGGCTTGCGACTGTTCGGCCCGATCACCACGTCGGTGCCCACCGGTTCGTCGTCCAGCAACGGAGGCCGTTGCAACTGGGCGGTGAGCAGTTGCAGGTCGTCCCAGCGGGGCAGGGTGTGGGCGGGTACGCCCATGGCCGCCATGGGGCCATGGTGGCCCACTTTTTCCAGGCCGTGCTCGGCCAGGCTCTGAATCATCTTGACGTGGGGTTCGTCTTCGGTGCCCTTGAAGTCGGCGTAGTCGCCCAGGTAGGCATTGCGATCATATTTTTGCGGGTTCTTTTGCTCCCAGGCTGCAATTTCCTCTTCATCTACCCAGACCGCGCCGCCCTCGATCCAGGCCTGGAAGCGTTGCAGATCAACGCCTGGATAATGCACATTGCGGCCGCTGCGATAGCGGTAAGTGGAGCCGTGCAAGGTGCATTGCACGGTGTCGCCGCTCACCGCGCCATCCGCCATCAGGGCGCCGCGATGGCGGCAGCGGCCAAACAGCACGGAGACCTCTTCGGCGTCCGGCCAGCGAATCACGATCAGGTCGACATTGGCGACACGGGCACGAAACGGGACTTCCGGTTGCAGTTGCGCCCAGTCGGCGACTTTGACGTTGTTCATGAGAGCGATCCTTCCCGGGGTTGGGCTCAAGCCAATGCAGCCGGCCGCATACGCGGCCGGTGCAGTGAAGTGCTTAAAGCTTATCAGCCTTTGGCGGCGGTGTAGCTCTGGATCAGGTTGGCATAAGCGGGCAGGTGACCGGCCAGCAGGCCGCCGAAGCCCTCGATGTCGTTGCGCCAGTCGCGGTGCAACTCGCAACCCACCGCAAACCAGGTCATCAGCTGGGCACCGGCCTGTTCCATGCGGCTCCAGGCGGCTTCACGGGTGGTCGGGTTGAAGGTGCCGGAAGCGTCGGTGACCACAAACACCTCAAAGCCTTCTTCCAGTGCCGACAACACCGGGAACGACACGCACACTTCGGTGACCACACCTGCGACCAGCAGCTGCTTCTTGCCGGTGGCTTTTACGGCCTTGACGAAATCTTCGTTGTCCCAGGCATTGATCTGGCCGGGGCGGGCGAAGTAGGGCGCCTGCGGAAACATTTCCTTCAGTTCCGGCACCATCGGGCCGTTGGGGCCATCTTCAAAGCTGGTGGTGAGAATGGTGGGGATGTCAAAGAAGCTGGCGATGTCACCCAGGGCCAGCACGTTGTTCTTGAAGTCGTCCGGGCTGAAGTCACGCACCAGCGACAGCAGGCCAGCCTGGTGGTCTACCATCAGCAGGGCAACATCGTCCTTGTTCAGGCGGTTGTATTTGAAAGACATCATGCTTCTCCTTGGTCGTTGATAAAAAGGGTGGGTGTTTCAGTCGATACGACCGAAGGCGCCTTGCTGGTAATCACGGATGGCCTGGTTGATTTCCTCAACGCTGTTCATGACGAAGGGGCCGTGGCCCACCACCGGCTCGTCCAGCGGTTCGCCGGTCATCACCAGCAGCTTCGCGTCGTTGTTGGCTTGCAGTTGCACGGCATCGCCGTCGCGGCTGAGTTCGATCAGCGACACCTCGCGTGCCAGGTCGCCGTTTACCTGCACGGTGCCTTTCAAGAGGGCGATGAGGCTGGTGTGACCGGCGGGCATTGTCAGATTCAGCTCGGTACCGGCTTTCAGCGACAGATCCCACAGATTCACCGGCGTAAAGGTGCGCGCCGGACCGCGCTGGTTGCCGTATTCGCCGGCAATAATGCGCAGCTCGGCGGCACCCTCGGCGAGCGAAACACGCGGGATATCGGCATCCAGCAGGCCCTGGTACCCGGGCGCCGTCAGCTTGTCTCTGGCGGGCAGGTTGACCCACAGCTGTACCATTTCCAGATCACCGCCCGAACGGGTGAAGGCCGGGGAGTGAAACTCCTCGTGGATAATGCCGTGGCCCGCCGTCATCCACTGCACATCGCCCGGGCCGATAAGGCCGCCTTCGCCCGTGGAGTCGCGGTGCGCCACTTCGCCGGCATAGACCACCGTCACCGTTTCAAAGCCCCGGTGCGGGTGCTGGCCGACACCGCGCGGGCGCTCGGCAGCCGGAAACTGGGCCGGGCCCGCGTAATCCAGCAGCAGGAACGGGCTTCTGCTCTCGGCGCGCCCCTGATAATCAAACAGCGAACGCACCGGGAAGCCGTTGCCAACCCAGTGGCGGCCGGGAGCGGAGTAGATACCTTGCACGCGTTTCATGGCGTCCTCCTGGTGATCAGGTGTGTTGATGGTCATCCTATTGATGTTGGTAAAGTCCGTGTAGTATTCGATTTCGGGTATCAGCGTTTCATTCATAGAACAGTGAGTGCGAAATGGTGGAAGGCCATGCAGGACCTTAACGACCTCTATTACTACGTACAGGTGGTGGACCACGGCGGCTTTGCGCCCGCCTCAAGGGCGATCTGCGTGCCCAAGTCGAAGTTGAGCCGCCGTATTGCTGCGCTGGAAGAGCGCCTTGGCGTGCGCCTGATCAGACGCTCCACGCGGCACTTTTCCATGACCGATGTTGGGCAAACCTACTACGCCCACTGCCGGGCGATGCTGGTGGAGGCCGAGGCCGCCCAGGAGTCCATCGAAGCGGTGCGGGCCGAGCCGCGCGGCGTCATCCGGGTTACCTGTCCGACCACGCTGTTGCATGTGCACGTCAGCACCCTGCTGGCGGAATTCATGCACCAGTACCCGCAGGTGACCGTGCATCTGGACGCCACCAACCGGCGCGTGGATGTGCTGGCCGAAGGCGTGGACGTGGCCCTGCGGGCGCGCCCTGAACTCGAGGACAGCGAGCTGGTGACCCGCGTGTTGTCCGACCGGGGGCGTTGCCTGGTGGCCAGTCCGGCCCTGGTGTCGCAGCAGATGTCGCAACATGGCCCCCTGACCTCGCCGCAGGATCTGGAGCACTGGCCGACCCTCGGCTGGGGGCCGCCGCAGCCGGAGCATGTCTGGGTGCTTGAGGGCCCGCACGGCGAGCGGGTCGAGGTGCCGCACCGGCCCCGCCTGGTCACCACCGATATGATGGCCCTGCGTCATGCTGCGGAGGCTGGGCTGGGCCTGATTCACCTGCCCGCGCTGATGGTGCAGGAGCCGTTGCAGCGCGGCAGTCTGGTACGGGTCATGCCCGGCTGGGTGCCGCAGCGCGATATCATCCATGCGGTCTATCCCTCGCGACGCGGCCTGCTGCCTTCGGTGCGTGCCTTTATCGATCATCTGGTTGCGTTCTATGCCTCATTTGATGAGGACTGACGTCGTCTGGTCCCGGCTCAGCGAAGATCCCGGCCTTGCACCAGGCGATGCATGAACCAGGACGTCAGCCGGTCCGGCAGCAGGCTGGCCAGGGGCACGGCCCGGTTGAAGCCGGGCAGGGTGACGCGGCGCTTTTTCTCAATCGCCGCCAGGGCGCTGTCCGCGACCTGCTCCGCCGACATGGCAAAATGGTCGATAAGCTGGCTGATGGAGCCCTCGCTCTGCTGCTCGCTGGCCAGTCCCATGGCGTCGTAAATCCGGGTGCGGGTAATGCCGGGGCAGAGCACGCCCACATGGATGTCATGCGGCGCCAGTTCCTGCGCCAGCGCGTGGGAAAACGCCAGCACATAGTGTTTGCTGGCACTGTAGGCGGCCAGTCTGGGCACCGGCACAAAGGCGCCGATGGAGGCCACATTGAGAATCTGACCTGGCTGGCCCCATTCGATCATGCGTTGTGCCACCGCACCCGCAAGCTCGGTCAGCACCTGCACATTCAATGTCAGGGCGCGCTGCACCTTTATCGGGTCCAGCTCGACATGGTCACCCAGCAAGCCGGTACCGGCGTTATTGATCAGCAGATCAATGGTGATGCCCGCCTGATCCAGTTCAGCCATCAGCCGTGGCACAGCCTGATCCGCCGTCAGGTCTGTCTGTATCAGCAGCAACTCGCCCGGTCCGTCGCGCAATTCCGCCGCCAGGGCATCCAGTTCCTCCTGATGCAGCGTGGCCACCGCAACGCGTGCGCCGCGCTGGTACAGACGGGTTACGATCGCGCGGCCAATACCACTGCCACCTCCGGTGACCAGCGCATGGGTCATCTGCCATTCCATTACGGTGCTCCTGTCTGGTGCGGTGTGGGTGTCTGGTGCGGTGTCGGATCAGGTCAGCCGGTGCCGGCTTCGATAACGGCTCGGGGTGTCGCCGGTTTGCCGTCGGAACCAGCGAATGAATGACTGGCTCTCGCTGTAACCCAGGCGGCGCCCTGCGTCTTCAACGCGCAGGCCCGGTTCCATGAGCAGTTCGATGGCCACTTCCAGTTGCACGCGGTTGAGCAACGTCCGGTAATTCTCGCCCCGCGCTGCAAGGTGCCGATGCAGATGTCGGCATGCTGATGCCCAGCGTGTCAGCCAGGGCCTCACGGCTGGCACGCCCCTCCAGCACCAGGGTATGCAGCGACAGGCGGGCACGCTCCACCAGATTGCTCGTAGGCTCGTTGTCCGCCAGATGCAGGGCGTGGCGCTCAAGCGCTTGCAGCAGTGCCACATCGGCGCTGGAAAAGCGGTACTGCAACGCCTCTCTTGGCAACACCAGTGCCGATTGCGGCTGATCAAAACGTATCGGGCACTGGAACAACTGCCGGTACATGTCCAGGTCTGCACCGGTGGCGGGCGGCCCGTGGTGGAAGTGCACGGCAAGCAGACATTGCCGTTGTTCGGGCGGCAGCAACTGCCGGGTGGAGGCCAGCGCCGCAAGCATGTATTCGGTAGCATGGCGACGGAACGCAGGGTGCTCGGTGACAACCTCCCAGCACAGCAAGACCCGGCCGGGCTGGTGCAGCAGGCTGGTTTTGCCGATCGAACTGATCAGGTGCTCGTAGCGCATGCACATCTCGATGAATTCACCGAAGGTGCCGCAGGCCTGGCGGATATACCCGACCACACCGAATGCCTCCGGCGTGGCGGCTTCGGCGATGCGCAAGCCGAGTTGCTGCTCACCGCTGGTATGAAGGAGATGGTCCAGCAACGCTTCCAGCTGCCGGACGGCCACGGTATGACGTGGATCATCCCAGTTCGCGGTACCCAGGCCTGCTGCCTTCAGGGCGGCGCCTGTGTCGATGCCGAGTTCGGTCGCGCGGTCGGTGAGGTGACGCACCAGACGGGCCATCAGAATGCGCTGGTCTGCGGCCGCCGTCGTGTCGCCGCGGCTGCGCGGGCTGTAAGGTGTCATGGCGCTGCAGGTTCCCGGTTGAAGCGACGCTCTGCTCAAAAGATAGCCACTCGGGGAGGGCAATGCACTACGCCGAAGCGGCCAGTGAATAAACATTTCGTGCCAGAAAAGGCTGACATCAGGACGAGCTGATTTCCTGCATACGCGTCTGGCGGCACGGGTTATGCTTCTTCCGGTCTGGAGTATCGAGATGCGAGGCACCATGTACAACAACCCGGCGCACGACGAGCTGACCTGCGACGACCTGGCCCGGCGAACCGGGCTTGCACTGAAAGCAGCAGGCTGGACAATGGCCACGGCGGAGTCCTGCACCGGTGGCGGCATTGCCGCAGCGGTCACCGATATCGCCGGGAGCTCCGGCTGGCTGGATTCCGGCTTCGTGACCTATTCCAACGAGGCCAAGATGCGGCTGCTCGGCGTGCCCGAGACGGTGCTGGCGACCCACGGCGCGGTCAGCGAAGCGACGGTGCGGGCCATGGCCGAGGGCGTGCTGGCCCGTAGCCCGGTGAATATCGCCGTGGCGGTCAGCGGCATCGCCGGGCCGGATGGCGGCAGTGCCGACAAGCCGGTGGGCACGGTCTGGTTCGCCTGGGCGCGGCGCGGGCAGGGCACCGAGGTCGCGTGCCAGGTATTTGACGGCGACCGTGCCGCGGTTCGCGCGGCCACCGTGATTACAGCGCTGGAAGGCATCATCGCCCGCGTCCCTGCCGCCTGAATACCCGTGTTGGGCGGGTGTTTGGCCAAGGGGTTGCAGGGTTGGCAGGACACAGGCAGAATACTGTTCATTAAGTCAGTGCTGGCGTTACGGTCAGTCTTTCGCAGCACGGCTCATCCCACACAGATCAGACGAGGATTCGGCAATGGATGACAACAAGACGAAGGCCCTGGGGGCCGCCCTGGCCCAGATCGAGCGTCAGTTCGGCAAGGGTTCCGTCATGCGCATGGGCGATCAGAAGCGCGAGCGCATGCCGTCCATTTCCACGGGCTCCCTGGGGCTGGATGTGGCACTGGGCATTGGCGGCCTGCCGAAAGGCCGGATTGTCGAGATCTACGGCCCTGAGTCCTCCGGTAAAACCACACTGACGCTGTCCACCATTGCCCAGGCCCAGAAGCAGGGGGCCACCTGTGCCTTTATTGATGCCGAGCACGCCCTGGACCCGGATTACGCCGAGAAGCTGGGCGTCAACGTGGCCGATCTGATCGTGTCCCAGCCGGATACCGGTGAGCAGGCCCTGGAAATCACCGACATGCTGGTGCGCTCCGGCGCCGTGGACATGGTGGTGGTGGATTCCGTAGCGGCCCTGGTGCCGAAAGCAGAAATCGAAGGCGAGATGGGCGACCATCACGTCGGCGTGCAGGCTCGTCTGATGAGCCAGGCGCTGCGCAAGATCACTGGCTCGGTGAAGAACGCCAACTGTCTGGTGATCTTTATCAACCAGATCCGCATGAAGATCGGCGTCATGTTCGGCAACCCCGAAACCACCACCGGCGGTAACGCCCTCAAGTTCTACTCCTCTGTGCGCCTGGACATCCGTCGCATCGGCGCGGTCAAGCAAGGCGACGAAGTGGTGGGCAACGAGACCCGGGTCAAAGTGGTCAAGAACAAGGTCTCGCCGCCGTTCAAGCAAGCCGAATTCCAGATCCTCTACGGCAGCGGCATCAACAATCTGGGTGAAATCCTGGATATGGGCGTGCAGCTCGGTCTGGTGGACAAGTCCGGCGCCTGGTACGCCTACAAGGGCGACAAGATCGGTCAGGGCAAGCAGAACGCCTGTGATTTCCTGCGCGACAATCAGGAGATCACCAAAGAGATCGAAGCGCAGATTCGGACCCAGTTGCTGCCACCCCTCGCCTCCAAAGGTGAGGCGGCTGTGGAGGTCGAAGCTGCTGAGTCGGAAGACTGAGCTCCAGCAAGACGCCAGCCAGCAGGGCAACCATGAAACAGCAGGATGCCAACCCCGCAGAGCCGCCCACCGAGGCGGCTCTGCGCAGTAGCGCGCTGAACATGCTGGCCCGACGCGAGTTTGCCCGGGCCGAACTGGCCCGCCGGCTGTATCGGAAGTTCGGTGATGACGCCCCGGTGGAGCCGGTGCTGGCGTGGCTGGAGGAGATGAACTTCCTCAATGAAGCCCGCTATGCAGGCATGCTGGTGCGCAGTCATATCGAACGGGGGCATGGCCTGCTGCGTATTCGCCAGACGCTGCAGCAGAACGGCATTGCCCCGGCGCTGGCGGAACAGGCCCTGGCCGAGGCCGATTGCGACTGGTTTGCCCTGGCCGCCGAGACGCGGCAGCGACGGTTTGGCCAGGGGGCGCCCGCCGATATCAAGGACAAGGCCCGCCAACTGCGCTTCCTGCAATACCGTGGCTTTACCGGCGAGCAGTGCTTTGCTGCCCTCGATGAGGCCCACGACCCGGATTGATCCGAGACAATCGAATCGGAGCCCGGTCCCCGTTATACTGCACGCCTTCGACCCCAAGCCACTGTGCAGCGAGACCTATGAAGAGCGCCGACATCCGCCAGGCCTTCCTTGACTACTTTGCCCGTCAGGGCCATGCCGTGGTGCCCTCCAGTTCCCTGGTGCCCGCCGACGATCCGACCCTGCTGTTCACCAATGCCGGGATGAACCAGTTCAAGGATGTGTTCCTGGGCCGCGACAAGCGCGACTATACCCGCGCCACCAGCAGCCAGCGCTGCGTGCGCGCTGGCGGCAAGCACAACGACCTGGAAAACGTGGGCTACACCGCTCGCCATCACACCTTCTTCGAGATGCTGGGCAACTTCAGCTTCGGCGACTACTTCAAGCGCGAAGCGATCAAGTTTGCCTGGGAATTCCTGACCGTCGACATGAAGCTGCCGCCGGAGCGCCTCTGGGTGACGGTGCATGTGTCCGACGATGAAGCCGCCGATATCTGGCTCAAGGAAATGGGCGTCAGCGCCGAGCGTTTTTCGCGCCTGGACGAAGACAACTTCTGGCAGATGGGCGACACCGGCCCCTGCGGTCCCTGCTCCGAAATATTCTATGACCACGGAGCGGACGTGCCCGGTGGCCCGCCGGGCTCCGAGGGCGATGACCTGGATCGCTACATCGAGATCTGGAACCTGGTATTCATGCAATACGATCGCCAGCCCGACGGCGAATTGCAGCCGCTGCCGAAACCGTCGGTGGACACCGGCATGGGTCTGGAGCGCATTGCCGCCGTGATGCAGGGCGTGCATTCCAACTACGAAATCGATCTGTTCCAGGCGCTGCTCAAGGCCGCCGCCAAGGCAACCGGTACCACCGATCTTGAAGAAAAGTCCCTGCGCGTGATCGCGGATCATATCCGCTCATCGAGCTTCCTGATCGGCGATGGCGTCATTCCGTCCAACGAGGGCCGTGGCTATGTCCTGCGCCGCATCATCCGCCGCGCCCTGCGTCATGGCCACAAGCTGGGCTGCGACAAGCCGTTCTTCCACACATTGGTGGCGGCCCTGGTCGAGCAGATGGGCGATGCCTATCCGGCCCTGCGCACGGAGCAGGCCCGGATAGAAAAAGCGCTGCTGGCGGAAGAAGAGCAGTTCGGCCGTACGCTGGCCCAAGGGATGAAAGTGCTGGAGCAGGCGGTGGCGGGTCTGTCGGGCACAGTCATCCCCGGTGATGTCGTCTTCACTCTTTATGATACCCACGGTTTTCCGCCGGATCTGACGGCGGACGTGGCGCGGGAAAAAGGCCTGACCATCGATCAGGCAGGCTTTGATGCCGCCATGGCTGCCCAGCGCGAACGGGCTCGCGGTGCGGATGCCTTTGCCAGCGATTACAGCGACCGTCTGCAAATCGAAGGCAACACTGAATTTTCCGGCTATCAACTGCTGGATGATCAGGCTGCGGTGGTGGGCCTGTACCGTGAGGGTCAGGCGGTGGACACGCTGACAGCGGGCGAGGAGGGGATGGTGGTGCTGGAGCGCACGCCCTTCTACGCCGAGTCCGGCGGCCAGGTGGGCGACACCGGCCTGCTGACGGTGGGGAATGAAGCGCGCTTCAAAGTCGCTGACACCCGCAAGCGTCAGGCCGCCCATGTGCATCTCGGCACGCTGGAAAGCGGCAGCCTGAAGGTCGGTGACAAGGTCGCCGCGCGGGTGAATATCCAGCGCCGCAAGGCGATCATGCGTAATCATTCTGCCACTCACCTGATGCATGCCGCGCTGCGCAAGGTGCTGGGTGAGCACGTGACGCAGAAGGGCTCGCTGGTGGGCCCAGACTATCTGCGTTTCGATTTTTCCCATGGCGAGGCGGTAACGGCAGCGCAGATCGCTGAGATCGAAGACATCGTTAACGCGCACATTCTGGCCAATGTGCCGGTGAGCACCGAGTTGATGGATATCGACGCTGCGCGTGCGGCGGGCGCCATGGCCCTGTTTGGCGAAAAATACGATGACCAGGTGCGCGTGCTGACCATGGGCGAAGCGGCGTTCTCGAAAGAACTGTGCGGCGGCACCCATGTCGAACGCACCGGCGATATCGGGCTGTTCCGCATTACCCTGGAAGGCGCCTCGTCAGCGGGCATCCGCCGGATCGAGGCGGTCACCGGCGAAAACGCCCTGGCTGATGTACGCCGTCTGGCCGACACCGTGTCGCGCATCGCGGGCACGGTCAAGGTGGCGCCGGAGCAGACCCCGGAACGCGTGGCGCAACTGGTCAGCCGCACCCGCGAGCTGGAAAAGGATATCGAACGCCTGAAACAGAAACTGGCCTCCGGCACCGGCAACGACCTGACCAGCGCGGTGCAGGAGATCAACGGTGTCAAGATACTGGCCAGTCAGCTCGACGGGGCCGATGCCAAGGCCCTGCGCCTGGCCATCGACAAGCTCAAGGACAAGCTCGGCTCGGCGGTGGTGCTGCTGGCGGGTACCGAAGGCGACAAGATCAGCCTGGTGGCCGGGGTGACCAAAGACCTGGCCGAGCAGTATCCGGCGGGTGATCTGGTACGTCATGTGGCCAGTCAGATCGGTGGCAAAGGTGGCGGCCGTGCAGACATGGCGCAAGGTGGTGGCTCCGATCTGGCGGCGTTGCCCGGCGCGCTGGAAAGCGTGCGTGACTGGGCGGCCTCCCGCGCAGGTAACTGAGATTTAACGGTTTTTTCAAGGCAGACCCAGGCCCCGCCCGGACCGGCTTCATGCAATGTTCGCGCGGGAATGATAGAGTAGCGCGTTCTTTTTTTGCGGATTGGCTCAATATATGGCCCTCATAGTGCAGAAATACGGCGGCACCTCGGTAGGTACCGTCGAGCGTATTCAGGCCGTTGCCGAGAAGGTAGCGGGCTTCAGAAAACGGGGTGATGACGTTGTCGTCGTGGTGTCCGCCATGAGCGGGGAAACCAACCGGCTGCTCGACCTCGCGAAGAACATTACCGAGAACCCCATCCCGCGCGAGCTGGATGTGCTGGTGTCCACTGGCGAGCAGGTCACCATCGCCCTGCTGTCGATGGCCCTCAAGGAGATCGGCCAGGACGCCCGCTCCTACACCGGCGGCCAGGTGCGCATTCTCACCGACAGCAGCCACACCAAGGCGCGGATCGAAGACATCGACGCGCACAACATGCGTGCCGACCTCGACGCCGGGCGCGTGGTGGTCGTGGCGGGCTTCCAGGGCGTGGACGGCAACGGCAACATCACCACCCTGGGACGCGGCGGCTCCGACACCACCGCCGTGGCCCTGGCCGCGGCCCTGAAGGCCGACGAATGCCAGATTTACACCGACGTGGACGGCGTCTATACCACTGACCCGCGTGTGGTCGACAATGCCCGCCGTCTCAACAGCATTACCTTCGAGGAAATGCTCGAGATGGCCAGCCAGGGCTCCAAGGTCCTGCAGATCCGTTCCGTCGAGTTCGCCGGCAAATACAATGTGCCGCTGCGCGTACTGTCCAGCTTCCAGGATGGCCCTGGTACCCTGATTACCGTCGAAGACGAGGTTGATATGGAAAAGCCGGTCATTTCCGGAATTGCCTTTACCCGTGATGAAGCCAAGATCATCGTGCGTGGCGCCCCGGATACCCCGGGTATCGCCTACAAGATCCTCGGCCCGGTGAGTGCTGCCAACATCGAAGTGGACATGATCGTGCAGAACGTCGGCAAGGACGGCGCCGCCGACTTCACCTTCACCGTGCACCGCAACGATTTCAAACGTGCCCAGGAAGCGCTGCGCAAGGCCTCCGAAGAGCTCGGCAACCCCGAGATCATCGGTGACGACAAGATCGCCAAGGTGTCGCTGGTGGGCGTCGGCATGCGCTCCCACGCCGGGGTGGCCAGCAAGATGTTCGAAGCGCTGGCCCACGAAGGCATCAACATCGAGATGATCTCGACCTCTGAAATCAAGGTGTCCGTGGTCATCGCCGAGAAGTATCTGGAGCTGGCCGTGCGCGCCCTGCACTCCGCGTTCGAGCTGGACAAGGAGCCGGGCAGCGCCTGAGCGGACGACGGCGGCCGGGGTCTTCACTCGAAGCCCCGGCACCGGGGTGCCATACTGGCAGCGAGACATCAGTGCTGGCATATTGCATACTATGCGGCCCGCATCAGAGGCAAGCGCGCGGTCCCGGGCCAAGGATCACGCACGGAGGCGCTGGACCCCTGAGTAGCGGACATTTGCGCTCATTCAAGACCGAAAGGACCCAGGAGGGATCACCATGCTTATTCTTACCCGGCGAGTAGGCGAAACCCTGATGATTGGCGACGAAGTCACGGTCACCGTGCTCGGCGTCAAGGGCAATCAGGTTCGCATCGGCGTCAACGCCCCGAAAGAAGTTGCGGTACACCGCGAAGAGATCTACATGCGCATCCAGCACGAGAAGACCACAGACGGCGACGGCGCCTGATCTGGCCCTGTCAGTTGATGGTTTTCTGTGCGTTTGATGCACGGGCGCGCAATTCAGGCTGGGATTTCACGCTGAAGATGGTATGATGCGCGCCTTGACGAATACGGTGAGGTGGCCGAGTGGCTGAAGGCGCTCCCCTGCTAAGGGAGTATACGTTAACCCGTATCGAGGGTTCGAATCCCTCCCTCACCGCCAGACACAAAATAGCCCGCGAAAGCGGGCTTTTTTGTGTCCTCCGTTCGACAAGCCGCGCCAGCGGCGCAGGACGCGCAAAGCGCCCCCGACGGCGGCACCGAACCTCAGTTCTCGGTAAGTCCACGGCCCGCCACCTTCGACCCCGCCTCACCGCGTCAGCCTAGTCTCCCCTGCCTCCACCACTACCCCAAAAACCCCAAACACCCCGCCGCCTCCAGCTCCGGCGCCACCTTCTCACGGTCCGCGTCGCTCAGCGCACTCCAGCGGCGCCGTATCTCGGCATAGCACTTGGCCTGATAGGGGAAGGGCTGCTGCGCGTACCGTTGCCCCCGGATGAGCACCTCCACCTCGGTCTGGTCACCGTTGGCTGCCTTCGCGTTGGCTTCCAAAAAAGGCAGATACTCAGCGCCAATCATTTCCAGCACCCCGCGACGCGCCTGGAGCGCAGAGGGCGCCGAGGCCTGCCACTCACCCTCGACCCCGGAAGCATCATCAAGCAGGGCCAGCCAGCTTTCCAGCAAGGGTGCCAGCTCACGCATGAGATCGCGCGGCCATATGTCAGTGGCGAGCTGCACAAGCTGACCGTACAGGGCGAAATCCGCCAGCGAAGGCCTACTGCCGAACAGGTACTGCCTGCCGCTCAATGACTCACCCAGGGCGGCCAGAATGCGTCGATAACTCTGTTCGATGATGGGCGCTGTTTCCGGACTGGAGCCCACCAGAGCCATTCGGCTTCGCTGTCTGGCCTGGAACTGTTCGGCAAAGGCCTGAACCTGCGTTACCGTCAGATCGGCAAGCATCTCCTGCGCGATCCAGATCGCGGCACGCTCGGCGGTGGCATCGTGCTTCCAGCGATGGTGGAACATCCACTTGGTGCCCCATTCATCGGCGAAATCCTCAATCAGATGGCAAAGGAAGGCTTCGGCCGGGCAGGGCGGAACGATCGAACGCTCGCGGCTGTGCGCCTCCAGCGCATAGGCCAGCGGCGTCGAGTCCACCCGCCACTGCGCCTCACCGGGCATTCGCATCATGGGTATCAATGCCGGTCTGACGGACTCGACGTCTACCCCCATGCCGGGTTGTCGCCATCGCCAGATATGAGGGATCCGACGGTAGCGCAGGATGGCGCGTAACTTGCGTGAGTACGGGGATGGGTTTAGCCCTATGATTTCCACCATTTTATTCATTAATGACCACTTGTTGATAATGTTTGCTATTGAAGAGGGGCAAGTTTGGCCCAGCGATCTGCCAAGCTGGTAAGGCTCAGCAGCTTACGGCCCAACTCCTCGCCTAGCTCGGTAAGCGCGTAGCCGCCAAGCGCCAGTTCGATGATTCCGGACTTGCGAAGTGTTTGTAGCCGTGAATTCAGAACGCTCGGAGAGATGTTTTCGCACTTGTTCTGCAGGGCGCGAAAGGTCTGGGGGCCATCGCGCAGCTCCCAAAGGATACGCAGTGTCCAGCGTTGCCCGACCAACTCCAGCAGCTTGATGATCGGGCGAGATGCCTTTGAGCGGTCAGGATGGACGTGAGTGTTCTCTTCCGATTCCATGCAGGCTCCTACTAAATTAGTAGCAACGCTATCAATTTAGTAGCGCCATGGCAATCAAAATCGTCCGTGGAGCTTCCCGGCAGCGCGGTGTTGAAGCGCGAGACAAGCACAGCGCTATCTGGTGATGGACCGTCGGAATGCTATCAGGGTCTCGGCAAGTTCTTCTCCGGCGTCTTCCTGACTGAAGTGACCCGTGCCAGGTATGATCCGGTGCGGCTGATTTCGAGCGCCAGGGATAAGTTCATAAAACATTTCTTCCCAGCGTCGTGTAACGGCGTCACTGTCGCCAAACAATGTGAGGAAAGGTTTGCCGAAGCGTTCCAAGCTCGGTATCGAAGATGTCGAGGTAGTGCGGCGGCCAGGGGTAGCCATCGAGATTGTTGAACCGCCTCTCCGGCGTTCGCAGAACAGATGGACGTTTCATCTCGCTCTCCTGCACTGTCCAGTTTGCTTCGAGGCTTGATCAAAGATGATTGTCTTCTAATACCCTTAGGCAATGTTCATGGAGCTTCGCTCCCAGAGTACTATCGTTGGCTTTTGACGATGCGGGTGCAGGTTTGCCCGTATATGCCAGATAGCTCCCAGAGGGAGCCGACGCCTTGTTCAGTAGAATAAAGTTATTCAGGGCATTTGCGGACCGCTCCGGACCACTGACGCCGGGTACCAGAAAGCGTAACAGCGGCAGGAAGAAGTGCCAGCCGAATCTCTCCGGCCAGCTGCGCTCTCTTGCTAGGCTGGTGCCTGGCATTAGGCCGGGATCGAAAGAAAACCATTGCACGGCATTATCCTTGTGCGCCATATACCTCGCATACGCAATAGCGCACAATTTCGCTGTGGCATAGCGGTCCATCCCTTTCTGAATGTCTGTTCCGTCGCCATGTGCCGTGCCGGCTGCCAAGGCCTCCGTGTTGGAGAAAAAGTCCCCGCGGAAACCGAAGAGCGCCGCCAGACGATCTTCGGCATTATGAGTGCCGCTGCCCACCATAACTACCTTGGCCCCATTCATAAGGCGTGGGCGGAGCATCTCAACCAGAAGTGCATGGCCGAGAAAGTTGGTGGCAAATGTTTCATCGATTCCGTCATCGGTGAGGCGAGCTGGTCCTAGAAGCTGGATACCTGCATTGCAAATAACCCCTTTTATAAGGCTTTCACCCACTAGTTCGTCAATCACGGCATGGGAAAAATGGCGAATGGAATCAAGGCGGAGCAGATCGAGTGGGAATACGTTTAAGCGACTTTCAGGGAAAGACGATAGTTGTTTGCGGATTAATGCGGGATCCCGAGCTCCGATGATCAGGTGGCTGCTGCCGTCCTTTAATAGCATGCGAGCCAGATGAAAGCCCATGCCGGAAGATGCACCTGTCAAAATATAGGTGGTTGCTTTCACAGGTTTTCCTCCTTGCGTGCGAGACCATCATCGTTTTGGCGAGTGTTTTGAGCCGCTGCGGCAAAATGTGAATCTGCTTCGGCACCCAGCCGTTCCAAAGCGGCGGACATGTATCCGCGCCAGTTGGTTCTTACAAAGAGCGAAAGCGGGATGCGCCGAACCGGGCCCTTTGGCGTAAAGCTGTAGGTCCAGGTGACACGCGTCAGCTCACCGCCGGGACGTGATTCAAGCTCGAAGCGGCCGATGGCGTATTCAGCGAGGAGGCCTGCCTCATTGGTGAACCCCCAAAGCTGATAGGAAAAGTGCTCGCCAGGTACAACGCTCAGCAGCTGCTCCACCACCTGGTGCCCATCTTCCAATCGGACTCTACGGCGTGTTCCGGGCGTGCCCCACGTGTCGGTAAGCACCTCACTCGTCGCCACGCCAGGCAAACTGCGATAGGCGAGAAATACATCCTCCAGGGGCACAGTGATGATCCAGTCCAGTAACGCGTCAGCAGGGGCCTGGATATCAACCTCGACGGTATGGATGATGGACGAGCGATCGACCTGTCTTGGCGGCTCCGTACTGAATGACGGGTCGGTTGCCGGTACAGACACGCAGGCGGAAAGGGACAGCAAGGCAATCGGCAGAACCAGGCAAGAGATCGCAGAACGCATGATGCTCTCCAGAATATGCGCGACGGGCGCAGTGTCCGAGCATCATAATATACGTAGTTCGTAATATGCAATGGGCGATGTTTCTTTGTGCTATGGTTCTGGCTCTTGTCTGGCCATCGCGAGAGCAATCTTGCCGAACATGCTGATAAAGTGCTGGCGCTCTGAATCGGAGAGCGCCTCCAGCATAAGCCGACAGTCAGCCTCCTGCCCCGCGATAACCTGCTCGGCGATACGCAGGCCCGCTGCCGTCGGCTGGAGCTGCACAATGCGCCGGTTCGTCTCAGTGCGGCTGCGTGCCAACAGGCCGCTGCGAACCAGCCGGTCTACGATCGCTGATACGGTAGTGGGGACCATCCCCAGGTGCTGCCCCAGATCTGCGCCGATGCAAAGAGGGTGCGCAACCACATAAAGCAGTGCCTGCACATCGGTCTGGCTCAGGGGTTTGCTGAGGTCCGGGTGCTGCACGCCCTCACTGACCTTGAATGCGCGTATGAGCGCATCAATGGCGTGCCGGAATGCAGTGATCTGACTCTGCGGAATGGTGTTATTCATCCGTCGGACTATACGTTCTTCGCACTCATAAACCAATGGTCAGGCGCTCCAGTGCCATCCGCAAGGCCCCTGGCATTGCCACTGGCCGCCGTGTTTGGCGGTCCACAAACACATGGGTAAAGTATCCCTCGGCCACCGCGTCATCGTCGCCCTCACGAAACACCGCCACCCCATACTCCACCGAGGAATTCCCCAGCCGGTTCACCCGCAGCGCGCCTTCCAGCTTCTCCGGATACGCCACCGCCGCGTGATAGCGGCAGCCGGACGACACCACCAGGCCGATCACCTGGCCGTCATGAATATCCAGCCCGCCCTCGTGAATCAGGAAGTGATTGGCCACCGAATCGAAGTAGCCGTAGTAGGTCACGTTGTTCACATGGCCATACAGGTCGTTGTCATGCCAGCGCGTGGTGATCGGCGTGAAATAGCCGTAGTCGCCGCGCACACCACGGCTGCGGTCCGGGTTGGTCATGCGAGCGGCTCCTTACCAGGCGGCCTGATAGATGGCGACAGCGTCAGCTTCGCTGACCTCGCGCGGATTGTTCACCAGCAGGCGCTGCTGCAGCATGGCGTCGGCGGCCAGGCGGGCGATGGCGGATTCCGGGATGTCCATGTCGCGCAGGCGCACCGGCAGGTTCACCTTCTCCGCCAGGGCGGCCAGATAGTCGATCAACTGCTCGGCGGGATGGTCCCCCAGAGGGGCGCCCGCAGGCAGGATGATCGGCGCCAGTTCGGCATAGGCCTCGCGGGCCGCGGGCAGGTTGAAGCGCATGACATGGGGCAGCACCAGGCTGTTACTCAGGCCATGGGGAATGTGGTAAATGCCGCCCAGCGGGTAGGCCAGGGCATGCACGGCCGCCACCGGGGCGTTGGCAAACGCCTGCCCGGCGAGCATGGCGCCGAGCAGCATGTCCGAGCGGGCCTGCACCTGCTGGCCGTCATGCACGGCGGTTTCCAGATTGGCCGACAGCAGACGCAGTGCCTCGCGCGCCAGCATGTCCGAGTAGGGGTTCTTGCGCACCTTGCTGGTGTAGGCCTCGATGGCATGCACCATGGCGTCGATACCCGTGGCTGCCGTGACCGCCGGTGGCAGGCCCAGGGTCAGATGCGCGTCCAGGATCGCCAGGTCGGGCAGCAACTGCGGCGCCACCACACCCTGTTTGGTGGTCTCGCCGGTGGTGACAATGGCAATCGGTGTGACTTCCGAGCCGGTGCCCGCCGTGGTCGGCACCTGAATCAGCGGCAGCCGCTGGCCGCGCGCGTTGCCCACCCCGTACACCTGTTGCAGGGTCTGTTCGCCGGTACGCAGCAGCGCCACCAGCTTGGCGGTGTCCATGGCGCTGCCGCCACCGAAGCCGATCACGCCATCACAGTCGCCTGCCGCAGCCAGGGCTTGCTCTACCACTGATTCCGGTGGGTCAGCCACCACATCGCTGAAAATGCTCAGGGGCATGCCTGCAGCCTCGAAGGCCTCGCGGACCGGGCCGAGCAGGCCGCTGTTGACGATACCGCCGTCGGTGACCAGGCAGGGGCGCTGCATGCCCAGTTCGGCCGCCAGGGCGGGCAGGCGCGCGCTGGCGCCGGGTTCACAGATCAGGCTGCGGGTGGTGGTAAAGCTGAAGGCTGTCATAGCGTTGTTATTCCTCGCGCGTGCGTTCGCGTTCGATTTCGTATTCGCCCTCAATGATAGAGCCCCGACGGGGCGCTTGTCCGCCCGGTGGGGGCCGGCGTGTAAACGGCGGGGCGTCGTCGGCAGGCTGGCCTTGCTGTTGTGCCTGCCAGGCGCGCATCAAACGGCGGCGAATCCACCAGACACGCAGCATGAACAGCGCCGACATGATGATCGCCAGGCCCAGAATCACCAGAAACATGATGGCCCCGACAAACAGGGACGCAGCCAGCATGATGATCCCGCCGACCAGCATCAGCAGGCGCATGATCGGGTTCGCGGGTGGGCCTTGCAGGGGCGGACGATGCATGGCTATCGCTCCTGAGCGGAAGTAAGTGGCATCGCGCAGGGCGCGGTGTTCAGGCCGGTGTGCCTGTACCTCTCACTCCACAACAGCAAGTGAGAGCCTGCACAGCATACCGGAGGACAATATGGGGGCAAAAAAAAGCCTGACAAGGTACGGGCGCGGTGCCCTGGTGGCACTGGGGCTGGGGGTTGCGCTGTCAGCGGCGGCCACGCCGCACAGTCTCGGGATCTGCGAGGAAGACGACGGCATGTTCCTGGACGGCATGCGCCTGCCGGGGCTGACCGGCCGCAGCGTGCGTGATGACCAGCAGCCGCTGGTCCGTCACCTGGTGGAGCAGGGCATCCTGCGCGGTGGTGAGCCCTTCTCTGAGCGGGTGATGCAGGCGCACCTTCAGGTGGTCAGCGTCAGCCGCCAGCAGGTGGTGGTGCAACAGTGGGCCGGTGATGACGACGCCGCCCTCGCCATCGCCAGTCACTGGCGTCTGCTGCCGTATGAAGCGCCGGAACTGATGCATCTGGAGATCGAGTTGCAGGGCATGGTGCGTACCTATTCCGATATCTGGTTCGGCAATATGCCCTTGTCACACACCCGCTACACCGAGCGCGCCCATGGCCGCATGCTGCCGCAGTTGCAGGCGCAGCTGGATCTGGGGCGCCCGCTGATGGTGCGCAATCTGGCCCATGGTCATGAGCGCATCCTGTATCCACAGGACCTGCCGGAGATCATCGCCCGCAGCGTGGCGGCCTGTGCCACCCCGCCGATCTTCTGAGCATGATCCCGGAAGCATGGTGTGCGGATTGCGCAGCCGGGCAGGGCGGCTCAGAATCGGTGGCACAGGGTATCGGTGGAGGATTGAGGGATGATCGCAAGAAGCGTAATGATCGGGCTGGCCTGCCTGGGTTTGCAGATGGCCCATGCCTATGACGAACCGCATGATGCACCGGAAAAACTGGTCTATGTGGATGCCGACGTGTTCCTGATGCAACTGGACTCGCAGTTGCAACGGGGCGGCGATTACGAAGTGGTCTTTGTGGGCGGCGCGGTGAATGCCAATAACCTGCCTTCGCGCATCAATGAGCTGTTCACCCGAGTGCGTGACGCTGGCGGGGATATCCGCATTCGTGTGGCCAGCACGCCCGAGGTGCGTGATCGCGGGGTGGACAGTATTACCGGCGGTGTCAGCGACCTGTCGCGCGCCGTGGATGGCCTGGAACAGCTGCTGACCACCCGCGATCGGGTCAGCCGCATGATGCGCGGCAATCCCTACAAGGGGTATCACATCGAGCTGGATGTGGATGCCGCGGATGCATCGGTGGTGCGTCTGCTGCTGGTGCGGGACGAAGAATGATGCGGCGCGGGTGGGGGCCTGCCTGTGCCGTGCTGCTGCTGGCCCTGCTGGGCAGTGTGAGCGGTTGCAGTAGCCGCCCGGACGCCCCGGGTGCCGCTGCAGGCGAGGCCGTTCGACTGACCTACGTGCGCGAGCAGCAGTTCGATCACGACATGATCGCCCTGGTGCGGGAGCAGCCGGAAAGGGTGGTGGTGGAATTCCCCGGGCAGCCGGTCAACCTCAGCACCTTGCCGCCGGATCTGGCGCGGCTGCTGGATCTGTCGGCGCAACACGGCAGCGGCATTCGCCTGGTGGCCTGGGACGAATCGGTGCGCGAGCGTTCCCTGGGCATGCTGGAGATCAAGGCGGCGGTGGAAGGCGCGCGTTACCTGCGCTCGCTCTATGCCATGTCACAGCAGGAAATGCAGCGGCGCCGTGAGCGTCGCCTGGGCGACTACGATGTCGACCTGTTGTTTGATCCGCACAGCGGCAATCTGGTGTATCTGCGCTTCGAACGCAGCGCGCCCTGAGCGCTCAACGCCCGGCAAGATTGGCCAGCACCTGCGCCGCCAGCGGCACCTCATGCTGATGACGCGCCAGCGCCTGCACGGCGCCAAACCAGGTTTCCGGGCCGCCGCGCTGTAGCGCCTCAAGCGCCCCGTAAACCGCGTCCACCGCATCCCCCGCGTGATCCGCTGGCGCGGACAGGTTCAGCACCTGACGGTGGCAGCCGCTGTCAAAACAGATCTCCAGCCGATAATCGCCCGGAGAAAGCGCCTGCACCGGCAGTATCGCCTGTTGCAGCGCCGGCAACTGAAAGCGCTCGGCCACCAGGGTTTCCGTATTGTCCCCGGCCAGCGCATACAAACGCACGGTTTCCGGCATGGTGTGGCCGCGCCAGACCACAAACAACGGATTGCCGAGGTGCGCTTCGCCAGTGATACCCGGCATCAGCCACGGCACAGGATGATCAGCGGTGCTGCGCGATACGGCACCCACCGCACGCAGCAGGTCATCGTCCCGCCGCACCAGAGTGATGGCCCAGTTGACCAGATTGCTGACCACGCCATCGCCCTGCGGGGCGCTCGCCACGGTATAGGGGCTGTCGGCGGCACTCAGGTCAACACGCTGGCCATTCAGATCCAGGGTTGCACGGGCATTCCCGGTCAGTATCAGGCGCATGCCTGTGTCCACGGCATCCAGCGGCAGCAGAGGCTGCCGGGTGCCGTCGTCCCGTTCGGCCAGTAGCGCACCGTCGCCGGGAGACAGCGTCAGCACGTGTCCGGCCTGGGTCTGGGCGTTGGCATAAGCCGGTACAGCAAGGCTCAGGCCGCACAGCAGCGTGGCCAGCACACGCAGGGAAAAGCGCGCCATCAACATCAGGGTCTCCTGTACTGCCGGAAGCGGTGAATCCAGCGATACACCTCAACCGCCAGCAACGGCAGCAGAAAATTCAGCCACACCCCCGAGCGGAAATACAGCAGGCTCAAGGGGATGACCAGTAACACAATGCCCGCCAGCGTGCCCAGATTGGCCCACAGCGGCGGCAGGCGCACAAAGCAGAACGACAATACCAGGACCAGCAGGCTGGTGATCAGCGCCGTGGTCCAGAACGACGGCGGCCTGATCTGGCCAAAACGTTCGAGGGAGTGCAGAGCATTTATCAACACCATGGGCCCGGCCATGCTGCCCAGCGGTGTGGCATGCACATCGCCGGATTCCACATGACTGGCGCCGATAATCACAGTGCGCTTGTACACCAGGTGATCCGGCAGGCGCTCCGTTTGCGCAAGGAGCGCCGACACCGGCAGACGAATGACCAGCGGCCGACTGCCGCCGGACGCCAGGGGCTGATGCGCCCAGCCGCTGGCCGGGGCATCCGGCAAGGTGAACAGTATCCGCTCCCCCAGGCCGCGCGTGCCGGACTGGCCGGGCAGATACAGCTGCACCGACTGCTCGCCCAGTTGCAGCCGGGGCAGGGCGGGCAGCGTCTCGCCCTCGCAATCGCCCCCCGGCCAGCGGTCCAGCTGCGCCTGCAGCGAGGCCAACGCGTCCTGTTGGCGCGCCAGGGCCACCAGCTGCACCGAGGGCAACAGTTGCGCCTGCCCGCCCTGACACACCGGCTCCACCAGACGCCAGCGGCGCACGCGCCGATCCGGGTCCAGAGTGAAGAAGGGCGCCGCCCAGGCCGCGCCTGCGCTGACATCCTCCAGCACCGTGGCGCGCGGCGTGCCCAGCCCGGCGGGCGTCGGCGCGGGCGTCAGAGTGCGCATCAGCGTCAGCGGTGGCGCGTCGCCACTGGCTTGCCAGCGCGCCATGACGGCGGCCAGCGGTGCCAGGTCACGCAGGCTGCGGCGGCTCAGGTCGATATCCAGAATGACCTCGTTGGCCCGGGTCTCCACCAACTGCTCCAGCAACCGCGCCAGCACCTCGGCCGGCACCAGATGCGGCTCACCAAGCGCCACCCAGGAGGGCGTGTCCAGATCGATGAACAGGTACGGGGTGGCGTCCGCCGGGGCGGGGGTATTGGCGGTCATGCGCATCAGCCAGTCGAGACCGGCGGACTGCTGCCGCGCCAGCAGCGGCTGATGCTGGAACAGTTGCAGGGTGACCAGCACCACCAGGGCGATCAGCAGATTGACAATAAACTGGCGGGGCAGGGGCGCCAGGGTACGCCAGCGATGGCGACTGGATATCAGGACGCGTTGCGCCAGCGTTGTCATGAGATTCCCGTTTGCGATTACACTTTGCGCTTGAACAGCAAGACAGAGCGTGCCGGTTTGCGCGCGCCGACACAAGAAACAGATACCACGGGCCAGGGTTCAAGGGCGGGGTGGCGTCCCTCTCACCCGCAGGGCGTCAACACGGGCATCATGATCGGGAGCATCGATATGCACAGGTTTCTGCGAGGCAGCACGGCAGCGCTGGTCTTTGTCCTGGCCGGGTTCGGGCTGACGCCTGCGCTCGCCGCCCAGCAGCACGCCCTGCTGGTGGGGGTGTCGGAATACCCGGAACTGGCCGCCTCCCTGTCGCTGGACGGCCCGCGCCAGGATATCCCGCGCCTGCGCAGCATGCTGTTGCAGCAGGGCTTCGACGACAAGCGCGTGCGCGTGCTGGCAGATGGCGTGGAAGGGGCACATGGCCTGCCCACCCTGGCCGCTATCACCGAGGCGGTAGAAGCACTGATCAAGACGGTGGACGCGGGCGATCTGGTGTTCCTGCATTTTTCCGGCCATGGCACCCAATCCCCCACGGATGACCTGGAACGTGAGCCCGATGGCCTCGACGAGCTGTTTTTGCCCCGCGATGTCAGCAACTGGAATTTCGAACAGAAATCGGTGCCCAACGCCCTGTATGACTATCAGGTGGGCGAGTGGCTGGACGCGCTGCGCGGCAAAGGCGCCCACGTCTGGATCGTCTTCGACAGCTGCCACGCCGGCACCATGACCCGCAGTGTCAGCGACCAGAGCGTGCGCATGCGCCAACTGACACCGGAAGCCCTGGGCATTCCCGTCACCCGCACCCGCAGCGTGACACAGGCCGATGCCACACCCAGCTTTATGCGCCCCGCCGACGCCCCCGGCGATCTGATCGCGTTCTTTGCCTCGCAAAGCCACGAAACCACCCCGGAAATGCGCCTGCCACTGGGCGACCCGAACGGCGAATTCAACGGCCTGTTCAGCCACACCCTGGTGCGCATGCTCGGCCAGAACCCGAACGTCAGCTACCGCCAGCTCGCGCAATTGATTATGGCCGAGTACAACGCCCTGCCATGGCGCGCCAGCACGCCCCTGATCGTGGGCACCCAGATGGACCGCCGCGTGTTCCACCGCGACGGCGAACTGCCCGCCCGTTACACCGTGCGCCGGGACGGCGGCGACCTGATTATCGACGCCGGTCAACTGAACGGCTTCGACACCGACGCCGTGGTCGGCCTCTACACCAGCCCCACCGCCGACACGCCCGTGGCGCGCACCACAGTGCGCAGCAGCTCCCTGGTCTCCAGCCGCGCCCCCCTGCCCGAAGATCTGGGCCGCGCCAGCGTCTGGGCCGCCCTTGAACGCCCCGCCCTGAATGTCAGCCACCGCGTGCGCTGGGCCACGCCGCCCCCCGACGTGTGGCGCAAGGCGCAGGAGGCGGCGGCGCAGTCCGATCTGCTCAAGCGCACCCTGAACTGGGTGGCACCGGGCGACGATGCCGACCTGCTCCTGCATGTCAGCGGCGGCCGCCTGTTCTTCATCAATCGCGACGACCGCCTGTCCTGCGACCTGCTCAAGGCGCTGTCCTTGCCCGCAGAAGCCGGCTGCGAGCAGGCGGACGACACGCGCCTGCGCAGCGTCGCTTTCGAGGGCAACCCGGAAGCGGCCCTGGCCGCCAACCTGCTTAATAACGGCCTGCAACGCTGGGTGCGCGCCGCCAACCTGCTACGCACCGCATCGGTACTGCAAGGTGGCAGTGGCGCCGCCACCGCACTGGAAACCCGCTTCGAATATCGCCGTGATGGCCGTGGCGACTGGCGCGCCTATGACCCCGCCGCGCCACTGGCCCTGTACGCCGGTGATGAAGTCCGCCTGAGCGTCACCAACACCGGCCGCACCGATGCCGACATCAGCGTGCTGTTTGTCGATAACGCCCACGGCATCTATCAACTGTGGCCCGAGCCCGGCCAGGCCGGCCGCCTTGGCCCCGGCCAGCGCGCCCAGGCCCTGGCCCCCACCGAAGTCACCAGCGACACCGTTGGCGCCGAACAACTGCTGGTGCTGAACAACCCCACCAGCCGCGGCGGCCCGCCGGTCAACTACGCCTGGCTGGAACAATCGCCGATGGAATACAGCAGCCTGCGCCACGCCGACGCCGCCATCGCCACCCGCAGCGTCGGCGGCGCCGCCAGCCTGCTCGCCGAAGGCGTCGGCGACATGCCCCTGACCCGCGGCCTCGGTGCCTCACGCAATAGCACCCCCGAAGCCGGCGCCCACGTCATCCGCTGGGAAACCCGCGCGCGCTAACCGCGTGGGGAAACCACAATATTTGCGCAATTGCGCCCATGCGCTGCGCCATCCCTGTCCCTCTCAACGCGTAACCGGGGCCTGCCAAGGCCCCACAGCAAGTGTTTACGCACCGGGAGGATCACCCATGCACCGTTTAATCCAGCGCGCCGGCATACTGCTCACCGTGCTCTTCACCGCAGTCGGCCTCACCGCCTGCGGCGGCAGCAGCGACAGCGGCAACAAGGCCCTACCGAGAGCCACCGATCTGCCCGTGATGCAAAGCAACGCCCAGGGCAACATGACCGTGCTCAACACCACCCAGGACACCCTGATCGTCAGCACCACCCCCAGCTTCCGCCGCGACAACGGCCGCGTCTGGCGCCTGGCCGGCACCTCCGCCACCGTCGACCTGCGCAGCCTCACCGGCCCCAATGACGTGATCCGCCTGCACGTGACCACCGCCAGCGCCTACCAGCAACTGCGCGACGGCACCCCCACCGCAGAACTGGAGATCATCAGCTCCCCGGTCTTTATTGCCCGCGAAGGCGGCACCTGGAACCCCTACGGCGCCCTGCGTGACAGCCCCCACGCCAAGACCGGCACGCTGGTGGTGTGCAACTACACCGACGACGTGATCGGCATCACCATCGGCAGCTCAATGAACGCGCTGGAAGGCCTGGTTAACCGTGGCGCCTGCAACGTGCCCCTGCGCTTGCCCGCAGACGGCCTGATGACCGTGTATGCCCTGGAAATGCCTTCCCTCGCCGTGGTACGCCAGGCTGAAGTCGCCATCTTCGAAGGGCAGCGCAGCGAACTGATTATCGGCGAACAACAACTGCCGCCCGCACAAGCCACCCTGACGCTGACCTCCAACACCCCCTGGCACGTCAACGTGCGCAACGCCCTGACCGGCCAGCCCTTGTACAACAGCGCCTGCAACAATTGCAGCACCGTGATGGCAGGCGGCAGCGGCAACTTCATCATCCCCGCCAATATCGAAGTGCAAATCGAAGTGACCACCACCGACGGCGTACACCGCGTGCTGTCCCCCATCGTCGCCGTAGCCACCGACGGCCGCGTGGACCTGGTGCTGCGCCGCAACGAGCAGGGCGAGCCGGAAATCATCGAAGCCCCGGCCCTCAACTACGGCATGTGTATGCCCGGTGACAGTTACTGGATCAATTACTACTACTGCGGATAGCACACGAACCCGCATGCCGAAGGCAGGCAGGGGCGGTCAGCCAGGCTGACCGCCACTGCTGCGTGGTACGGGGTTGCCATCATATTTCCGGCGGGGCAGTATCAGGGCAGGGTTACTGGCATGCCGGACAAGCGCCCACCAACAGAGGTGCCGCCGCCACGCTATCAATATGCTGAAAATCATGATGCTCGCCACGCAGGGGATGATGTGTGGGATGTCGGGTAGGGCGGTAGCGTGTTTGGGTGTCTGGTTTTGCCTATCAGTCTGAGACGCCAGCATGTCTCAAGGCCATCGCGGTTTGGACAATGTTATTGGATTGGGAAAAGAAGAAGTCACGCGAACAGGTTGTGCTCGATTGGCGCACCCTCTAACAAACTGATTTGTAAGAACTATTTTTTATTATATGAATAAATATATTGTGATAGGCCGCGTGCGTCGTTATTGGATATAGACGCCGGCGTCTTAATACCTGTTAGGTGGCCCTATGGCTAAGCGGTCCAAGCAGAGAATGACCCTTGAGGAAATTCTTCAGGCTACATCGGATTCTTTATTTCCGGCTGAACGTGGGAAGAGACTGGTTGCGGTTAATTCCACGGATGTGGATGGCGATACTCCCCTCCATGTCATGGCTGTGCGAGGCGATAGCTTCGCGTGCCAGGCTCTCGTTGACGCCGGGGCCGACGTCAACGCTATCGGAGACATGGGGCAAACCCCGCTTCACGTGGCCATCTCTCGGGGTTACATTGAAATCGTTGAGTTGCTGCTGAGGGCGGGCGCTAGAACTGACATTCAGTCCGAGTTTGGCGAAACCCAGCTTGAGAAAGCAAAGAAGAAAGGTGGGGAAATTGCGCGGCTTGTAGCACGGGCCGAAGCCACCTAACCAGAAAAGGCGCCCGGACGCCTTCGGCGCCGGTGCTTACGGACGTTAGACGACGAGAAAAATGGAAAATGACTCCGATCAAAATGTGAGACTTGTGAATGCACTCCTTTTGCTTACCGAGAAAGGTGAAGCTGTGTGGGTGAGGGATGCCGAAGAAGGGTTTATTGTTTGCTCTTTGAAAGAGGATATATTGCATTTCAGGATCCAATCCGGAGAGGATGAGTTTGTAAGTCCAGAGCACGAAGAAGTGCTTGCGATCTCAAGCAGTTTCAGAGGGGTTGAGTATCTTTGGCTGCGAGAAACTGGGGGCTGGGATGGCTTGCTAAGCTTGCTATGCGGCGCGAAGCTAGATGCCGAGCGCTATTATAAGCTGGGTAAGTTGGCGCAGAATGCAAGCCGTGTTGCGATAGAGAGAATGGCAAGTGGTGCAAGATCGTCTAACAAGTAGCTCAATCATGTTCCGGCCCTCTCGGGCCTCCACCGGACACGCTTACGCGTGCCGCTTAGCTGGTCGTTAGGAGCGAGCGTGTTGAAGCATCCACTTTTTAGTGAGGCCATGGATGACAGGTTTAGCGCCTTCTTCCTGAGAGCTTCTAGATCTCCAGTATGGTTGGCCCTTGGAATTCTGGCTTTAGTTGCTATTTTGTGTTTTCTCTTTGTGCCACTTGAAAATGGTAGCTTTTTTGAAAAAGCACTAATGGGTTTTGGCGTAACAGGGATTCTATTTACTTGGCTGGCTGCCCAGGCGAGCGCATACCAAAGGAAGCGAACGCAATGGCTGGTTGCAGTCTTTTTGTTGTGGCCACTTTCTTACTGGTATCTATTGAGTGAAAAATATCGTGAAATCACCTAACAAGCAGCGCCAGTACGCGCCCACTGGGCGCCGGACGCACTTCGTGCGCCACTGCGCAGGTCGTTATGTGGGTGAATACTGAATGGTGCGGCGAATCATTATAGGGATATTTCTGGCTTCGTTATTGGCGGCCTTGCCGACCATGATTATGGGCTACGAATCTCAGGCCAAGTATATTGCTGCACCGGCTTTACTCTTGTCAGGTTGGGCCGCAGTTGGCCATTTGATTACTCTGGATGATGACGCATCCGGGGGATGGTCTAACCCAAAAGGTGCTAAATCAATTTGGCGAAGCTCTATGGTGGAGCTGAGCTTAAAGGTAATAGTTTTTGTGGTGGTCGGCATCATGTTTTATGCGTAACCACATAACCAATTGCTTAAGTACACTCCGGGCCTGTCGGCCCTCCGTGGGACGCCAAAATCTTGCGCTTTTGTCGCCCCTTAGCAAAGGCGTTAGGCATAAGAGGTGAGCATTGAGGAATTTTGGGGTTGGCGCTGCGTGCTTCATCGCGTTCCATATCATGGGGGCGCTATTGTATGCGGCGTTGCTGGCTAGTGGCTTCTGGCTTGTTCAGGATCACATCGATCCTGTAGAGAAGGCAGACTATCTTTCTGATCTCTTGTCCAATAACAATCTGTGGCTCCTATGCTTTGGGTTCAGTGCTGTAGTTAGTGCCGCTATATATGGAGCAAAAGTCAACTCAGCAAGTCGATATGTGCCAACCGCTATATATGCTCTTATTGTAGGGCTTCGAATGGCGCTTGCAGTGGTAGATGAATTTTCCCATGCTATTCTCGTTTTCATTTTAGTGGCATTGCTTTGTTTCTTCGCTTCCCAGATGGTCTGGGGGGCGAAAAGAAGAAGCGAGAAACACCCTTATGAAGAAGAGAATGCGCCTGCGGTATCTTTCCAGGAAAAAGTTAATCAGTTGCGAGCTAGGCAGCGAGAGGCTCGCCAGAAGGTGCCTAACAATTCGCTGAAGTCGGGGACGCCAGAAAACGGCGCCCCTTAGCTCTGCGTTAGCCCGCGATCATTAAATAATTTGATATGCAAAGAGAGTGAGAATGGAAAGTGAATCGCTAACTGACGCACTGGAAAAAATTGACCATATTGCAAAGCAAGCTGATAAATACGTAAGTGATCTGAAAGAGTCTCTTAAAGGAAAAAGGGTCACTGCTAAAGTTCAAGACCACATAAATACATTTGATGCTCGATATAATGATTATATAAAGGCGTTGGAGTCTGGGTCTGACTACGATCGAGTTACGAAGTCAGCTTCTCAGCTGGCCACGTATTTAACTGCAATAAGTAATGGCTTAAAGAATGGCTCATCTACGGATGAAAATCTAAAAAATCTTATAGGCAGTCTATCTAGCCTATCTAAATCACTAAAGGAGTGCATTGAGGATCGGGAAGTAATATTTGCAGAGTCTGACCGTAAAGAGAGTGAGATAACGTCGAAGCGCAGCCCCGCAGATACTCAGGCCTTACGCAAAAATATAGAAATTCTGCAGGGTCAACTCCAAGATTCTGAAGATCGCCACGAGAAAAGACAATTAACTATATCTAAAAGGTTGGGTGACATTGAATCTTCACTGGACACGATTGAAGAAAATATTCAGTCTCGACTAGAGGCTGTAGATTCACTCTATTCTAGTGCTAAAGAAGAGTTAGAGAAGAAGCAAAAAGGGGTAGACGACCTACTGGGAACTATTTCGGCGAGCGTTATTGCTGGAGACTATGACACCAGTGCAACATCAGAAAAGAAAATGGCAGATTGGCTCCGGGCGGGTTCTCTAGGTTGTATGGTTGTTATTGCGGTAGTCGTTGGCTTTTCTTTATATGAAACAACAACTGAAGGATTTAAATGGGAGAATTCACTCTTCCGATTGATTTTTACAATTCTTCTATCTGTTCCGGCCGCTTATTTGGCGCGTGAATCTGCAAAGCATCGGCAGCAACAGTATGCGCACTTACAAACATCGCTAGACTTGAAGGCTATCACTCCCTACCTGGCCTCATTACCAATGGAGGAACAGCATAGACTTAAATCAGAAATCGCTAATAGATTGTTTGCTCCCAAAAGCTATTCATCAAACGCTAGTGATGCGTACCCAGTGAATACCCAAGAAATACTTATGAGGTTGCTAGATAAATTGGAATTCAAATCCAGTAATGAGAGAGAAGTAAATGCCAGAAAAGATGGCTAACAAGGCAATTAACTTCGCGCCTGTGGCGCCGGACGCTCGTACCTCGCGCCGGTTATTGCAGGCGTTAGGGTTCTGAATTGAGGAGATACCATGAGTGTTTACTGCGTTTCTTATGACTTGAATACCCCTGGCCAAAAATATAACGATCTACATGAGGAGCTTAAAAGCTCTCCAAGCTGGTGGCACTACTTGACGTCTACATGGCTCATATACACAAATGAGTCCTCTCAGCAGCTCTCTGACCGACTACGAGCTCATCTTGACGATAACGATAACTTGATGGTTATACGAGTCACAGCTGACTATGCTGGCTTGTTGCCTGAGGAAGCATGGAAATGGATGAGAGAGCATATTCGCTGACGATCAACCCTAACAATGCCATTAAATTCGCTCCCTGCGGTCGCCGGACGCTCGTTCCTCGCGCTGATCTGTAACCACTTTCTTGGACAAATATTTCTGTTCATGAGAGAGGTGCAGCATGGGACACACCCGGAAGAGAAATTACGATCGCTATACCCTGGCCTACAAACTCCAGGCCGTTAAGCTGGCTGATCTGTAACCACTTTCTTGGACAGATATTTCTGTTCATGAGAGAGGTGCAGAATGGGACATACCCGGAAGAGAAACTACGACCGCTATACCCTGGCCTACAAACTCCAGGCCGTTAAGCTGGCCAATCATCCTGACGTTAGATCGAAGGATGTGGCCGAGTCCCTTGGCATCCACCCGGTGATGCTATACCGGTGGCAGATGGAGTATCGTCGAGGGGAGCTGAAGGAGAACAAGCAATGAAGCCTGTTGCCCCGTCTCCCAAGCGGCGCCCTGATCGCGCAGATCCTGTGCGTGAGGCCGAGGACAAGCTCGCCGCTGCGGAGAAGAAGATCAAGAAGCTGGAACGAGAGCTGGCCAGCCGCAACGAGGAGATCGATTTGCTAAAAAAGGCCGAGCGGTTCTTCCAGCGAAAAAAGTAGCGCTCTACGAGCTGGTTGAGAAGAACCGCGAGCATCGAGATGTACGCAAGCTTTGTGAGTTGCTGGGTATATCACGCAGTGGCTTTTACGCCTGGCGCTCAAGGGTGGCCAGTGCCAGGCAGAAGCATGACGAGGTGCTGAAGCAGGCCATTCTCGAGATGCACCAGGGCTTCCGTCGCGCCTATGGGGCTCGCCGCGTTCATCAAGTGCTGCGCCAAAAGGGCTTGCCCTGCAGTGTCCGCCGGGTATCCAGGCTGATGAAAGAGGTCGGCATTTCAGCATCGACAAAGGGACTTTACGTCTGGAACCCTGGGCGGCATGAGTTCTACACGTCCGCAGGTAATATCCTGGCCCACGAGGAAGCGCCATCCAAAGAAGGCAGGCATTGGGCGGGCGACTTCACCTACATCAAGACCGGCACGGGGTGGCTGTACCACGCAGTGGTAGTCGACCTGTTCAGCCGCCGTGTGGTGGGCTGGTCGTTCAGCCGTAAGCGCAACAGCGAACTGACCAAGAGCGCCTTGCGCATGGCGCTGCTGCGCGAGAATCCACCACGGGGTTGTCTGTTCCATTCCGATCAGGGTATTGAGTATGCTGCACATGACTACAGGGATGTACTCAGCACGGTGGAAATGCGTCGTAGCATGAGCCGGAAGGGCAACCCACTGGATAATGCGATGGTGGAGTCCTTCTTCCACACGCTGAAAGCGGAACTTGTTCATCAGCAACATTTCGATAGTGACATCGAAGCCGTTGCAAGAATCGTGGAGTACATCGAGTTCTATAATCGCGATAGACTCCATTCAGGAATCGGGTATCAGAATCCGCATGAGCATGTGCTGGCCTGTGCCTGAAGTGTCCAATAAAGTGGTAGCAGTTCACGCCGTTTATGGCGGCGTTATAAGTAAAGATTATGGATTCGTATATTTATATTGATCAAAATACCTTAAGTGATTTAAGAGAGCGAAAGCTTAAGGAATCAGAGGATGGAGGCCTTAGAAAAATAAGAGAATTTTGCTGCAAAGATGGTATTCGCCTCGTTTACTCCGAAACCCATCTGCAAGAGATAGCTCAAATTCCTAAGGAGGAATATCGGCAGGAGCATATTGAGTTGCTGTCTGAGTTGAGGGGGGTATATATAACTCCAATCACGACAGAGTTAAACGGAAAAGATCCCAATCTAGTTTGGTTGGATTTTTTAAATAATGAGAATGAAAACGAAGCTAGTGGTATCAATAAGGTTGTTACGACATTCGATAGATTTAGCAGAAAGTTTTCTGGCCTTCCAATAGAAGAGAGTTTTGAAGAGCTAAACTCTCAACTCAAGGCGGCCCTTAAAGAAATGCTAGAGAATGCCGAGCGGGAGCTTAACAATTTAGATCCATCTGAACTCCTTGATGGTGGAGCTGAAGCAATAAAAGAAGCACAATCCCAGATAGCGGGTCAGTTAGAGGCTGTATCAAAAATTTCCGCTATTGATTTAGGGGGTGAGCAGGAGCTAGGCCCAAAGCCGCTAAGAGATCTTGAAAAGTTAAAAGCACTCCAGCTCGAGAGTCTCCCTGAGGGGCTAGTTATTAGTACAATTGACGAGTTATTTACCTCCGAAAATAGTGATTTTAATTGGTCAGACTATTTTGACGAAACTGTCCATAATCAAATTGCCAGGTGTTATTCGTTAATGAACTGGGCCGGTTATTATGCAGACGATTTTACAAGCACTAAAAAGAGAAAAGACAGATTTAGGGCATCGAACAACGATTTAATGCATGTAAGAAATGCAGCGGGAGCTGCTCTGCTGATATCGAAAGATATTGCATTCATCAAGAAGGCTAAAGCTTGCTATTCTCATTTAGGCGTAAACACAGTAGTGGTAAATGCTAATGAAGTGGCTAATTACTTATAACAAAGCGCTGCTGACGGACAATGCAGTTCTCCCGTTGTTGGCAGTGTTAGGCTTTTGAGAGCGAAGCTATGAGTTATCCAGAACTCTGGCAGATGCACTTTTCTCTGTACCCAGAGAAAGTGCGTTGGGCGTTGGACTACAAGCGAGTGCCGCACATCCGGCACTCGCTGCTTCCTGGTCCGCATGCTGTGCGATTGATCGCCCGCTTTGGCCAGAAAGCAATGCCGATATTGCGTCATGAGGGCAACGTACTGAAGACTTCGGCTGCCGTGCTCGACTATGTGGAGCAGACTTGGCCCGAGTTGCCACTGTACCCGAAAGATCCCGACTCGCGTGCACAAGCGTTGGCGCTGCAGAAATGGTTTGATGACAAGATCGGCCCTGCCGTACGACGGGCCGGGTTCTATGAAATGTTGCCGCATACCGAATATAGCGCGCGTCGTATCGCCACAGGCTTGCCTGAATGGCAGCAGAAACTGTATGTGTCTGCATTTCCGGCTATCCGAGCGATCATGATGCTTGATATGCAGATCAATGCGGCTGGCGCTGAAGCCGGCTGTACGTTGACCCAGGAAGCATTGGATTTTGTTGCGCGAAATTCTGAGCGGACGGGTTACCTGGTCGGTGATCGCTTCAGCGTTGCAGACCTCACCGCCGCCACCATTTTGTTCCCCACCTGCTTGCCGTCAGAGTACCCGGTTGATATTCCAAGGCCACTACCGTCCGGGTGGGAGCACTGGCTGGAACGTTGGCGGAATCACCCAGGCTGCGAATACGTAAGGCGCATCTACCGTGAGCATCGTGGAGTAAGCGCGGCGGTCGGCGGGTAAGTGTTGGACTTGCCTCATTGCAGTGGCCACTTCCAGGTCAGGGCATGGCTGAAGTATTCACGGAAGTGATAGCAGATAAAATAGTATATTCTCGGTGCTCGACTATCTGAGGCCGGTGGAATGCCAGAAAATGGCAGGGTGAAATGAAGCATGCTCATTTGATTTAGGCGAACCAGCGCTGGTCAGCCAGCGGGCGGAGAGGTAGTAAACTATGATGGCTCTATATATTGCTGCGGTGTTGATCTTCATGCTCGGTTTGGCGCATTCGGTGCTGGGCGAGCGCTTTATCCTTACTCGCTTGTTCCGCCGGGACGCGTTGCCCAAGCTCTTCGGTGGCACCGAGTTCACGGCTCGTACCCTTCGCTTTGCGTGGCACATTACCACCGTCGCCTGGTGGGGTATTGCGTTGCTGCTCTGGTTGGCGGCGTCCGGCGATCTGACGACGGAGTCAGTCCTGGTCGTCCTGGGTTACACGGTGGTTATTTCAGGAATCCTCCCGTTAGTGATTACCCGTGGCCGGCACCTGTCCTGGGTTGTCCTGTTTTTGGCGGGAGGTTTAGTGCTGTGGTACGCAGGCGCCTGACACATCACTCAGGTTCGCTCAGGCCTTTCCGCGCCGCCCCCTATGCGCCGCTGGCGCCCTCACGGGCGACCCAGTGCGTCAGTGCCTGGCAGCAATGCTAGAATGCCGCCCATCATCCACTGATCCACAGGCCCCCTCAATGGTACACATCGGTCAATTCAACCGGCTGCCGGTCCTGCGCCATTCCGATTTCGGTCTCTTTCTGGATGCCGGTGATGGCCAGAGCATTCTGTTGCCCCGGCGTGATATTCCGACGGATCAGCCCTGCGAGCCGGGTGACCGGCTGGAGGTCTTTGTCTATCACGACAGTGAAGACCGCCCGGTGGCGACCACGCGCATGCCGAAGGTGCAGGTGGGGGAGTTCGCCAGCCTGAAGGTCGTGGATATCAACCCCGTGGGCCTGTTTCTCGACTGGGGTTTGCCCAAGGATCTGTTGCTGCCGCATTCGGAAGAAAAGCGCCCGTTGCAGGTGGGCGATTATTGCGTGGTGTATGTGTTCCTTGATGATCGCTCCGGGCGCATTGCCGCGAGCGCCCGCCTGGATCGCTATCTGGACAAGACCCCGGCGCGCTACCAGGTGGGGGAGCAGGTGGATCTGTTACTGGCGTCATCCACCGAAATGGGCTTCAAGGCGATCATCAACCACCGCCATTGGGGCCTGCTGCACCGCAACGAACTGTTCCGCCATGTGCGCAATGGCATGCGCCTGAAGGGCTATATCAGCGAGCTGCGTACCGATGGCAAGATCAGCCTGAGCCTGCAACCCCCGGGGGACCAGGGGCGCGATGAACTCTCAGAACAGATTCTCGCCCGCCTGCGGCAGAACGGCGGCCAGTTGCCGCTGAGTGACAAAAGCGCGCCGTCGGCCATCACCGCAGCGTTTGGCGTCAGCAAGAACAATTTCAAGAAGGCCATTGGCGGCTTGTACAAGCAGGGGCTGATTGTGATCCATGCCGATCGTATTGAGCTTCTGGAGTAACTCGTCCCGGCGGCTGCCAAGCAGGGTATACAAAGCACGGTACATTATTCCGGTCATGAGGTGCTTATGACACAGCTTCCATCCCTTGGCCAACGCCTGCGCGCAGCCCGCAAGCGCCGCTTTCCCGGTGATGATCTGCACGCCTTCGCGGTGCGCGTCGGCGTCGCGCGCTCGACCCCGCAGAAGGTGGAGCAGGGCGATCTGAGCGTTGCCCTGGGCAAGCACCACGAGGCTGCCCGGATTCCGGGCCTTGAGGGAGGCTTCGAGCACCTGTTTGAGGTGGAGGAGAGTCTGTTTGACGACGCGTAAGCGCTACGACCTTCACATCAACACGGCTCATACCGGCAGGGTCTTGGCAGCTGAATGCCAACAGTGCTATCGACATGCTGGCCCTGGCGGGCCATAGCCGTATCGGCGCGCTTAGCATGGTGCCGGCGGGCGATGCGCCGGCCTGGGAGCCAGGTCTATCGCTGGATCTGCTCGACCGGATTGAGGGCGCCGCCCAGCATATCGACGATGCCGATCTCAGCGAGATGGACACCGAGGCGATCAGCCTGCTCTATCTGGCTGACGCCGGGGCCGGTGTTGGCGGCGCCCGGCCCAAAGCCCTGGTGCATGATGGCAGCCAAGCCTGGCTGGCCAAGTTCAACCGCCTCGGCGCAGACGCCTACAATAACGCCCGGGTAGAGCTGGCCTGCCTGAATATGGCGCGTGATGTCGGTATCCGCGTGGCGGAAGGGCATATCCGCAGCGGCATCAATGGCCGTGAAGTCCTGTTGCTGGAACGCTTTGATATGGCCCCCAATGACGCGCGCCATCACCTGATCAGCGTCAATGCCCTGGTGAAGTCCCAGAGCACCCAGGCCGATCAGGGTGGCGCCTTCAGCTATGACGACATTGCCGAGCTGCTGAGGCGCCATTCACCGGACATCATTGCTGATCTCGATCAACTGATCCGCCTGATGCTGTTCAACCGTGCGATCAACAACCTTGATGACCATGAGCGCAACTTCAGCCTAGTCTGGTCGGGCGAAGGTTATCGGTTTGCGCCCGCCTATGATCTGGTGCCAAGCCTGGTGCAGGGCGGGTATCCGGTGGCTGGTTTCGGATACTCACCGTTTCCGCCGCGTCCTTCTGAGTTGTTGGCGGGCAGGAAGACGCTGGGATTGTCGGCGCCAAAGGTGCGTGCGGCAGCGGAGGAGGTTATGGGTGTGGTGAACCGCTGGCCAGAATACGCGGCCGCAGCAGGCTTGGAGGAGCAGGAGGCGGAGATTGTCGCTGGCTTTTTTTGCGCGCTGTAGGAATTTTGGCTTATTGGGCGCTGGCTAACAACAGTACGATATAATTTCGATATCACCAAATTGGGGATTAGGCCCTAATTGTGCGAACTCTTGGGCCAGTTCGACTCTGCGTATAGGTTTTACACTTGTATTAAGGTTGTACGATGGAATGGGAGTCATCAGTTACCTGTGAGTTTTCGAGCACTGCCCATGCGAGGCATGCGAAGGAGACTCTGATCAGGGGGACGTCCGAGGACAGAGCGAGCGATTCTCGGAAAGACGTGGTCCTCAGCTCTGATTCATTCGAGATGCTCTTGCGATCAATGGATGGAATTTTGCTTAAGGTTTGTCTTAAGGGAAAGAGACTTATATTGACGCTGTCAAGCCCTGAGGAACCCGAGTGGTTTCATGAAAAGATATGTAGTTCATTGGGGCGCTTGGGCGCAGAACGGATTAAGGCAAATGTGAGCTGGGAAAGCGGCACTTCGGCGTATGTCTTCTCGGAAGGAAAGTTTTCCGTCGTTAACTTTCACGATTCCGAGGATTCGCCCCACTCTGTTATAGAGAATCAACTGAATCATAGTTATGGTGTTGGGGAGGAAGGCTGGAGTTTCGAGGTTGCCAGAGCATCGGACTTCCTCCGTTCGATAAAGCGTGATGCCGTTGGCGATATAAACCTTGATCAGGTTTATGCTGCTTTTGAGAAGATAGCCTTGAAAGGCGAGTACCTTTATCAAGGTGAAGACCCAGTGAGTAAGATCTGGACCTCTATATCGATAACTCGTGATACGCTGTTTGTTAATCGAGTTGTCGCCCTGAAAGCGCCGGGTTACCCCGCTAGGTCTGATGTGGGCGTTTTTGATATCACTTTGGATGATGTGACCTCATATATGGATCAGGCAGGCTTTCACGCGAGAAAGGAGCATCTGGAGAAGAGCCTCGATCCGGAGATATACAGATGGTGGTGGCGCTATAAAGAATTTGACTGTTGTGTTAGTTGGAGGCCGGGTGAGCTGGACCAGGAGTTCGGTTTGTCTCGGTTTCTCTCTTATGATGCCACGCTGACAGAAGGGAAAGCGGAAGATATCAGAACCAGAGAGGAGAAGGTGGCAGATATACTTCGGGAAATTAAAGAAGAGTCCGCCCGGCGAGCCCGGATTTCAGATGCCGATTAGCGGCAGATGGCCGTTAATTAATGGTCTGTCTGCCTCTTGGAAAAAGGAGGGCGGCTGTAGCTGACTTCTTTTTTCCTGCTGTGGGAGTTTTTGGTGGGGTTGGTTATTTCTAGGGCTATAAAGACATCTATAAGGAATGCTTTGCCCGGTTCAGCATGGTATCGCGTTAGCTGAGAATTTCGATATTACTAGTATCGATTGTTAGGTTATGATCCTGTTAGTTCCTGGAGATGATTTCGTTAATTAAATGATGGATCATGAGTAATATGGCTATTGGGCATGCTCCTTTCTGTCGTCAGACCCTCTCTTCTGAAGCGGGTTGCAATAGAAAGTTTGGTGCAGTAAATCGAGTGCTGGCTATTTTCGTATTGCCACTCCTGTTCTTTCCCTGCATATCGAGAGCTTCATGGATAGAGTTTTGTGATTTTGTTGGCGAAATTGCTCAAGTCGTGTCCTTGTCAGAGGCGGGACAATACACTTTGAATTTGATCATCGTTGAAGCTGCTCACAGTGCAGACCGAGGCGAAGGTGGCTATACGGATTGCGCTGCCTATGTCGGCGAGTCCATGCAGGTGGTTCTTAAAATTCCCGCCCCTGCTGGATTACCTGTTGCGGGTGATTATGTAGAGTTTTCTCGCTCCGCAGTGGAGTTTTTCGGCCCAGATGGCCCTGTGGATCTAGGTGTTGAGGTGCAGTTCATATTGCTGCGAGCAGGCTAGGAACGGCCTGCCGCGATCAGGTTATGCAAGACAACGGCATCGAAGTCCGGCAACAGCCGCGCGTCAGATGTTCAGGCTCCGTAACGGCAACGTTTTAGCAGGTGAACTGTTATATGGATACAGACATTCTCGTGGCTCTTATTGGCTTGATTGGCGTCGGCTTGGGGGCATTTCTGTCGGGGGTCGCTTACTTTCTTAAAGTTCGATCTGAAAGGATGAAAACAAAGAATAATATCGTCTATCATCTTCTCATGATACGGAAATTGCTTAGATTGCAGTACGTGGATCCGCGGGAGCTATCAAAGCAGTATTTTTCCTGTTGTGAAGTTTACTTTGAGAAGAAAGGAATAGATTTCAAGAGTGGATTTAGCCCTGAGCTGGAAAGAATTATTCTTGCGCACTTTAAGAGTCTTGTCGATGCCATCAGGCCTCCGCTGGCGGAGGGCTTTGTAAGCGCACTTAATAATGCGGTGTCTGCACTCGCCTCTGATGACCCGGTTCTTGCTTTTCAGCTAAGCGGTAGAGAGAGGGTGGGTAACTTGCTGGAGGCTCAAAGTGAGTATCTGAAAGCCCTAAATGCTTTTATGCTTTCAGATGAAGCCTTTCGTGAAACTAGAGACCCATTTTCACACCATGTGACGAGGCTTAACTTCGATGCTATATCAATTTTAATGGAAGACATAGATTCTGATATAATGCTCGTTTGTAGAAAAACAGGGTTGTTAAACTTATTTTCGATAAGAAAAATAATGAAGGATTCTGGAAGGATTGAAGTGAATATTGATCCAAAAGAAGTTTGCCGAGTAATGGATGGTGTTTTCGCTGCCATAAAGGATGGCACTAACGAATCAAGCGAGCCGAGCGCCTCGGAAGCGCAAACTTCTGTTTAACGCTGTAGGTCTACAAAGCTGCCTGCCTGTTACATTTGATTTTCATCGGTGATTTTCCTTTTAACACGGTGGCTAGAAGTACAATCATCCCCGACTGCCGACTTAAGCCATGGAGCGCATGTTAGTTCGTGGCCCCGTCACCGCAACGCCTGCAACGCCCACTCCCCCGCCATACACGCACTCTCCAACGCCTCCGCCGGATCCAGCTCCGGCGCGGCCACCGGGGAGCCCGCCGAGACCGCAGACCAGCGCGGTGTTAACTCTCGCATCACACTCTGCGCCGCTGCATCGTCCTGTTGCGCACAAATCAGCACACCAAGAAGCGCCAGGCGCCCTGTGTCGGCCACGTCGTCCAGTTCGGCGCTGCGCTGGCCGCGATAGCGGTCGCCGGCCTCGTGCAGGCGTTGGCGGTCGATGTCATACAGGTTGCGTTCGTGGTTCAGGGCATCCAGGCCGTCGTCCAGGCCGCTGGCCAGGGCCAGTTGCCAGGTGTTCCAGGGCTGGGAAGGGGAGCGGCTGACCACGTCCGGCAGGGTGCCCAGGGCCTGGTGCAGCGCGGCGGTGTGCTGGGCATACAGCTGGTCGATGGGGTCCTGGGTGGCGTCACGGTTCAGGGTGATCACCAGGGCGGTGGCGGCCACGGCGCCCACCAGCACGGCCGGGCGCCAGCCGGTCAGGCGTTGCCACCAGGTCAGGGTGTCCAGGTCGGTCGTTTCGTCGCCGGTCGCTACGGGTGCGGGGGCGGGGGCGGGCAGCAGGTCGGCGTGTTCGCTGAGCAGCAGCCACTCTTCATAAAGATCATCGTCTACCAGCAAATAACTGATGACTTGCGCACGGCGGGTCGCGTCCAGGCTGCCGTCCAGCAGGGCAGCCAGATCCTCACTGTCTGGCGCTGGGCCAGCAGGGTCCCGTTCTGGCAGCACCAGGTCCAGCCCAAGCAGGGCGCGGAGCTGATCCAGGCGTTGCTGCATGTCGTGTTCAGTCATGTTGGTATCCACGCCATGTTGGAGGGACAGCCGGTTCATATTGCATCGTCGCTCTCCCCGTCGTGTGCGCCGGGCAGCAGGCTGCCCAGGTCGATGCCCGCTGAGCGCAGCGCTTCGCCGATGTCGCGGCAGGCACGCTGGGCGATGCGCGCGGGCTGATGGCCGGGCAGGTTCAGGGTGCGGGCAATCTGTTGCCAGGTCTGGCCGTCGACAAAATGCAGCCGCAGCACCAGCAGGGCGTCGTCGCCCAGGTCCAGTTGCTGGCGGGCCTGCTCCATGGCGTCGGCGTCCAGGGCGGCGAGGGTGGTGTCGCCGCGTCCGGTGCCGCCCAGCCATTGGTCCAGCCACAGCAGCAACTCTTCATAGCCGCGGCTGCGCCAGTCGTCTTCGTGGTCGTCGGCCAGTTGTTCCAGTGACAGCTCGCTCGCTTCGCTGGCGCCGGCATACAGCAACTGTACCCGTTCGGTGGAGCTGACTTCACGGCCCCGGCGGCGCAGGCTGTTCTGGTACTGGCGCTGCTGGATCACGCGAATGACTTCGCGCACTTCGGCTTCGCTGTGGGCGTCGCCGGTGGTCAGTTCGTGGATGATTTCCACCGGGCGCTGGCGTGCCACATTGAGCAGGCGCCAGACGCGCTCCCAGATGGGCGCGCTCTGCTGCTGAACCCACACCGGCGGTCGCTTCTTGCCGCTGATATGCTTCTGCTTGTATTCGCGGATGATGTTGACGGTGAGGGAATAAAGCCAGGTTTCCGGGCGTGACTTGCCCTGGAATTTGCGGCACTTCTCCCAATCGTTGTGGGCCAGCGCCTCGATCACATAAAGAATCGCCCCTTCGATTTCGTCGGAGTCAGCGCCCAGCATGCGTTCGCACAGGGTGCGAACACGGGACTGGTGCAATTCCCCCAGCGCCAGCGGCGCCCAGTCGATCTCACTGGACATGAACGGGGCTTCCATCAACAAGGGTGGGCGTGGTCTATTATTGACGCTAACGGTAAGGGGTTTTGGCGTCTGCTGCAATTGTATGGGCCGTTTGCCCGTGCACTGCTGTCCCTCTCAAGGCAGACAGGCGGGGCAGGTTGCCCGCGACCGGCATGGATCGTAACGGACGGGGCAGGGCAAATGAACGGGGTGAACAGGTTCGTGGTCGGGTTGGCGTTGCTGGCTGGCATGAGTACGGCAGCGCTGGCCGGGGAAGTCGATACTGCGTCCGCATTGCTGTTCCGTGCCTGGGATCAGGATGATGAGGCGCAGGCCCGTGTGTTGCTCGATCGTGGCGCGCGGGCGGATGCCGACAATGTGCATGGCCGCAGCGTCTATCACCTGCTGTTGGCGGCCGGGGAAGATGAGCGCCTGCTTGATTGGCTGGCACGCAGTGGCCAGGCCGATGTGCTGGATGCACACGGTCATACCCTGCTGCACACCGCGTTGGCGGCGGAGGCCTGGTCGTTGGTGCCGCGCCTGCTGGAGCAGGGTGTGCCGATGGACGCCGGTGCCCTGATTGATCGCGCGCCGGTAAAGGACGTTATCACTCTGCTGCCCACGGCAGATCTGTTGCCAGCGGATGCACTGCACCGTGCAGCTGCGCGTGGCGACGCTACGCTGGTCAGCCATCTGCTGGCCCTGGGTACAGACCCCTTTGCTGAAGACGCCGCCGGTTACTGGCCTGCCTGGCATGCCATTCTGTATGGCCACGATGCGGCCCTGCAGGCGTTGGTGGCGGCCATGCCTGCACCCGGCTTTGCACAGGCCAGGGACGGTGCGGTGCACCTGGATATGGGTGCGCCGCGTGTGCGCTGGTGGAGTCTGCTGTTGTGGGCCGGGCGGCATGAGGCGCTGCTGGATGATCTGCGCGGCCATCTGGCTGAAGACACGGTGCACCCGCTGGCGGCCTATACCTGGGCGCGCACGCATTTTTTGCGCGGCACGCTGGCGGCGGCGCTGGAGGATGATCGGGTGCCGGAGCAGCCCCGGCGGCTTGCTCGTTTGGAGCAGGCCTACCGCGACGGTGATACGCGCGCGGTACTCGACATGATGCCGCCCGGCAGTGACGCGCTGGCGCAGTCGGACCCCTTTACGCTGGATGCCCTGATGCGCAGCGCGCTGCAGCAGGGCGATGACGCGGCCCTGTGGCACTACACCGCCGCGGCCTTGCAGCGCTGGCCGGACAGCTGGCAAATGCTCTGGTCTCTGGAGGATCGCCTGCTTCAGGCGCCGGCATGGCGAGACCGGGTGGTGGCGCTGGCAGCGGATAACGCCCTGGCTGGCACCCCCATGGCCCAGGGGTTGGACCGGCGCCTGAACGGGGCCGCCTGGGAAAGCGAAGACACCCTGCAGGCCGCCCGCGACTGGCTGCAACAGGCGCCCAATGATGTGCGCGCGCTGCACGCTGCGGGCAGTCTGTTACTGACCGCCGGACATGAACAGCAGGCCGCAGACCCGCTGGCGCGAGCGGTGCTGCTTTATCCGTTTTTCAGCAATCGCGACAGTCTGCCTCGGGTGTTTGTGGACGACCGGGAGCGGGTGGCACGGGTGACCGCATTGATGGCCCGCTGGTACCAGCACCCGGACGACAGCGCGGTGCTGATCGCGCTGCGCGCGCATCGCTATCACGCGGATGCCTGCCGGGCCGGGGGCGACCACGGCTGCGCCATGGCCCAGTTGGCGCAGCTCCAGAATGTGCTCGACGCCCAGCGTGATGCCCTGGTGGCGAGCCCCGGCGGGGCCGCAGAAATGCGCCTTGCCTATGGCGCGCTCAGTCGCGAGGCCGCGCGGCGTCACGACACGGCGCACAGCCGCGAGCTGGCCCGCGAGGCCTTTGCGCTCTCCGATGGCGGCCCGGCAGCGCGCGCTACCCTGGCTCGGGCGCTGGACCCGGCGGTGCAGCCCGCTGCGGTTCGCGCCCTGCTGGACGAGGTGGCTGAGGCGGTGCGGCTGGAACACCGTGAGCTGGCCGAGCTGTGGCTTGAGGTGTTGCTGGCGGAACAGGCGCCAGCAGCACAAGGCTGGCTGACCCAACTGCGCCAGCGCTATCCGGACGATGTGGCGCTGCAACGCCGTGAAGCCACGCTCGCGATCCAGCGCGGTGACCGCAGCGCCACGGCGCCCGCCATGTTGCGCCTGCATCGGCGCCGTCAGTTGACCGATACCCTGTTGCAGGCCTGGCTCGACAGCAGCGACGGGGCTGCGGCCCGTGATGCCCTGCGCGGTTACCTGATCGATACGCCGACACAGTCGTTCTACTGGCGGCAGGGGGCGGCCATCTTTGGCGATCAGGTACTGACCCAGGCGCAGCAGGCTTTCCCGCACCAGGTGTGGCCCTGGGCAGATCAGTTCGAGGCGCTGATGAATGCCGGTGATCTGGAGGCTGCCCGGACCTTGCTGGATAACACCAAGACGCCGGTGCTGAGCCATGCCGATCTGAGCCCGTCGACGCACAAGTCATGGCACGACAACCATTACTGGTGGCTGGCCGAAACCGTGCGCCGGGGGCGTGCCGACCCGGATCAACTGCGCGAGGGGCTGGCCGGGCTGGATCTTTATCTGCAGGCGGGCTGGTGGCGCGGTACCTGGAACCATTACCGGGATATCCTGCTGGAAGGCCTGGGCGACAACGACGCCCGCGCCCACAACCTGCGGGACTGGGCCGGCTGGCAACGGGACAGCACCGATATCCTCTGGCGTCTGGTGCGCCTGGGCGACACCCGGCATGACGCCGCCTTGTATGGCGGCCGCATGGTGGCGCGTCAGCCGGACAACAACAGCGCCTGGCGCGAGCATGTGCAGTCGCTGATCTACTGGCTGGGGCGGCCGGTGTTCGGTCTTTATCGTGCCGAGCAGGCCCGCGCGCTGGGGCATGATATTCCTGACGACTTTGTTGCCCGTGCCCGCGCCCAGGTGGGCGACAACCTGTCCGATTTTCTCGGTTACCGGCATAACACCGCCGTGTCACCGTCGCAGCGTTACGTGGACTGGTTCAATAGCGCGCGCCGCAACGCGCTCTCCGGGGATGCCCGGCGTGTTTATACGCGCTTTGATGGCGACATACCGGCAGTGGAAATCCTGCTGCCCAACGGCGAAGTCCAGACCCAGCAGGTCGATCCCCGCCATGGCATGGTGATTCGTGCCACCCACGGTTCGGCCACGGCGGAAGCGGATTACGATGCGCTCGGGCAGTTGCTGGCTGTTCGGCTGGGTGGCGTCGAAACCCTGCGCCTGGAATACAACAGCGCGCGTCAGATCGTGGCGGCGAAAACCGGGGAACAACAGCTGGCCATCGCTTACAACGATGCGGGCAAGCCTGCGCGCATTCATGTGCGCGGCCTGGGCGAGATCAGTGTGGAATATGACGAGCAGGGCGACATCCTGCGAGTCGTCTCCGATGCGGGCCAGGCCATGGCCTTGCAGGTGACGCAAATATTCCAGCAACTGCTGGCCAGTGTGCGCACGGTGAGTCGGTTCAGCGATCCGCGCGAACTGCGTGTGCTGGCGGAGGACGATCCTGTGCCCGGGCGCTGGCGCGCTTACGTGTATGCCCAGGCTCCGGGTAGCCTGGCGCAGCAGGCCGCGCGCCTGGCCGAGGCCGGGTATCTGGCCGGGGCGCGCACCCGGCGCAGCGAGTACGGTGAGCAGGCGGCGCAACGGCTGCTGCAGCTGTTCGACGACACGGCGCACCATGACGCCCCCGCTGACCGCGCCACCGCGTTGCTGGCGGTGCAGGCCTGGGCGCAGTTGCACCAGAGCATGCGCCCGCGTGGCCTCAATGATGACGAGTATGCCACCTGGTCGCAGATGCGCCTGTGGCTGGCGAACACACCGCACCTGCCTGCGCAGCGCCGTGCGGCCTTGCGTGATACGCCACTGGCGCGGCTGGAGGATCGTCACGCGCTGCAACGCACGGCGCTGGCCAATGATGGCTACTGGCACCGCTACAGTCGCCGGGAGATTCACGGCAACCGCCACGAGGCCCCGCGCCATCAGGCGCTGCTGGTGCGTGACAACGGCGAAGTGCTGCTGGGCACCAGCCATGGCCTGTTTGTGCTGCGCCAGGGCTACTGGCAGCGTTACGGCTACGATGCCGCGAGTGACCGCCTGGTGCGTGGCAGCGATGCGCTGGATCCCGCGCCAGAGCGGGATATCCTGGCGCTGGCGGAGACGCCCGAGGGCCTGTGGCTTGGCACGGCATCAGGGCTGATGCTGTGGCACGCGGACGGCCGGGTGCAGCACTGGCGCAGCACCCGGGACGGCTTGCCGTCGCCCCGTGTCACCGCCCTGCTGGCTGCTGACGACGGCAGCCTCTGGGTGGGGACTGCCGCCGGGCTCACGCTCTGGGCCGAGGGGCGCCTGGCGGTGCCCGCCTCGGCACCTACTCGGCCCGTTCACCATCTGGTATGGCATGGCGGGCAGCCGGTGGTGAACACCGACACCGGGCTGCGGGTGCTGACGGCGGCGGGGGGCTGGGCCGCTGTGCCGGGCGCCCCGGGCAGGGCCGTGGAGGCCGTGCTGGCCGACCCGGCCCGGGGCCGTCTGTTGTGGCTGGATGCCGACGGTCTGCATGCCCAGGCGGGTGAGGCGCGTGCCCAACGCCTTCTGCCCCGGGACGATATTCCCCACAGTCGCCGTATCCATGGGCTGACCTTGTGGCCCCTTCCCCTGGCGGCGCAGACGACGGGCGAGGTGCACCCGGTGATCCTGACCGACACCGGGCTGGCGCTGCTGCGTAACCATTATCTGGAAACCCTGCCGTTGCCGCTGGCAGGCCAGCGCGGTGGCCGGGTGCTCGGCCCGCAGCAGGCCGCAGGGAATGGCCGCGACATCTGGCTGGTAGCCGCCGACGGTGTCTACGGCTGGCAGGCCGGGCAGGTCAGCCACCATGCCCTGGGCGTGGTGCGTGACATGACCACCGACCCTGACGGCGCGATGGCCTGGATTGCTGCCGACAGCGGCATTCATCTGCTTACCGAGCAAGCGGGTGTGCCGCACCTGAGCCGCTTCTCCCGCGACCGGGCCCAGGTGGTACGCAGTGACGGGGCAGGCGGGCTCTACACCCATGATGACTGGGATATCCTGCATTACCCGGCGGGCGCCACGCGCCCGCATATCCTGTTTTCCGCTGAGGGCGGCCATGCCCGCGCGCACTGGAATGGCCCGGTGCGTGACATGCTGGCGGCCAGCGACGGCAGCCTCTGGGTGGTCTCGGGGGCCACGCTGTTCCGGTGGCAGCAGGACACGCTGACGCGCTTCGATTATCTGGATGACCCCGAGCGCTTTCCGTCGCGCAGCCTCATGCTGTTCCGTGTTTACGAGACGCTGGACGGCGAGATTCATGTGGTCGCCTCCAACGAAGGGCATCTGGCTGAAGCGGGGGTGTACCTGCGCGGCGGGCTGCTGCGTCTGGAGGGGGATCGCTTCGTCAATCTGGGCCAGCCGCCGCACTGGTTCGTCAAGGCCTACACGCCAGTCAGCGAGCGGTTGGCGATTCTTGGCACCGCAGGCGCCTTTGTGCGCGAGCGGTGGGGCAGCCATGGCAGTGATCGAGACAGCTATGTGCGCCTTGAAGACCCGGGCTACCTGGCCATGGGCGAGCGCGCCAGCATGCTGTTTCTCGGCGGGCGCGGGGCGCGGCTGGGCCACAGCGACACCTGGCTGTTCCCCAGTGCGGGGGGCGTGACCGCCTGGCAGGACGGCGAATGGTTCTACCCCGACCGACTCAACCAGTTGCTGCCCGACGATCAGGCGCTGGGGCAATATGGCGCCCGCACCGTGCATGCTGTGGCGGTGGTGGGCGAGGGCCTGGTCCTGGCTGGCACCGACCTCGGGTTGCTGGTCTATCCTGCGGGCAGTGCGGCGGGGTTGCTCAGCGATCATCAGCGCGGTGCCCGGGCTTTTGTCAGCCAGCAACAGTCACAGCAGCAGGCGGTGGCCGACACCTTTCTGGAGGCGCTGGCCGGTCAGCGTCACGCTCAGCGCCACCCGGCGGCCCGGCAGGTGAACGCCATTCGTCGTCTGGGGCAGGACATCGATCAACTGGACGCGGCGCTGATTACCCCGTTGTTGCCCGCCCGCTCAGGGCAAGCCGACGGACCCGCTGTGGATCACGAGGCGCTGCGCCGTGAACTGCGTGAACGGGAACGCCAGCGCGAGCAACTGCTGGCCGAGCTGGAACGGGAACACCGTGGTCTGTTCCAGATGCTGCGCCTGGACCCCCGTGAGGCCAGCGTGCTCGGCAGCGATCTGGCGCCGGGGCAGGTGCTGGTGCAGTACCTGCCGACCCCGGATCGTCTGCTGATCCATGTGGTCAGTCGTGACGGTGCCGTGTTGCGGGAGGTGCAGGTGCCCGCCGATCAACTGACGCAACGCAGCCTGCGTGTGGCAGCGGGATTGCGCGACGCGGTGTACCGTCTGCCGGGGGAAGTCCAGCCGCTGCGCTCCCTGGCGCATCGGCGCACCCGGAGCGTTGCTGACCCGGCCATGGCCGATGCGCTGTTGCAGGAGGACCTGGCCTGGCTTTACGAGCAGCTGCTGCGGCCGGTGGAGCAGGAGCTGGCGGAGGCGTCGCAGGTCTTTGTCACCCCGGTGGGGGCACTGACCTATCTGCCTTTCCCGGCGCTGCGCCGGGTGCAGCCTGATGGTCGGGGGGAGTATGCCGTGCAGCGTTTCAATCTGGGTGTGCTGCCCTCGCTGTACCATCTGAATCTGGTGCTGCGCGAAGACCGCTCTGCCAGTCAGGCGGCGTTGTTTATCGCCGACCCGGACGGCAGCCTGCCGGGTGCCCGGGCAGAAGTGGAGGCGGTGTCGGCGCTGCTGCCGGGCCGTGTGCTGCGCGGTAACGAGGCCCTGCCTGCCGCCCTGGATGAGGCCGCCCGGGGCGCCCGCATCCTGCATTTCGCCACCCACGGTGTACTCGATCCGCAGGCGCCGGCAGAGAGCTATCTGGTCATGGGCCATGGCGAGCGCCTGACCACGATCGACATCTCCCTGCTGGACCTGACCGACACCGATCTGGTGGTGCTGTCGGCCTGTGAGTCCGGGGTCGGCATCAATGGGCTGGAGTACGCCACCCTGGCGCGGGCCTTTGCCCATGCCCGGGTGCCCTCGGTCATCGCCTCATACTGGCAGGTCAGTGATACGGCCACACGGGCCCTGATGGAGCGGCTGTACCCGCGCCTGCGGGATCAGGGGGATGTCTACACGGCGCTGGCGGCTGCCCAGCGCGACATGCTGGCGGCGGGCGAGGGCCACGCGCACCCCGCCGCCTGGTCCGGCTTCGCGGCCTTTGGCCGTCCATGACCTTGTCACATAACAACATGACCTGAGCGTTGAGCGTGGTCGTGCGCGGCCCGCGATGTGAGGTATGCTCAAGGGGATCGCTTGGAGTAAGCGATCCCTTGCTCCTGAGGAGCCCGACACACGGAGAGCGACCATGAAAAAAATACTATACGGTCTGATGATCGGCAGCGCCTGTACCGTGGCCGCTGCAGACATGAGCGACATTACCCCCTACGGTGGGCTGCAATACGCCTGGACCGACTTCAAACGCGGCGACATCAATACATCACTCGACAGCATGGTGGTACGCGGTGGCGCCCGTTTCGGGCAGGTGCTGGGTGCCGAGGCGCGCCTCAGTACCGGCATCGGCAGTGGCAGTCATCTGGGTGAGAAGGTCAAGAATCGCTACAACTATGGCGCCTATGGCCTCGTCAATCTGCCCACCGGTGAGGCCTATACGCCGTACGCGTTGGCCGGGTACACCTACGCGCGCACGGAGATCGGCGACAGCCGTCAGCGCGATGATGGGCTGTCCTACGGGGCAGGGGTCGACTGGGCGCTGGATGACATCATGAGCGTGAACGTTGAAGTGCTGCGGTCTGTGCGCAACGACTTCACCAAACAGACGGTGGTGGGGCTGGGCATCGCTTACCGCTTCTGACGTTCAGTAAAACGCTGCGCTTCCCTGCCTGAGCAGCGAAGCGCAGCGTGCAGACCGAACGGCGTGCCGTATCAGGCCGCTTCCTCATCACGTCCTACTGCCGCCCGGCGGAAGAACTCCGGTTCGAAGGCATCCGTCAGCAGGCAGTCATAGCGCATCTCGTCGTACTCGCGCAGCGGCGTGATGTCCGCTTCGCCAATAATGCCCTGTGCGGCGGCCGAGGCGACCTGATCGGCAAAGGTCTCACCGGCCAGTTGCCCCTTGCTGGCGGCACGCAGCACCTTCTGCCAGGCATCATCCACTTCCAGCAGCTTGCGGTAGGTGGTTTCCACCCGACCCATGGCATCTTCCCGTTCCAGGGAGATATAGGTGTAGCTGCCCAGGCCCTCGCGCACGCTGGTGGGCTCCATGATCAAGTCGCCCAACTCCCGGATCAGATCATCCGAGGGTGCCTGCACGGCCCGGCCACCGGGGAAGGCGATGACCTGGATCAGGCGAGCGACCGCGCGCGCCGGGAAGTTGCGATAGAACTCGAACAGCGCTTCCTGGGCCTTGTAGAAGGCACGCGTCAGGGCATATTCCGCGTGCGCATCCTGCGCCCGGTCAGACGGCTGTGTGCCGTGGTACTTGATGATGCTGGAGGCCAGCATCAACTGGCTGTGGCAGTCACCCAGCCGCGCCGAGAGCAGTTCGCGGCGCTTCAGGTCGCCGCCGAGAATGGCCAGCGTGACATCGGCGGTGACCGACAGGATGGCGCTGAAGCGGTTCAGTTGCTGGTACCAGCGACGGTTGAAGTCGGTGGCGTTGTCGGGCACGGCCGAGAAGCGCGCCCCGGTCAGGCCGAGCAGCGCCATGCGTACCCCGCGGCTGAGGGTGTAACCCGCATGCTTCATGAACAGCGGATCAAACTGTTGCAGGGCCTTGTCCTTGTCCTCATGGGTCAGGGTCTGCACCTCGTCATACAGATACGGGTGGCAGCGCATGGCGCCCTGACCAAAGATCATCAGTGACCGGGTCAGGATGTTGGCCCCTTCCACCGTGATGGCAATCGGAATCGACTGGTAGGGCAGGGCCATGAAGTTGCGCGGCCCCAGCTGGATGGCACGGCCACCGCCCACATCCATGCCGTGATTGATCAGGGTGCGCATCATTTCGGTCGCATGGTATTTCGCCATCGACGTCATGACGGCGGGAATGCCGTCTTCCAGCCCCTTGGTCACCAGATGACGCTGCGATTCCAGGGTATAGGCCAGCGCGGCGATCTCGGCGGTGGCCTCCTGCACGCCCTCGAACTTGCCGACCTCGATATTGAACTGGCGGCGAATCCGGGCAAAGGCACCGACCATGCGGTATCCCACCTCGCCGCTGGCCGTGGCCAGCGCGGGCAGGGAAATGCCGCGCCCGGCGCCCAGGCACTCGATCAGCATGCGCCAGCCCTTGCCGGCCATGTCCTGACCGCCAATGATCCAGTCCAGCGGAATGAACACGTCCTTGCCCATGATCGGCCCGTTCATGAACGGCGAACCGGGGTAATGACGGCGCCCGATCTCGACACCGGGGTGATCGGCGGGGATCAGCGCGCAGGTAATGCCGTATTCGTTCTTGTCCGCATCACCGAGCAAACCGTCGGGGTCATACAGCTTGAACGCCAGCCCGACGACGGTGGCGACCGGCGCCAGCGTGATCCAGCGTTTGGAAAAATTGAGTCGCAGACCGATGACCTCTTGCCCTTCGTGCTGGCCCTTGCAGACAACGCCCGAATCCGGAATCGACCCGGCATCGGAACCGGCCTCCGGCCCGGTCAGGCCGAAGCAGGGCAGCTCTGTCCCGTCGGCCAGCCCTGGCAGCCAGCGCTGCTTCTGCTCATCGGTGCCGTATTTCATCAGCAACTCACCCGGGCCGAGGGAGTTGGGCACCATGGCGGTGACGGCGGTGGTAATCGAGCGGGTGGCAATCTTGCTCATCACCCGGCTTTGCGCGTAGGGGCTGAACTCCAGACCGCCGTATTCTTTCGGGATGATCAGACTGAAAAAGCGCTTGTCGCGCAGGTATTGCCAGACCGGCTCGGGCAGATCCTTCAGTTCATGATGGATTTCCCATTCGTCCAGCATGCCGCAGAGTTCTTCGACTTCGTTGTCGATAAACGCCTGTTCTTCATCCGTCAGTCGAGGCGCCTGAATGTCGGAGAACATCTTCCAGTCCGGCTTGCCGCAGAACAGTTCTTTCTCCCACCAGGTGGAGCCGGCTTCCATGGCTTCCTGCTCGGTGGAACTCAACGGCGGCATGACCTTGGCCAACGCCGCAAACACCGGCTTGGTAATCACCAGTTGCCGCAGGGGTGTGATATTGAGTAATGCGAGTACCAGCAGGAAGGGAATGACGGCCAGCGGATGAATAATGGCAGGGCTGACAAAGCCCAGGGCAAACCAGGCGACAGCCATGGCGATGGAGCCGGTGCGCAGCGATACCTCGCGATACAGCAGCGCAGCCAGCAGGGCGAGCAGAATCAGTACCGAGACGAGCAGACTCATGGCGGACTCCTGAACTGTGTGAACCATCATGGTAGCGCACTGTTACGCGCTGTGTATGAAAATGCCGTAAAAGCTGCCCCTGCTGTGCTGGCTGGCGTGATGTCGTACAATCGCCGCCATTGTTGAAAGGAGAAAGACTGTGCAGTCACCGCAAACCGAGAACTGGATTGTCGATATCACCGAACACAACCTGACCGAGGTGCTGGAACGCTCCCGCCAGGTGCCGGTGATCGTCGACTTCTGGGCCGACTGGTGCCAGCCCTGCAAGCAGATGGCGCCGATCCTGGAAAAGCTGGTGCGCGAATACCAGGGCGCCGTGATCCTGGCGAAAGTGAACGCCGACGAACAGCAGATCATCGCCGGGCAGTTTGGCGTGCGCAGCCTGCCCACACTGAAGCTGGTGTTTCAGGGGCAACTGGTGGCCGAACTCTCCGGCCTGCAGACCGAGGCCGCTCTGCGCGAGTGGCTGGCACCGGTGCTGGGCGGCGAAGAAGACGAAGCGGCCCAGCAGGAGGCCTTTGTCGAACGCGTTCGCGAAGCCATTGCCGCTGGCCATGGCCAGCAGGCGGAACAGGCCCTGCGCCAGGCCCTGGGCCAGCAACCCGAGCTGCACGCCTTGCGCGCCCTGCTGGTGGAATACCTGCTGGGTGAGGGCCGTGTCGACGAAGCCCAGTCCACCCTCGCCGAGATGGCCGAAGACGTGGAACCCCTGCGCCCGTTTCGCGCCCGCTTTGCCCTGCTGGAGGAGTTCGGCGACAACGCCCCCATCAGCCTGGGCGAGCTGGCCCAGCGCATCGCCACCGCGCCCACCCCGGAAGATCTGTATACCTACGGCCTGCAGGCCGCCGCCGCCGGGCAGTTCCGCGACGGCCTGGAAGCGCTGCTGACCTTGCTGCGCGACCACGGCAGCTACCGCGATGGCGTCGCCCGGCAAGCCCTGCTGCGGGTCTTCGAATGCCTGCCGAAGGGCGATCCGCTGGCCAGTGAATACCGCCGCAGAATGTTCAATTACCTCTATTGACCTTGGGCCCGACGGGGCGGCTTTGCGGCTATTGCCACTCCCCGGGGGATTCTATAAGGTACAGGAACGTTTCGAACGAGCGTTTGAAAGGGCGCTCGGAAATCCGGATACAGGCTGGGTGTCGAAGCTCCCACATATTTCGAGGAGAACAGGTAATGAGCGTCGAATTTCTGTCTGACGAATGGTTTGCCAAGGTTGACGAGCTGCGCGCGGAAGCGGGCGAGATTGAAGCCCCGGCGGCCCTGGCTGATCTGGTCATCAACATCACCATCAGCGGTGACAGCGAGCAGCACATGTCGCTGGTCGGCGGCATGATCGAGAAGGGTCACAAGGACGGCGCGCCGACCACCATGATCCTGCCGGCTGATCTGGCCAAGCGCATTTTCATCGAAGGCGACCAGTCTGCCGGTATGCAGGGCTTCATGAGCGGCCAGATCCGCATCGAAGGCGACATGAGCAAACTGATGGCACTGCAAACTGCCCAGCCGACCGCTTCCCAGGTCGAGCTGATGAAAAAGATCGCGGCCATTACTGCCTGATCTCTTTTCATCCCGAAAAAAGGCTCCCTTGTGGAGCCTTTTTTTTGCGCAGGCTTTGCGGGCTTTTACAATGGCGCGCTTGCCCAGCCCTTGCCAAGATAGGGTCCATGCGGCAGTGTCGATAACATCGTCACAAGCAGGGAGCAGATCATGATGCGTGCCGGTCAACCGCTGGATGCCGTGGAGGCCGCTGTCGACGAGGTCATTCGTCGTGTCGGCAAGGATATTCGCCTCGGTATGCCCCTGGGGTTGGGCAAACCGAATCAGTTCGTCAATGCGTTATACCAGCGCGCCTGCAAGGACAGCAGCCTGCAGCTTACCCTCTACACCGCGCTGTCACTGGGCCGCCCCGTCGCAGGCAGCGACCTGGAAGCCCGGTTTCTGAAGCCGTTTGCCGAGCGCGTTTTTGGCGACTACGCTGATCTGGATTATCTCACCGATTTGCGCAAGAACCGTCTGCCGGCCAACGTTCGCGTCTGCGAGTTCTTTTTCCAGCCCGGCAGCCAACTGGGCAATGCCCACGCACAGCGCCATTACATCAGCAGCAACTACACCCACGTGGCCCGCGACCTGAATGCGGCGGGTGTCAATGTGGCCGCGCAGCTGGTGGCCCGCCGTGACGACCAGCCCGGCAAGCTCAGCCTGGCCTGCAACCCCGAGGTCACCCTCGATCTGATGCCGTTGCTGGAAGCGCGTCGTGCGGCAGGCGAGGTGATCGTTGCGGTGGCTCAGGTGCATGACGACTTGCCCTTCATGGGCGGCGACGCCGTGGTCGACAGCAGCACCTTCGACCTGGTGATCAACGACGCGAGCACGCACACCCGCCTGTTCAGTACCCCGAACATGCCGGTGACCCTGCAGGATCACCTGGTCGGCCTGCATGCCAGCACCCTGGTGCGTGATGGCGGGTTGTTGCAGATCGGCATCGGCGCCCTCGGCGATGCCCTGGTGCACCACGCCCTGATGCGCGAGCACGATAATGCCCGTTACCGCGATGTGACGCGCGCGTTTGGCAGCGAGCGTTTCGCTCGCCTGGTCGAGGCCGAGGGCGGGATGGACCGCTTTGCCGAGGGGCTGTACGGGTGCAGTGAGATGTTTACCCACGGCTTGATGTCGCTGGTGGATGGCGGTGTGATCCGGCGCCCGGTGTTTGCCGATGAGAATCTCCAGTTACTGCTGAACCAGGGCGCGCTGCGCCCTGAAGCCTCCCTTGAGAGCCTGGATGCCCTGATCGCGGCAGGGGTGATTGATGCCTGTCTGGAGGATGCCACCCTGGCGTGGCTGCAGCGTTTCGGGTTTGTGCCGCAGGCGCTGCAGTTGCAGGACGATGCCTTGCGTCTGGGCAGCCAGCAATGGGCCAACAACCTGCACGATGAGGAAACGCGCAAGGCGCTGGCCCCGCATCTGGGCAAGCCGTTGCGGGGCGGCACCATTATGCATGGCGGTTTTTTCCTGGGACCAGCGGCGTTCTACGAGCGGCTGCGCAGTTTGCCCGCCGAGCTGGCGGCAGCCATCAACATGACCCGCATCAGCTTTATCAATCAGTTGTACGGTGAAGAAGATCTGAAGCGTTTGCAGCGTCAGGATGCGCGCTTTGTGAACACCGCCTTTACCGCGACCCTGCTGGGGGCGGCGGTGTCGGACCAGCTTGATGATGGCCGTGTCCTGTCCGGGGTCGGGGGTCAGTACAACTTCGTGTGCCAGGCCCATGAACTTGAAGGCGCGCGCAGTATCCTGATGCTCCGCGCCTGGCGTGAGCGGGGCGGGGAGGCGGTCTCGAACATCGTCTTCAGCTATGCCCACAACACCATCCCGCGCCATCTGCGCGATATCTTCGTCACGGAATACGGTATCGCGGATCTGCGTGGCAAAACGGATGCCGAGGTGGTGGCGGCCATGGTCAATATCAGCGACAGCCGCTTCCAGAGCGACCTGCTGGCGCAGGCGGCCAAGGCGGGCAAGATCAGCGCGGATTATCGTGTGCCGGAGCCGTTCCGTTACAACACGCCTGAAAAGCTGGCGGAAAAGGCCGACGCCTTTGATCGCCAGAAGGTGTTTCCGTTATTCCCGCTGGGGGCCGATTTCGATGACACCGAGCGGGGGCTGGTCAAGGCGCTTGCCTGGCTCAAGGAAAAGGCGGGCAGCAAGGATTATCTGGAACTGGGCCGCCGGGCGATACAGCAGGACAGTGATGATGCCCGGCTGCGCCCCTATCTGGAGCGCATGGGCCTGTGGAAGGCGGGCAGTGTGCGGGAGCGCCTGCAGCGGCGGCTGGTCAGTGCCGCCCTGTCGCAGACGCTTTGAGAGGCGCAGAGGCTGTGAGGCCGACCTGCTTCAGCTGTCCTCGTCCTTGCGTCGTCGCGCGGCGTCCGGGACCCGGGCGCGGCTGCGCTGGGTGCCCGTGAGTGCTTTCCAGAACGGGATGCGCCGGGTCAGGGCCGCCATCTCGTCCACCGAGTCACTGATGCCGGACAAGCGGTCCACGGTATCGCGGATGCCCACCAGCTCGTCCACATGTTCGGAGATACGGAACACCACCATGTAGAATTCCAGCAGCGCCCGGAGCACCGAGGCCAGCACCAGAAACGTCAGCGGCGCGGCAAAAAACAGATAGAAGATACCGCGCCAGGTGGACTGGAAAAACGCCTCGAAACACAGGTACAAGAGACCAAAGCCGATGGCCACCAGGGCCAGACCGTACACCCCCGGTATCACCTGGATGATCATGTACTTGTCGAAACGGAAGTTGAACAGCTCCTTCCAGTATTGCACTATCCAGATCACGCCCAGACGGAATTTTTCGCGCAGGTTCTGAGGCTGAAAATCGCTTTTTTCTACCATTTGGCGTACTGCTCCTCGACAAACCCGTACAGGTTTCGAACGCTCAGGGTGCGGCCGTCGTGGAGCCTCAGCGTGCCCTCGAAGCGACCGAACAGTTGATTGAAGTTGCTCGCGAACAGACCCAGATTCATCCGCTCCCGATGATTCCCCAGCGGGGTAAAACGCAGGTCCACCTGGCCGTCGTTGCTGGTGACATGCCAGGGCGTCAGCAGATGGTCACGGTCGTACTCGAACACCGTGGTGTCGACCTTGATCAGAGCGCCGTCCAGCCACAGGCAGTTCTCCGTATGGCTGGTCTCGTTGACCCCGCAGGACAGGTTCAGGCCCAGATGCTGGCCATTCACCGTGCCGCTCAGGCAGGCCCAGTTCCAGAAGGTTTCCCGGCGCATGTAACCGGCCGAGAAGTCATGGTGCCCGCAGGCGCCCAGTGATGGCAGGTCCTGCACGGTGTCGTCGCTGCGCAGGCTGCCCTGCACCGGCACACCGGCGACCTTGTTGGCATAGACCCAGCCATTGACCCCGGTGCGGGTGCACAGCGACATGGGCCTGTAGTCGGCCTCCTCGACCATGCGCGCTTCCAGCGTCAGCCCGGGAATATCAACCTGCAGGGTCTTCACCAGGGTCTCGCCTTCACGGGCGTAACCCATGCGCAGGTCCACCTTGCCTTGCCGGAAACGGCTCTCACCGGACACAGGGGACGCGGACATCTGCAAGGCCCGACCCAGCGGCGACCGCCAGGTAAATTCCCGCAGACGCCCCGTGGCCGGTTCGAAGGTGTAGAAGAAAGCGATGCCGATATAGCCGGTATGGGCAAAGGCGCACCCCGCCAGCAGCGCGTCGCTGATGATGCCGAAATACTGGAACTGCTTGTAATGGAAGTGCCGCGCCCAGCGCGAGGCCGGAGCCCCCATGGGCGTACGGTGGTCACTGTCTCTGCCGTTGATGCGTGGCAGCGTACCGGGAAAAAGGCCGAAACGGACCTGCCCCTGATCGTCCACCAGCTGTGCGGGCAGGTCTTCCGGATGATGCGAATCTGGCATGGCGGGTTCCCTGGCCCGTGGCGGCGTACCGCGTCGCGAACGAAAAACGCCCGCTCAGGGTGGCCTGGTGGCACACCGTGACCGGGCGGTTCACTCACGTGAACATAGACAAAGCCCGCAGTGCAGGCAAGTTGCCATCATCGATTGTCCGACATCGGACGGTATACGTTTGTTGTGTCCATGTTGCCCGGGCTGGGCAAGGGCCAGAGCAGCCGCTAGATTGAAGTGGCTGCAACGTGCCAATGCGCGCAAACAACAAGATGAGGCCCGGATGACCGATTATCTGATCGTGGGCGGCGGCTCAGCCGGCGCCGTACTCGCCAATCGCCTGTCCACCAATCCCCGCAACCAGGTGATACTCCTGGAAGCCGGTCCGCGTGACTGGAACCCGTTTATCCACATGCCAGCCGGCGTCGGTGAACTGCTCAAACGCCGCTGGACCAACTGGTACTTCGATACCGCCCCGGAACCACACATGAACGAACGCCGCCTGTACTGGCCCCGCGGGCGCGTGCTGGGCGGCTCCAGTGCCATGAACGGCATGATCTATATTCGCGGCCACCGCAGTGATTACGACCGCTGGGCCAACCTGCCCGGCTGCGAAGGCTGGGATTACGACAGCGTACTGCCCTGGTTCCGCAAATCCGAGGGCTATGCTGGCCCCCTCAACGCCGACACCCACCAGTACCACGGCACCGAAGGCGAGCTTGGCGTGTCACCGCCCACCTCCGGCATGTCCCTGTTCGACGTCTTCCTCAACGCCTGCGACCAGGCCGGCCTGCCGCGCACCGACGACTTCAACGGCGCCCGGCAGGAGGGCGCCGGCTGGTACCAGGTGACCATCCGCGACGGCATCCGCCAGAGCACCGGCCGCTGCTTCCTGCCCCCGCCGGTGCGCGAACGCCCGAACCTGACCCTCATCACCGGCGCCCACGTCACGCAGCTGGTGCTGGACGGCAAACGCGTCACCGGCGTGCGCGCCCGTGTCGGTCGCCGCGAACGGGTATTCAGTGCCGATGAAGTGCTGCTCTGCGCCGGGGCCGTCCAGTCGCCCCAGGTCCTGATGCTGTCCGGCATCGGTGACCCCGAACGCCTCGCCGCCCACGGTATCCCGGTGCAACATGCCTTGCCTGGCGTCGGCAAGAACCTGCAGGACCACCTGGACGTCACCGTGCAGCACCACTGCACCCAGCCCATCACCCTGTTCGAGCAGACCCGCTTCAGCGCCCGCCTGCGCACCCTGTTCCAGTACCTGCGCACCCACACCGGCCTGGGCACCACCAACGGGCTGGAAGCCGGGGCGTTCCTGCGCACCCCCCTGGCGAGCGAGATCCCGGATGTACAGCTGCATTTCATCCCGGCTTTCATGCTCGACCACGCCCGCGAAATGGGCCCGGGCCACGGCTTCATGCTGCACGCCTGCCAGTTGCGCCCGCACAGCCGTGGCGAAATCGACCTGTGGTCCGCCGACCCCATGGCGGCCCCGAAAATTGCACCGCGCTACCTGAGTGACCCGCGCGATGTGGCCGTGATGGTGGAAGCGGTCAAACTGTGCCGCCAGATCTTTGCCCAGCCCGCCTTCGATGACTTCCGCGGCGAGGAACACCTTCCCGGCCCCGCCGTGCAGACCGACGACGAGATCGCCGAGTCCGTGCGCCGCCACGGCGAGACCATCTACCACCCGGTGGGCACCTGCAAGATGGGCGCCGCCAGCGACGACCTCGCCGTGGTGGACCAGCACTGCCGCGTCCACGGCCTCGACGGCCTGCACGTCATCGACGCCTCCGTCTTCCCCCTCCTGCCGGGCGGCAACACCAACGCCCCCACCATCATGGTGGCCGAGCGTATGGCGGCTCATCTTGAGGCTGGCTGACGGGTTTTTGGGGCCATTCTGTTGGGTTGGGTGGTTGTGGCCCTCGGGGGGCGGGTAAAGGGTTTCAGGACACGCCGTAAATACGTCCGTGTAGGCTTGCGTTCGGCATCCATGCCTCTCGACAGTCCTGAAACCCTTTACCCGCCCCCCGAGGGCCGTCACGCGCAGCCTGATCTTCAAGCTGGCAGGTGGCCGATGGTTTTGTTCCTCCTGCAGACTCTATAGCCACCAGGCTTGAAATCTCGCTCCGGCGTTGAGGCGGGGTGCGCCCTGTAGGGACATCTTTGGCCAGGGATGGCCAAAGAAAGAGCGCCCATGGACGGCTTGAGCGGTCCCGGAAGGGCGTACCCCGCCTCAACGCCTCTCTGCTGGAGGGTGACCCAGTGGGCTACGGCGAAACTTGCTTTGTCGAACGCAATGGAGGTGGCCCTCACGCCTCGGGCCGCAACACCATGGCCGCCATGTAGCGCGTGCTGAGTACGACTTGCTCGCCCTCCATATCGGCAAACACCCGCCGGATCACCCCATGCGTCGCCTTGCGCGTCGTCTCCATCGCCACATGCGCCATCTTCTTCATGATGGGCCCGAAACGCAGCAACCGCACCGGCTCCGCCAGATACCAGTGCAACGCAATATCCGTGATCTCGTGCAACGCCGCCGCCAACGTCGCCGCCGCCCTCACCGTGTCGCCACCCTCCGCCTGATCCCGCGCCCGCTCCAGCTGCCCGGCCAACGCCTCCGGTACCGGAAAAGCCACATACCAGCGCTCCTCACCCTCGCTGCCCGGCACCATGACACGCATCTGCTCCATGTAATCCGCCGCATCCTTGTGCTGCGGCAACGCCAGCTTGCGCGCCGCCCGCTTGACCACCATGCCCGTGGCCTTGCTGATGGTGTCCGCCGCCACCCGAATGACCCGCTGCATGCGCGGACTCAGGCCCACAAGCTCCGTCGGTTGCAGAAAGAACGCCGACAGCGATTCATCGACGAACACCTCCATGATGGTTTCCAGCGTGTCCGGCTCCGGCCGTGCGTCCGCACGGGCCATACGCCGGATATAGCCATCGGTGGTCTGGTGCAGGTGATCGCTGGAGCGGAATGCGATCTGTGGTTGTGGCTGGCTCATGCGGAGCGTCTCCAGATTGTTATTAGCGGGCAATCGTCGCAGAGTAGGGGGCCAGGACGTTGGCGCCAATGATCGTAACCGACGGTTTCGGCACAGTTCCGGTCAGGGGGTGACCGTAGCGCTTTTCTTCCCCGGCGGAATGCCGGATGATGCGGCCCCCGGAGAACGGGAAGCGCACCACAGGAAAGAGAGCCACAGGAATAAGGAGCCGCCCATGCAATCCCTGACCGTGCCCGACAGCGAACAGCTGCAGCGCTGGCTGCGCCAGGCGGATGTGCCCTTTTACCTGTGCAATGACTGCCATGGTCTGCACCTGAGCGAATTGCAGGAGCGAGAAGGCCTGATCGACGCCCGCCTGTTTGTGGAAGAGCAGGGTGTCATGTTCACCGCCGAGCTGGAAATCCGCCCCTCCAGCCTGCTGATGGTGCATGCGGACCTCAGCCGCCTGAACATGATGTTCCCGGGCCTCAAGCTGTTTCTCGATATCAACGATGACACCCTGCCGCGTCTGATCGCCTGCGACCTGCTGTTGTGCGGGCAGGGTATCAACGCCGACCAGTTCGTCCACTTTGTCCAGTTCAGCGTTCAGGAATGCGGCCAGTTGCTGGATGAGTGCAGCCAGGTGGGCTGCCTGCTGTGGCCCGGCGAGGACGACACCCCGTCCAGCGCCCCTGCAGGAAACGCCCTCCACTGAACCGATACCGCCAATGATCCCGGTCACCCCCGCCGACCCGCACGCCAGTCCGGTGGAACAGCTCGTGGCCGGCCTGGCCGGCAACGGCTACGCCGCGATCCCCGCTTTCCTGCCCCCGGTACTGGTGCGTGCCCTGCGCCGCGAAGCGCTGCTGCGCGACCGGCGCGGGGAGTTCGTCGAGGCCGCCATTGGTGGCCCGGGCGAGCGGCAGCGTGATGCCAGCATCCGTGGCGATCGCACCTGCTGGCTGAACGGGACGACGGGGCCACAGCAGCGACTGCTGTCGCTGCTGGAGGACCTGCGGGTGCAGATCAATCGCGAACTGTTTCTGGGGCTGTTCGATCTGGAAGCCCATTTCGCGCTCTATCCGCCAGGCGGTTTCTACCGCCGCCACCTGGATGCTTTCAAGGGCAACAATGCCCGGGTGGTGTCCATGGTCCTGTATCTGAATACCGGCTGGACGCCGGAAGACGGCGGCCAGCTGCGCCTCTGGCCAGACCCCGAGACACGCCTGCATGTTCTCGACGTGGCGCCGCGCGCCGGCACCCTGGTCTGTTTTCTCAGTGAACGCATTCCCCACGAAGTCTTGCCCGCCCGCCATGACCGCCTGAGCATCGCCTGCTGGTTCCGCCGCAACCAGCCGGACCTGCCGCTGGCTGTACTGGCCCCTTGAACTCTTGAAAAAAAACCGGCCGCCACCATCTTCCTCCCTGTGACCAGAACAGCCGGCTGAAATGTCACACGACAGCTTTGATGACACAGGTTTAATGACAAATGTTGCTTGCGCCATGGGTGCCTGACGGGCCTGTGCGCGTAGAGGAGGATGGATCATGAATACCGAGTTTTCTCTGGCGCCGCTGTTTCGCCATACCGTAGGCTTTGACCGTTTCAATGAACTTCTGGACAGCGCGTTGCGCGCCGACCAGAGCAGCACGTTTCCGCCGTATGACATCATCCGCGAGGGTGAGGATCGCTACCGTATCGTGATGGCGGTGGCGGGCTATCGCCGCGAGGATCTGGAAATCGTGACGCGCGAAAATCAGTTGACCGTGCGTGCGCAGCAGGTCAAGGACGATGAGGCAGACGTGACGTGGCTGCATCGCGGTATTGCGCGGCGCAATTTCGAGCGTAATTTCCGCTTGGCTGATCATGTCTTTGTGGAGGGCGCGGACTTGCGTGACGGGTTGCTGGAGATTCGCCTGAAGCGCGAAATTCCTGAGGCGCGTCGGGCGCGGGTTATTCCCATTGATGGTGACGTGTCTGCTGGGCAGGATATCGAGCACTAAGTTTTTTCCATCCTGATTGTTCGGTGGTGGCCCGCAGGGTCGGGCAAGGGCTTTCTGGACACCCCGTAAACCCGTCCCTGGGGGCTCTCGTTCGGCATCCATGCCTCTCGAAGGTCCAGAAAGCCCTTGCCCGACCCTGCGGGCCGTCACGTTCAGTGAGATTAACGAATTGCTTGCCAGCTGCTGGTTTGGTTCTTGCTCAACCCAGCCTACGAGGCGAACAAAACTTTCGGTTGGCTGAACGTTGTTAACCAGGCTGCGCGTGACGGTCCTCGGGGGGCGGGTATGGGTTTTCTGGACCTTCGAGAGGCATGGATGCCGAACGAGAGCCTACATGGATGTATTCACGGCGTGTCCAGAAAACCCATACCCGCCCCCCGAGGACCACAACCACCACACCCCGAAAGAATGGACCACAACCACCGGGCTAATAACCCCCAGCTATGACCAAAATCTGATTATTCCAAACTGATCTAAAGCCACGCAGGCGTTTCACCCCACCTTGCCCCTACACTGGATCATGCTGAAGCAGTAAGCCTGCTGGCAGCCGTGCAGTCGCCCCCAGGCCAGAACCACACCAAGGAGGCGCTACCCATGAAACGGTTTTATTACATGACCAAATCGCTTTCCAGCGTGCTCGGTATTCATCGGGATCTTGAGGAAGTGGGCATCGGCTACAACCGCATGTACGTGCTCGGCAAGAACCACACCGTGCTGGAAGAAGCGCACGTGCACACCACCACCCCCTGGGAAGAGACCGACATCATGCACAGCGGTTTTGTCGGGGCTATCGGCGGCCTCGTATGCGGTCTGCTGCTCGGGCTGATTCTGGTGGCGGTCGCACCGTTCGGTGTGCCGCTGGGCACGGTGGCGCTGATTGCCAGTACCGCCTTTTTTACCTGTCTGGGCGCCTGGTTCGGCGGCCTGATCGGTATTTCACGGCGCAACCACCACCTGGAACGTTTCCTGCCCGATGTCGAGCGCGGCGAATATCTGGTGATGGTGGATACCGATGACGGCAATCAGGAGCGCAGCGTCCGCCGCATCATGACCGAGCGGCATCGGGAAGCGCGCATGGCGGCCGAAGAAGACGGTTACAGTCCGTTCTTCTGATCCAGCTGTGCCAGATGCAGGGCGACATCCAGCATGCGCTGGGTGAAGCCCCATTCGTTGTCGTACCAGGCGATCACCTTGACCTGATCGCCGATCACCCGGGTCTGGGTCAGATCGGCGATGCTGGAGTGCGGGTCCTGGTTGAAATCCGAGGACACCAGCGGCTCGTCGTTGACGGCGAGAATGCCTTTCAGCGCACCCTCGGCGGCGTGTCGCAACGTGGCGTTGATGGCGTCGCGGTCGGCAGGCTTTTGCAGCACACAGTGCAGATCTACCAGGGAGACATTGAGCAGCGGGACGCGCACGGCCATGCCGTCCAGACGGCCATCCAGGTGGGGCAGGACCTTGCCGACGGCACCGGCGGCGCCGGTGCGGGTGGGGATCATGTTCACGGCGGCAGCGCGGGCGCGGTACAGGTCGCCGTGGGCCTTGTCGATCAGGTTCTGGTCGTTGGTGTAGGCGTGGATGGTGGTCATCTGCCCGGACACCAGGCCGAAGGCGTCGTCCAGAACCTTGACCAGGGGCGCCAGGCAGTTGGTGGTGCAGCTGGCATTGGAAATCAGGGTGTGGTCGCTGTGCAGCGTGTCGTGGTTGACGCCGTAAACGACCATGGCATCGGCATCGCTGACCGGGTAGGCGGCCAGTACGCGGCGGGCACCGGCCTGGCGATGCCCGGCGAGTTTGGCGGCGCTCTTCAGGCGGCCGGAGCATTCCAGCACCAGGTCCACCTGCATGGCCTGCCAGGGCAGGGCGGCGGGGTCGGTCTCGGCCAGGCAGCGTACCGGGGCGCTGTCGCCGATCTGCAGCATGTCGTCCTGTTGCGTCACCGGCACGCGGAAGCGGCCATGGGTGGTGTCATGGCGCAGCAGATGGGCCAGCATCTCGGGGGATACCGGGTCGTTGATGGCCACCAGCTGCAGTGAATCCTGCAGGCCGCGCTCATGGATGGCCCGCACCAGGCAGCGTCCGATCCGTCCGAATCCATTGATGGCTATACGTGTCATGCGGGTCTCCTCCAGTGACCTCCATCCTGCGACGCGCCCCCGGCGCTTGCAACCTGCGCGTCCATTCGCCACAATGCCGCCCGCTTGTCCCAGGGTCGCAAGACCGCAGTCGGTGGCAGGCGTTTAATGGTGGCCCCGTCGGTCCCCCCGCAACGATCAGCTGTGAACCCCGCCAGGCCCGGAAGGGAGCAACGGTAGCAGTCATATCGTGTGCCGGGGTGTGGCTGTCGGGGCCACCTCCATTTCAGGGCCCTGCCCGTGGTAGCATTGGCGTTTGCTATTCGACACGGCCGCTGTTCATGACCTATCAGGTACTTGCCCGTAAATACCGCCCCCGGACCTTCGACGAGTTGATCGGTCAGGAGCATGTCTCGCGTGCGCTGTCCCATGCGCTCGATCAGGACCGCCTGCATCATGCCTATCTGTTCACCGGCACCCGTGGCTGCGGCAAGACCACCATTGCCCGCATCCTGGCCAAATGCCTGAACTGCGAGCAGGGCGTCAGTGCCCAGCCCTGCGGTGTCTGCGACAGTTGCCGGGAAATTGCCGAGAATCGCTTTGTCGATCTGATCGAGGTGGATGCCGCCAGCCGGACCAAGGTGGAGGACACCCGCGAGTTGCTCGATAACGTCCAGTACGCGCCGACGCGCGGCCGCTACAAGGTCTACCTGATCGATGAAGTGCACATGCTCTCGGCGCACAGCTTCAATGCACTGCTGAAGACGCTGGAAGAGCCGCCGCCGCATGTGAAGTTCCTGCTCGCCACCACTGATCCGCAGAAGCTGCCGGTGACCATCCTGTCGCGTTGCCTGCAGTTCAACCTCAAGGCGCTGCCCGCCGAACGCATTGCCACGCACCTGCAGGCGTTGCTGGAACGGGAGATGATTCCGTTCGAGGCGCCGGCCCTGAGCCAGATCGGTCGTGCGGCGCGCGGTTCCATGCGCGACGCCCTGAGCCTGACGGACCAGGCCATTGCCTTCAGTGGTGAGCAGCTCAGTGAGACCGCCGTCAGCCAGATGCTGGGTACCGTGGACCGCGCCCATGTGCTGACACTGCTGCGGGCGCTCGCCGCCGGGGAGGCAGCGGGGCTGCTGGAGGCGCTGGATACCGTGGCCGAGCAGAGCCCGGACGAATTGTCGTTGCTGGATGAACTGATCAGCACCCTGCACCGGCTGGCGGTGGCGCAGGTGGTGCCCGGCCGCGAGACCGAGGCCGCCGTGAGCGAGCTGGCCAGCCAGTTTCAGGCGGAGCCATTGCAATTGTTCTACGATGTGGCGGTGCGTGGCCGCCGTGATTTGCCCGAGGTGCCGGACGCCCGTGCCGGGCTGGAAATGATCCTGTTGCGTATGCTGCTGTTCAGCCCGCAGGGGGTCATCGGTGACGGGCCAGCCGAGGCGGTGCCTGCGGCAAAAAAGCCCACTGAGCCGGCGCTGAGCGCCGCCGCCCCGGCTCAGGCGTCACCGCAGGCTCAGGCGCCCTCGGCGCCCGCACAGACGGCGTCTGCCATGCCTGCCACGGCGGCGATGCAGCAGGCGCCCGTACACGGCGCGGCGCAGGCGGACGTCCAGGTTGCCCCCCGGGAGCACGACGCCGATACCCGTCCTGTGGCCCGCGCCCAGGCTGACGGCCGCGCTGACAACCGTGCCGAGACCCGGACAGCGCCTGCGGCAGCGGCGCTGTCCGTGGCGGAGGCCTCACCGCATGAGGCCCCAGCGGCCCAGGCGCTGGAGAATGCCAGCGGCGGTGCGGCGCGCAAGGATCCGGCCGCCTGGTGGGCGCAGTTGGTGGAACGTCTGGATATCGAGGGCGTGGTGCGCAATCTGGCCCGCAACTGCGTGCTGGTGGGGCGTACCGAGAATCGCTGGCATATGGCGCTGCGCTCCGGGCATCAGGTGCTGGCCAGCCGTGAACGCATTGCCTCACTGGAGGCGAGCCTGACGGATTACCTGGGCCGCCCGGTCAGCCTGGATATCCAGGTGGACGACGGCGCCAGCGATACGCCCGACGAGCTGGCCGCCCGGCGCCAGCGCAAGCGCCTGGAAGACGCTCGCGAGGCGCTGCATAACGACGCCATTGTGCGTGAACTGATGACAACCTTTGCCGCGCGGCTCGATGATGATTCCATCGAGCCCGCCGCCCCGGCCCAGGAGAGCCCCCATGGACTTTGACATGAACAACCTGATGAAACAGGCGCAGGCCATGCAGGAACGCATGAAGCAGATGCAGGAAGAGGTGGCGCGCGCCGAAGTCACCGGTGAAGCCGGTGCTGGCATGGTCAAGGTGACCATGAATGGGCGCCATGATGTGCGCAAGGTCGAGATCGACCCGTCGCTGATGACGGAAGACAAGGACATGCTGGAAGACCTGCTCGCCGCCGCCGTCAACGACGCCGTGCGCCGGGTGGAATCGCAGCAGCAGGAAAAGATGTCCAGCCTGACCGCCGGGATGCCGATTCCGCCCGGTTTCAAACTGTTCTGAGCCGCTCCCCATGAAGCACGCGCCGCTGGTCCAGCAACTCATCACCGCCTTCACCTGCCTGCCGGGTGTGGGGCCGCGTTCGGCCCAGCGGATGGCCTACAGTCTGCTGGAGCGCAATCGCGAGGGCGGCCTGCAACTGGCCGAGGCGCTCACCGGCGCCATGGAAGGCGTGCAACAGTGCCGTCGCTGTCGCAATTTTGCGGAAGACGACCTGTGCCCGGTATGCACCGACGAGCGCCGTGATCAGGCGCTGGTGTGTGTGGTCGCGTCGCCCGCGGACGTGCTGGCCATCGAGCAGGCCGGGGAATATCGCGGCCGCTATTTCGTCCTGATGGGGCACCTGTCGCCCATCGACGGCATCGGCCCGCGCCAGATCGGTCTGGACCTGCTGGAACAGCAGATCCAGAGCGGTGAGATCAGCGAAATCATCCTTGCCACGGGCACCACGGTGGAGGGTGAAGCTACCGCCCATTACATTCTCGACATGGTCGAAGGCACCCCCATCGTTGTCACCCGCATCGCCCAGGGCGTACCCATGGGCGGCGATCTGGAGTTTGTCGACGGCGCCACTCTGGCCCACGCCCTGCGTGGCCGCCGCCAACTCGAACGTTGAGTCCTCCCTGAAAACAACCGTGGCTGTACTCTCGGGTCTTGCTTACCAAGCGCTTGCTTGGTAGCGTTCCCTCATTCTTTGGGAGGACCCATGACAACAGCACTCGACTACTTCAACGATACCCACCGCATGGTGCGGGAAACCGTGCGCCGCTTTGTAGAGCGCGAAATACTGCCGTTCATTGACGAGTGGGAAGAGGCGGGCAGCTTCCCCCGCGAGCTGTATGGCAAGGCGGCTGAGGCCGGTCTGCTGGGCATCGGCCACCCGGAAGCGCTGGGCGGTGCCGGCGAGCAGGATGTGTTCATGAAAGTGGCCGCCTCGGAAGAGCTGATGCGCTGCACCTCCGGGGGGCTGGTGGCCAGCCTGGGCTCACTGGACATCGGCCTGCCGCCGGTGTGGAAGTGGGGCAGCGAGGAAATGAAGCAGCGCGTGGTGCCGGAGGTGCTGGCCGGGCGCAAGATTGCCGCGCTGGCGATTACCGAGCCGGGCGGTGGCTCGGATGTGGCCAACCTGCGTACGCGCGCCGTGCGTGACGGCGACCATTATGTCGTCAATGGCAGCAAGACCTTTATCACCTCCGGCGTGCGTGCCGATTACTACACGGTCGCCGTGCGCACCGGCGAGCCCGGCTTCGGCGGCGTCAGCCTGCTGCTGATCGAAAAGGACACCCCGGGGTTCACGGTGGGCCGCAACCTGAAGAAGATGGGCTGGTGGGCCAGTGATACGGCCGAGCTGTTTTTCGAGGATTGCCGTGTACCGGAGGCCAATCTGATCGGCCCGGAGAACGGCGGCTTTTTCTGCATCATGACCAACTTCCAGATGGAGCGATTGATGCTGTGCGTGATGGCCAACACCACCGCCCAGCTGGCGCTGGACGAAGCCATGGCCTGGGCCAAGGACCGCAAGGCGTTCGGTCGCAGCCTGAGTGGCTTCCAGGTGACCCGCCACAAGCTGGCGGAGATGGCCACCCAGGTGGAAATCAGCCGTGAGTACACATACCGCATTGCTGCCCGTATCCAGAACGGGGAAAACGTGATCCGGGAAATTTCCATGGCCAAGAACTTTGCCACCAATGTCTCTGACAAGGTGACCTATGATGCCGTGCAATTGTTCGGCGGTATGGGCTTCATGCGCGAGAGCAAGGTGGAGCGGCTGTATCGCGACAACCGCATTCTGTCCATTGGCGGCGGCACCTATGAAATCATGAATGAGGTGATTGCCAAGCAGATTGGCCTGTAACGCGCCAGCCAGGCATAAAAAAACGCCGGCATTCCTGCCGGCGTTTTTTCGGGTCTTGTCGGAACGGACTTTATTCGACGGGGTTGGTGCACTCCCCGCGGGTATTATCAAAACGACAGCGAATACGGCGCTGCAAGGTCAGCATTTCCGGGCTGTAGTGGCCTTTTTCCCGCAGATCAATGCGCGCTTCCTGCATCATGTCCTCGTACTCGGCCTTGTCTTCCTCCGGAATTTCCACAAACCATTTCGGGTCGATGGCTGAGGCCTCGGCATTCAGCACGTCAAGAATGGCATCGAAGTTATCGAAAAAATACTCGCGGGATTTCTGCGCAATGTCTGCCGGGATACGGCTGCTGCGGGCCACCAACTGCACGGTGATCTGTGCCAGCGGGTAGTTGATGATGCCGCCATCGGGTGACAGGCCGCGATACAGCTCCAGAGCGCTGTAGGTGGCCAGGGGCGCGGCGATGACATCCACCACACCGTTGTTGAAACGGTTGGAGAAGTTGGTCAGGTCCGACAGGACCGGCGTAGCGCCGATCTGGCTGACCAGCTCGGCCTGGGTGGGGTCGAACTCCAGCACCGCGACCCGTTTGCCAGCGGCTCGCGACAGCGTGTTGATCTCGCGATCATTGACGAACACATAGGCCGCCCCGGCCGGAGCGACACCCATGACGGTGTAGCTGCCCGTTGCCATTCTTTCGGCACTGCTCGGGTGCGCCAGCACCTGCATGACCATGCGCATATGCTCGAAATCGGGGATGCCGCCAATGGAGTCCACGGTGCCGGCGAAGCGGTTGAAGTTGCGTGTGCGGATGCCGGTAATCAGGCCGGCATCACAGATTCCGGCCTGGAGGTCCTCGGACACGATGGCTTCGTTGGTGTAGGGCACCAGTTCGGCACGCAGGCCCCAGCTCAGGGCGTCGGTGCGCCAGTCGCGCATGGCCTGCATGATGGGGCCGGCATTACCGGCGATATCGAAAACGCAGATTTTCCGGGTGATGGGCTCGTTGGCGGCCGCCGTCATGGTCGTGCTCACCAGAAGCAGGCCCGCCAGGGCACTGAATACCTTTTTCATGGGGCTGTTGTCCTTATAGGGTGTTCAATTCAGCATAGCGCCTGATGTGCGGGCGGGCGAGGGCTGTACTGACACAAAGCGCCGGCGCAATGGGCAGTCGCGGTCAATGAGTGGGGCGGGCATCGGGAAGGGGGCAGGCCGCCCCGGGGGGGCGCGGCCTGCCGTCAGGCGAAAGGATCAGAGGCCGGCGTTACGCAGGCGGTTGGCCTGCTGGCGGAACACGGCCACAGGGCTGGTTTCAAAGATATGCCGCAGCCCCAGCAGGTGATTGACCTCGTCCAGGTGGTTCATGCGGTAGTCGTCACGAATCACATGGCCGATGCGGCTGGAGCAGCTGGCCACCAGGCCGTCATTCTTCTCACCCAGGAACACCACGGACAGCGCCGCCATGAAGGGGTCGGTCACGTCCAGCACGTTGGTCAGTGTGCGGCCGCCGCTCCAGGAGTAGTAGCGCACGCCATTGGGGCCAACGGCCGCGCCGTTGCCGCAGTAGCTGGACGGCATGCCCTCCGGATAGTCGTTATTGAAGCGTATCGTTTCGGCGGTGGTCAGTGAGCGCAGGGCCGCGTTGATGTTCTGCGGCTGGCCGCCACCGGAAATCAGGTTGATCAGGCCGGAAAAGCTGTTGCCCAGGCCAGCGATCACGCTGCTGCTGAGCGGGATATGGTCGGACACGCCCTGGAGGATATCGGCCATGGGGGCCCCCCAGTTGACGCCCGCGACAGAGGAGACAGACGCGACCATATTGGGGTAGACCGAGGCCACGTAACGAATGGTCGGGCCGCCATGGCTGTGGCCCATCAGGTTCACACGGCTGGCGCCGGTGGCCGCCAGAATGTCTTCCACCTGACGTGCCAGTTGCTCGCCGCGCACTTCGGTGCTGTTGGCGGCAGAGACCTGGGCGACGAAGACGGTGGCGCCGTCGCGGCGCAGTTCTTCGGGGATGCGATAGAAATAATCGACCCCGGCAATGCTGTCGAAACCGAACAGCCCGTGGACCAGTACGATGGGGTATTGTGTCTGCGTATAGCTGGCCTGCGTGGCAAAAGGCAGTAATGCCAGCAATGTCGTTAATAACAATTTTCGAAAGACTCCGAACATAGTGATGCTCTCCCTGGAGTTATTATTCGGTTTTTGCTTTAGTGTTGTAGCCACCAAATAAGAACAGTGCCCGCAACGTGAATACAACGGGTCATTTGGCATTTTCAGACAAAAGGCCTTTCTGGCCGGGAGAATAATAATGCGCAGGGTATGGATAGCCGGTTTTTCGGCGCTCGTTGTCGCCATTCTGGCATTTGTTTTTATCGGTTTACCTGAAAAACCGGGCAGGGAAAGCAATGACCTTTCAGTCAGTACTTATCAGTCAGAGACGGGTCGTTCACCCACCGGGCGTGATGTTACAGGCGGTAACGCTGAGGGTAACGATTTCGGTAACGAAGAGCGGTTTGCCTACTACCTGAACCTGGCGGATGACCTGCCGCCGATGCCACGTTCACTGGACGGCACACAGGTGGACGGTGAATTACGCGCTGATGCCCATGGCAACCTGATTATCGAGCCGGACATACGGCGCGTCTTTGATTACTTCCTTTCCACCGTGGGTGAAGACGATATCGAGCAGGTGAAGGCGCGTATCGCGCTGCACCTTGCGGAGACCCTCCCCGACAGTGCCGCGCGCCAGGCCTGGGAACTGTTCGAACGCTACGAAGCCTATGGCGCTGCCCTGGAGGCGCTGCCACAACATGATGGCACCGTGGCTGGTATGGGCGAGTCCCTCAAGCAGCGCCAGCAGCTGAGGCAGGAGTGGCTGGGTCAGAACGTGGCCGAGGCCTTCTACAGCTTCGACGATGCCTTCGATAACTACACCCTGGCGCGCATGGCGGTGCTGGAGAACGACAGCCTGGATGCCGACGAGAAGGCGGCACGCCTGCAGGCGCTGGAGGATGATCTGCCCGCGCCCCTGCGGGAGGTGCGTGAGCGCGCCAACCAGCCGGTGCGCGTGAGCCAGGATGTCGCGGCATTACGGGAGGCGGGTGCTTCCGAATATGAGATCCGTGCGGTGCGTGAGGCGGCGCTGGGGCGGGAAGCCGCTGAACGTCTTGAAGCGCTGGACCGCCAGCGTGAGCAATGGGACCGGCGTTACGCGGATTACCGTCGGGCGGTGGCCGAGATTGCCGCCAGTGGCCTGGCGCAGGAGGATCAGGAAAGGGAGGTGGCGCGCCTGCGTGAGGCGACGTTTGACGAGCAGGAACAGCGGCGCGTACAGGCGCTGGATCGAATGCAGGACGGACAGTAATCAGATGGCGGGAACGTTCCCCGAGACGCTCCCGCCGCATGCGGCCCTTACAGGCCGGCGTTCTTCAGGCGGTTGGCCTGCTGACGGTACACGGTCAGCGGGTCAGTGCTGAACCAGGCCGTCAGGCCCAATGCCTGGTTGACCTCATCGAAGTGATTCTGGTTGTAGTCCGTGCGCAGCACGCGCCCCAGGTGTGCCGAGCAGGCTGCCACCAGGCCGTCATTCGGTTCATCGAAAGCGGTGGCGGTGGCCAGTACCAGATAATCGAACGGGTCGAACGGGTTGGTGTAGATACCCGTGCCGCTCCAGGAGTAATAACGCACGCCGTTTGCGCCCACTTCCTGCCCTTCACCGCAATACTCGGTCGGCATGCCTTCCGGGTACTGGGCGTTGAACGCCAGTGAACCGTCGGTGCTCAGATCATGGATGCTGGCGTCCAGGTCCTGAGGCAGGTCGCTGCCGCCGGCTGCCCAGCTGATCATGGTGGCAAAGGCTTCACCGATCCCCTTCACGAATGGATCGGCTGCGCCGCCCTGAATGTATTCGATGTAATTGTCGGCCACCGGGGTGCCCCAGTTGACGCCGGCAACACTGCTCACCGAAGCGACCATTTGCGGATACACGGACGCCACATAACGCGCGGTGGGGCCACCGTGACTGTGGCCGATGATGTTGACACGTTGTGCGCCGGAGGCAGCCAGAATGTCCTCGATCTGACGTGCCGCCTGTTCACCACGAATCTCGGTGCTGTTCAGCGCCGACACCTGCAGCGTATAAACCTCGGCACCACTGCTGGCCAGTTCCTCGGCAACCTTGTAGAAATAATCGACGCCGAGAATATTGTCGAAACCGAACATGCCATGCACCAGCACGATCGGATACTGCGTCTGGGTGTAGGTGTCGCGGCCGAACAGGCGATCCCAGAAACTCGCATGGGCCGACAGACTTGTCATGGCCACTACCAGCGCAATCATGCTGGCGATCAAACGTGATGTCATTTTCATATCAGAATGTCCTCGTTATTCCTGTTATGGGGTGTCTTTCGACTACACCATGCTAGAAACAGAGGCGTCGAAAAGCATTCGGGATAATGTCTTAAAAATTCGGCATTTCTGAACAATAAAATGAACTGAAATAACAAGGATTATTACTTTCTGGCCTCTTGTCGTCTTATCCGGCCAGGTGAGGTGCCTGTCCAGGTGCGAAAGGCCTTGGTGAAGCTCGCCTGGTCGCTGTAGCCAAGTCGTTCGGCAATATCGGCGATGCTCATTTTCCCGTCACTGAGATACTGGCGCGCCAGTCGCGTGCGTACTTCATTGCGCAATTCGCTGAACTGCAGGCCGGCGTCCTTGAGGTGCCGGCTGATGGTGCGATTGGTGCTGCCCAGACTTTCGGCCACCCGGTCCAGTGTGCATTCCCGCCCGGGCGCCTGTTCGATGCGCTGGCGAATCCGGGCGACGATGCGCAGTGCCGCCTCTGATTGCGGCCGATGTTCGCAGTGTTCATGGTGGCGCGCTCCGGCACGGCGCGGCGGTCTGCTCACCAGCAGGCCGTCATGGGCTTCGCCCAGCCTGACTTCGCAACCAAACAGTTTTTCGTACAAGGGCAGCAGATGAGTGTGGCGTTGCCGCATGTGCACCTGATGGCAACGTGTCATCGACGAGGCGACGCGGCACATGCTGCCCAGATAGGCCTGGGCAATGAAATCCCGCCAGCGCCCCAATGGCCAGATATCCTGCAGCCGTATCATGGCGTTTTCGCCCTGGCTGGCCAGGCGCAGCCCCATCAGTGGCGTGCGCGCGTTCAGGAACTGCACGGCTTTCCAGGTCAACTCGCCCCGGTTATGGGTGTTCAGCAGGGAGAATGCCTGCAAACCATGTACTGATAGATCAAGCTCCAGACCGTACCGCACGCCCAGGGCATCCTGTTGTGCCCAGCGTTCGCTGGAGGTCACCAGCCGGAAGAAATCGCGCACCGAAATGTAGGCTTCGGGATTGTCCAGAAGCGCCTCTTCGAGATGGCACTCTGCCAGCATCCGACGCCGTTCCTGAGCATTCTGGCACGCCAGTCTTGAAAGTACACGAGCGTACACAACCGGAACGAGGGGGGCGTCCGCCAGAAGGGAGGTTTCGAACTTCATCGCTGTTAACCTCTTTATTTTAGCTGTTATTGTTTTATGTGATGTTCCTCACACTCTTCCTGTGAGCAGTGGTTCAGTTATTTTTCATGTGAATATTTGTACACAAAATATGGCGCAAATGGCAATCGGTATTAGGTATTAGGTTTGTCGGGAAATAACAACAAAGTGGCGCCGACTATCCTTCTGTGCGGAGGGTGGCTTGCATAATGTGGCACCTCCGTTGTGTTCCTGCTGCACGTTAGGAAGGTTTTTGTGATGAGTGATACGAGACGGGCGGTAATTTCGCACTATCGCCCCATAAAAAAAATAACGCCCCTGGATATCCAGCAGATGTACGAGATATTCAGGAAATACTACGCCAATACCACCCTGGAGATATTCCTGCGCGACCTGGGCAAGAAACAGGGGCTGTTTCTGATCCGTGATCGCGACACCCGCCGCATCGTCGGCTTTTCCACCGTCACCAACATGCCGCTGCAATACGGCAAACGAACGGTGCGCGGTGTGTTCAGTGGCGACACCATTATTGAAAAGGAGTACTGGGGCTGTCGGGCCCTGAACAAGCTGTTCTTCCTGTATATGCTGCGCACCCGGCTGCGCTACCCGATGACGCCGCTGTTCTGGTTGCTCATTTCCAAGGGCTACAAGACCTATCTGTTGCTGGCGAATAACTTCCCGCGCTATTACCCCCATCCGGAAGGCCGCTATGACCGGTATGCGCCGATGGTCCGGCAATACTGCGATACGCTGTTTCCCGGCACCTTCGATCCGCAGCGCCAGCTGCTGGATTTCGGCGACAGCTATCAGCACCTGGAGGGTGACGTCGCTGAAATCACCCCCGAGATGCGTCGCAAGTCAGCGAAGATCGATTTCTTCGAGCGCAGTAACCCCTCCTGGCGGCAGGGCACCGAGCTGCCCTGCATCGGTCAGGCCGGGTACCTCGATTTCGTGCTGTATGTCTGGCAGCGGCTGTTTCGCCGTGGCAGCGCCCCCGGGCCTGCCGTGACGGCGCGGCCGCAGGACCACGACACCGAGGTCAATGGCGCGGCGACACAGCAGGGCACCTCATGAGTGTATCCCACCGCATCGGGCACGGTTTGCTGCGTGCCCTGGTGAACCCGGCGGGGCGGCGTTTCCGGGCTGGCTTGCAGGATGTCGAGGCGGTACAGCGGGCGGCGTTGTCCCGGTTGTTATCCCGGGTGGCTGGCGCCCCGCGCGATCAGGTGCTGCCGCCGGTGGACGCCGACTGGCGCTGGGAGCAGTTTGCCGAGGCGTTGCCGGTGACGGGCTACCAGGACTGGCAACAGGTCATCGAACGGCAACGCAGTTTCGGTGAAGGCGCGCTGATCCGTTCCCCGGTGGCCCGCTACCAGCCGACCAGTGGCTCGACCTCCGGGGTCAAGTGGCTGCCCTATACCGACCTGTTCCTGCATCAGTTGAACAGCGCCATCGGCGCCTGGCTGTATGACCTGTACCGGCAATACCCGCGCATGGCGGGCGGCTCGCATTACTGGTCGGTGTCCTGGCTGCCCAACGACATGCGGCGGCTGGCGGATGCGCATATCAACGATGACATGAAGCTGTTGTCTTCCGGGCGACGCCTGCTGGCCTCACTGACCCAGGCGGCGCCCGAGTCGATTTCACTGGCGGGCACCTCGGAAGATGCCCAGTTTGCGACGCTGGTCTATCTGGTGGCCGATTCCCAGTTGTCGGTGCTGTCCGTATGGAGCCCCAGCTTTGCACTGACCCTGTTCGACCGACTGTTTGACTGGCGCGATGAGCTGGTAGAGGTCTTGCGCCAGGGACAGTGGGGCCGCCGCGGGGATTCCTTGCGCCATCTGCCCTGTCCACGCAGCGTCCGTGCCGCGGCCATTCTGCACGAGTGGCAGGGCGTGCCCGACTCGACTCTGTTTGCCGCGCTGTGGCCGAAACTCGCGTTGATCAGTGCCTGGGACACGGCGGCCTCGGCCACCTGGGCGGAGGCGCTGAAGGCGCTGCTTCCGCATGCCGCGTTTCAGGGCAAGGGCCTGTGGGCCACCGAAGGCGTGGTGACCTTTCCCTGGCAGGGCGAGACGCCACTGGCCTATCAAAGTCATGTGTACGAATTCGAGGATCTGGACAGCGGTCGCATCCTGCCGCCCTGGGCCCTGCGCACCGGCCAGGAGGTGCAGCCGCTGCTGAGTACCGGCACCGGCCTGCTGCGGTACCGCATGCAGGATCGTGTGCGGGTGAGCGGTCATCTGGGCAGTGTGCCGTGCCTGACCTTTCTCGGTCGTGATGACGGCGTCGACATGGTCGGTGAAAAGCTCAGCGCCGTGTTCGTCCAGCAGGTGCTGGACGGGCTGCCCCTGGATGAAGGCCAGCGGGTGGTGACGCTGCTGGCCGCGCAGGACAGTGACGGCCAGGGCAGGGCGGGTTACCTGTTGCTGCTCGACAGTGACCAGCCCCGGACGCCGGACAATACGGTGCGGCTGGCCGAGGCGCTGGATGCTGCCCTGGGCAAACAGTTCCACTACACCCTGGCCCGCAATCTGGGTCAGCTGGCCCCCGCCAGAGTGCTGTGCCGCATGCACATGCGCGAACGTTATCTTGGCCTGTGCCGCGACCTGGGCATGATCGAAGGCAATATCAAGATAGAGCCCCTGCGCCTCTGGCCCGGCACATTGCCGGTGGCATTGCGTGACGTGATGGCGGCAGCGCCGGGGGAGGCCGACCGATGCGCTGTGTAATTCGTCCGGCCACGGCCGAGGACGACGGCGCGATCCTGTCGCTGGTGCGGCAGACGCCGCAGCCCGGTCGTGTGTTGCTCAATTTCGAGCGTGAGCCCAGCTATTTCCACGGCAGCAGTATCAGTTGCCAGCAGGATGATGTCTGGATAGCCCGCGCGCCCGATCATGACAACCAGGTGCTGGCGGTGGTCAATATCGGCCGTCGGCAGGTGTACCTGAATGGCACGCCCACCGCAGTGCGCTACGCCCACGATCTGCGTCTGGCGCCACAGGCGCGCGGCTCGCGTCTGCTGCTGCGTCTGTTTCGCGAACTGGAAAAGGTACTGGCGCCGGGCGAGTGGATGTCCACCGTGATCCTGCGTGACAACGATATTTCTCTCGCCACCGTGGGCAGTGGCCGCGCCGGGTTGCCAACCTATTACCCGCACGGCGATATCACCACGCACCTGTTGTTTGCGCCGCCGCGCGGTCGTCAGCATGGCCCGCGTGTCAGCCGTGCCCGCGATGCCGATGTGCCGGCGTTGCGGGAATGGCTGCGGGAGCAGGCGCCCCGGCGTCAGTTTTTCCCGGTCTATCGTTTCAACGCACTGCTCGCCGGATCGCCCTATTACCGTGGCCTGTCGCTGTCGGATTTCTTTCTGGCCTGGCGCGGCCAACGCCTGGTCGGCGTGGCAGGCCTGTGGAACCAGAAGGGCTTCAAGCAGACCCGGGTGCTGTCCTATCCCGCCGGGCTGGGCTGGCTGCGCCATGCCTGGAACCTGAACAGCCGTTTGCGCGGTGGCCTGCGTCTGCCGCCCGCCGGGGGCACCCTGGATTATCTGATGTTGCACACGCTGCTGGTGGAGGATGACGACCCGGCGATTGTCGACGCCCTGCTGCGACGCATGCTCGAGTGGCGTGAGGTGCCCGCCATCAGCACCGGCTTTTTCGATTGCGACCCGGCGGGGGAGGCGGTGCAGGGATACCGCCGCCAGAGCCTGGGCAGTTGTCACTATCTGGTCAGCTACGACGAGGACCCCCGCAGCCAGCTGGATGGCCGCCTGCCCTATGTGGAGGTCGCCCGGCTATGATCCGCTCCCCTTTGCGCCCTGATAACGCCGCTGCGCCGAAGGCGCTGGCGCCTCTGCGTATGCACCGGGATGGTACGGCCCCCTGGTTCCGGGCTCGCGATCCGCTGGGCATTTCCAGTGAAATCCGCGTCGCCTGGGTGGCCCCAGGTACCGGCAACATCCAGTGGGAACTGCTTTCGCACAAAGAGGTGGATGGTCTTGGGGCCATCGCGCGGCTGGCCCGTTGTCACGGCATCCGCATCCTGGAGCAGCCGCAGGCGGTGGCCCAGCCGATTCCCTCCTTCAGCCGTCTGGCCTGGTCGCGCTGGCGCGGCCAGACCCCGGCCACGCCCGTGCCGTTCAGCCGCTGGGCAACCCCGGCCAACGGCGGCAGCAATGAGGTGTCGGTGGGCTGGTTCAGTGTCGCCGAAACCCTGGCGCTGAAGCAGGCCGCGCGCCAGCGTGGCGTACCGCTGAGTGCCCTGTTGCTGGCGGCCCTGCATGACATGGTCATGACCCGGCTCGCGGCTCCCGGCAGCACAGCGGGCGCCTGGCTGTTCCCGGTCAGCCTGCGCGGCAGTGTGGCGCTGACCGACCCGGAGGCCAATCACCTGAGCGGTTTTTACCTGCCGCTGCCTGCCGCCGCCGATGCGGCCACGGTGCAGCAGGCAGTGCGTGCGCGATTGCGCGCCGGGGATCACTGGTGGCTGTGGCACCAGGGTCGCTGGGCCAGCCTGTTGCCGCAGGCGTGCATCAATCTCCTGTACCGCGCTCTGCTCGGCCGCAGCAGCTACCTGGGTTCGTTCAGTTATCTGGGTGAATGGTGGCTGGATTACCGCGACAGTGACCTGCCGGCGCGGACACTGCTGGCGTTGTGTGGCCCCGGCAGTCCCAACCATCCGGTGGCCAACGGCATTCTGATCTGCAATGGCGCCCTGACACTGAGTCTGCGCCTGGACCCGGCGCTGGGCTGCGACGACCGCGCCCGCGAGGCCTGTCTGGGGGCCTGGCAGGACAACCTGCTGGCCCTGTTGCCGGCCTCTGCCCGGGGGCCGGGAGGTGAGCAGCGTCGCCAGTTGGCCCCGGACACGCTTCTGGAGACCCGTCTGTGACAAGACCCCTCATGCGCTGGCAGCTTGTGGCGGCTCTGACCGTGCTGGCGGCGTTGATCGTGGCGTTGTGGCTGTTGCAGCAACGCCCTGTACCCGAGGCGCGCGAGCCGGCGCGCGAGCGAACGGTTGCGGTGGATGTGATCACGGTGCAACCGGGTGTGCGGGCTGTGCCCGTGACCAGTCACGGTGTCGTGCAATCGGCCCGGCAGGTGGTGCTGGTGGCGCGCGTCAGCGGCGCTGTGGTGGAGGCCAACCCGGCCTTCCGCGATGGCGGCATGGTGACCGAAGGTGAGTTGCTGCTGAGCCAGGACCCGGAACCCTACGAACTGGCGTTGGCGCGACAGCGTCACGAGGCCAGCGCGGCACGCTTGCATCTGGCAGATACCCGGGCCCGCGCCCAGGTGGCCCGCCGGACCAATGGCGAACAGGCTTCCGAGTATGCGCGGCTGGTGCCGCACATGGATGAGGCGCAAGGCCGCCTGGCCGCCGCCGAGGCCGGAGTGCGCGATGCCCGGCGGAAGTTGGCGGAAACGCAACTCAAGGCGCCGTTCGCCGGGCGCCTCCGTGATGTCCAGGTGCAGCCCGGCCAGCAGGTGGCCGCAGGGGAGCGGTTGGCCACCCTGTACAGCACCCACAGTCTGGAGGTGCGTCTGCCGGTGCGAGACGATTGGCTGGCGCTGCTCGACATGCCGTTGCACGGCAGCCCCGGGGAGCATGGGCCAGAGGTGGTTCTGGTGGGCCGTTTTGGCGGTCAGACCGGTCGCTGGTCAGGGCGCATTGTGCGCCGGGAGGGCGGCCTCAACGACAATCGCATGATCTATCTGGTGGCCCAGGTGGAACTGGACGAGAACAGCAGCGTGCCGCTGGAGCCGGGCATGCTGGTCGAGGCCACCCTGCGCGGGCGTCAGGCCCCGGACCTGGTGCGCCTGCCCCGTTCTGTACTCGCCGGGGCTGGGCATATCTGGCGCGTGGACGACGACGAACGTCTGCGGCGTTTGCCGGTGACGCCGGTATATCAGGATGCCGACGCCATCTATCTGCGTACCAGCAGCCTGGCCAGCGGCGATCGCATTGCTCTGAGCGGCGGGCTGCGCTGGCCCGAGGGCACCCGGGTGCAGGCGCGGCCGTTTGGCCGCACGCTCGATATCAGCGCCGGGGACATCCATCCCGGGGACATCCACGCCGGGGAGGCCGCGCAGTGAACAGTATTCGCTGGTTCACCGCGCGGCCTGCGGTGGCCAACCTGTTGATGCTGGTGCTGGTGATTGGCGGGGTCCTGGCCATGGGCAAGACGCGCCAGGAAACCCTGCCCAATGTGCCGCTGGACCGGCTCGGTATTATGGTCCAGTTCCCCCAGGCCGCACCGGATCGTGTCGAGGCACTGGTCTGCATGCCGCTGGAAAACGCCCTCTACGGCATCGAGGGGCTGGCCGAGATGATCACCGAGGCCCGCGAGGGCCTGTGCAGCATTACGGTGGATATCGAGCAGGGCTACCAGACCCGGGTGGTGCTGGAACAGGTGCGCACCGCGCTGGACGCGCTGGATACCTTGCCCGCCCGGGCCGGGCGTCCCCGGGTACAGGAACTGGTGGTGCGCAATCGCGTGGCGCGGCTGGTGCTGTCGGGCGAACTGGCGCCCTGGGCGCTGTATCAATTGGCCCGTGAGGTCAGAGCCGGTCTGCTGGCCAGTGATGTCATCTCCGTGGTGGATATCGAGAATCTCCCTGCCCGCGAACTGGCACTGGAAGTGGCGGCCCATGACCTGCGTCGCCACGACCTGTCCCTGGCGGAAATGGCCGCCGGGGTGCGTACCTCCCTGGACAGTATTGCTGGCGGCATCCTGCACAGCGGCGATGGGCCACTGTTGCTGGAAACCGGGCGCCGTGCCGACAATGCGGGCGCCTACCTGGCGCGCCCGCTGCGCCAGTACGGGCACGGCGACGTGTTGCGCCTGGGCGATGTGGCCCGTGCCGGCGACGGTTTCGCCCGCGACACCATGCGAGCGTGGTTGGACGGCGAACCGGCGGTGGCGCTGGATATCTACCGCATCGGTCGGCAGCAGGTACTGGATGTCGCGGACGCTGTGGATGCCTATCGCACCTCGCTGGTGTTGCCGCCGGGGGTCAACCTGACGCTGTGGCAGGATGATGCCGAGGCGTTTCGCAGTCGCTCTGGCATGCTCTGGCGCAACGCGCTGGTGGCGTTGTCGATCCTGGCGGTGGTGCTGACCCTGGCATTGGGTGTCGGGCTGGCACGCTGGATCGCGCTGGGTATTCCGGTGGCGATGCTCGGCGCTTGCCTGGTGATGCCGATCCTCGGTGAATCGTTCAATACCATTTCCCTGTTCGCCTTCATTCTGGTGCTCGGCATCGTGGTGGATGACGCCATCATTGTGGGTGAAAGCGTGCACCACCAGCGGCGTCTCGGATATCGAGGCCAGGAGGCCGCCCTGCGCGGTGCGGCAGCCGTGGCCCGGCCGGTGACCTTTGCCGTGCTGACCACCGCGCTGGCGTTTGCCCCACTGCTGTTTCTGCCGGGCGCGGAAGGCGCGCTGATGCGGGTTGTGCCGGTGGTGGCGATTGCCATCCTGCTCCTGTCGCTGGTGGAGTCGCTGTGGATTCTGCCGGCGCATCTGGCGAGTGTCAGCGACCGGCCGGGTCGTTTTACCGCGGCGTCCGATCGCCTCAGCGAGCGCGTCAATACCGGGCTGGATACGCTGCTGATGCGCGTCTACCGGCCGCTGATCGAGCGCCTGCTGCTGTGGCGTTATCCGGTGATCGTGAGTTTCGCCGGGCTGCTGGCCTTGTGTGCGTCGTTGCTGGCCAATGGCTGGGTGAACACGGTGCTGTTTTCAGATGTGGCCGCCGACCATGTGGTGGCAGAAGTGGTGTTCCCGCAGGGCACCAGCGACACGCGCACCGGCAGCGCCCTGCAGCAACTGGAGGCGTCGGCCATCGAACTGGCGGCGCAACTGGAGGCGTCGCATGGCCAGGCGGTGATTGCCCACCGGTTTGCCGAGCAGGGCTTCCACGAAAAGATTTCCAACGCCGCCGATCCCGACGCCGCCCAGCGCGTGCGCGTGGGCCTGAAGCTGAGCGCCGACAGCCCGCTGTCGCCGAGCGAGGTGGCCCGTCGCTGGCGTGCATTGCATGGCCCGGTCAGTGAAGCCCTGTCGACCCGCTTTGATGCCAGTCTGATCCAGACGCGCCCGGATGTTCATATCAACCTGTTCCATGATGACCCGCAGGTGCTGGACCGCCTGGCGGCCGAACTCGAAGGTCTGCTGCGCAGCCTCGCCGGGGTGCATGAAGTCAGCAACAGTCTGCACGCGCGCCGCAGCCAGGTGGATATCCAGCTCACCGATGCGGCGCGCCATGCGGGCCTGAACGAGGACAGTCTCGGCGGCCAGGTGCGCGATGCGGTGCACGGTATCGAAATCGACCGCATGCCCGAGCAGGACACCGAAGTGCCGGTGATGTTGCGCCTGCGCGCCGAGGATACGGATTCGCTCTGGGCGCTGGCGCAGATGCCGGTGCGCCTGCCCGGCGGTGACTGGGCGCCGTTATCGGTGATGGCGACCCTGGCAGAGCGTGATGCGCCAGCCCTGATGAGTCGCTTCGACCGGCGCCGCAATGCCACCGTGTCCGGGTTCGTGGACAGCCGCATCAGTTCGCCCGGTGTGGTCATGCGTCAGGTGCGTAGCGGCATGCTGGACAGCCTGCACGAGACGGCGCCCGAGGCAGACTGGGGTATTGCGGGCAAACCGAAAGCCATCGAGGCGTTTCTGGACCACCTGAGCTATACCTATCTGCTGGCGCTGATCGGCATGTTTTTTGTGCTGACGGTGCTGTTCGGCACCTGGTCCCAGCCTTTCCTGGTCATGAGCGTGATTCCCTTCGGTCTGGTGGGCGCGGTGCTCGGGCACCTGCTGCTGGGGCTGGACATGACACTCTGGTCGGTGATTGGTGTGATCGCCGTGAGTGGTGTGGTGGTCAATGACAACCTGGTGCTGATTGATGAAGTGAATCGGCTGCGGCGGGCTCAGGTGCCGTTGCAGGAGGCGGTGGTGTCGGCGGGCGCGGCGCGTTTCCGGCCTATCATGCTGACCACGATCACCACGTTTCTGGGGGTGGGGCCGCTGTTGTTGGAAGGCAGCGCGGAAGCGGCCTTCCTGGTGCCGATGGCGGTGTCGCTGGCATTCGGTGTGCTGTTTGCCACCCTGGTCAGCCTGGTGCTGGTACCGCTGCTGATGTGTGCGGGGGCGGACCTTCGCCAGTGGTGGCAGCGGCAGCGCGGTGAGCCGCTGGCGGATGTCGACGGGGCCTATCGGCAGGGCAAGGACGCGGCCGGGTGGGCGCGCAATCCCTATACGGATCCGGTGTTGCAAGCAGCCTGGGAGGCCGGTCGTCATGACCGGCTGACGCCCGAGGGGGCCGTTGACCCGTAGGGGCGCGTGCCGGAGGGGGGCTGGGCTGGTGCGCCGGTCGGATTCGTTGCGCTCAGCCCAGCCTGTGACACCGAGATATCAGTGCTCGCCCTTGCCCTGGTTGGCCACCGCCGCCGCGGCTTTTTCAGCGGCTTCAGCGTCACCCAGATAACCGCTGCGAATCGGCTTCAGGTCATCATCCAGCTCATACACCAGCGGAATGCCGGTGGGGATATTGAGTTTCAGGATCTCTTCGTCGGACACATTGTCCAGATGCTTCACCAGCGCCCGCAGGCTGTTGCCGTGGGCCACGATCAGCACCTGCTTGCCCGCGCGGATCTGCGGTGCGATTTCCGCATCGAAGTAGGGCACGAAGCGGTCCACCGTGTCCTTCAGGCTTTCGCTCAACGGGATCTGCGCTTCGGTCAGGTCCTTGTAGACGCGTTGACGACCAGCGTAACGCTCATCATCGCGCTCCATCTTCGGCGGTGGCGTGTCATAGCTGCGGCGCCAGATCAGCACCTGTTCGTCGCCATACTTCTGCGCCGTCTCGGCCTTGTTCAGGCCCTGCAGGGCGCCATAGTGGCGCTCGTTGAGGCGCCAGTTGCGGATCACCGGAATCCACATCTGGTCCATACCGTCGAGGATGGTCCACAGGGTGCGGATGGCACGCTTGAGCACCGACGTGTAGGCGACATCGAATTCGAACCCGGCTTCTTTCAGCAACTCGCCAGCGCGAGCCGCCTCGGCGCGACCCTGCTCGGTCAGGTCGACATCTTTCCAGCCGGTAAAGCGGTTTTCCTGGTTCCAGACGCTCTGGCCATGGCGGACCAGCACGAGTTTCGTCGTCATCGGGCAATCCCTGTTGCTACTGATGTATGGGTGAATGTGTGGTGAGGGGGCGAAGGATAGCAGGGCAATCCGCCCGGTGCAGCCCCGTGATGCGGGGCTGCACCGGCAGTGAGGTCAATCCACCGGGATGGCCCAGCGGCCGATCCGGTCGCCGCCCAGGGTGCCCAGATACAGGAAGCCGTCATGTTCGACCGCTGAGGTCAGCTCATAGAGGATTTCCCCGCCGGGGTCGCGCGGCGCCATGCGAATGGCGCCGTCCTTGTCCAGCAACAGCACCATGCCGTAATGCTCCGGGGCCGGTTGCAGCCAGGCGGGCAGGCGAGCGGTCAGGTTGCGCAGGCGTGGCGAGTGGCTGATGGCATCCAGTTGCGGGTTGCGGCGGCTGGGCAGGGCCACCCAGTAGCCACTGCCATCCGGGCGGGCAGAAATATTGTCGGGGAAGCCGGGCAGGTTCTCCGCAAACAGGTCGCGGGTGCCCGCGCGGGGGCCATCCAGCCAGTAGCGGGTGATGCGGTAGCGGCCGGTTTCCGTAATCAGCAGGTACTGGCCGTCGGCGGACAGGGTCACACCGTTGGCGAAGTAGAGGTCTTCCAGCATCACGCGGGTTTCGCCGCTGTCCGGGTCGAAGGCCAGCAGCCGACCATTCGGGCGCCCCTCGATCAGATCAAGCTGGTAGTCTTCCAGGCCAAACCGCGTGGAGGCATCGCTGAAGTAGATAGTGCCCTCCTGGCCGATGGCCACGTCGTCGGCAAACAGGATCGGTTCGCCATTGACGCTGCTGGTCAGCACCTCCACGTCGCCATCGGCGCGCACCCGCAACAGGCCGCGGTGGGCGTCAGCCACCAGCAGGCTGCCGTCCTCGTCGAATTCCATGCCCAGGGGGCGACCGCCGGTGTTGGCCAGCAGCGTAATCTGCCCGTCATTGCGGTTCACGCGGACAATGCGACCGTCCACAGTGCCGGTGTAGATGTGGCCGTCGCGGTCGACGGCAATGTCCTCCGGCCCGTCCAGCACGCCCAGCCCCATCAGGCTGGCCTGCCGCAGGTCGGTGTTTTCGGCCAGCACGCCGTCATCGGGCGGCGGCGCGGGCGCCTCCCAGCCCACCGCATCCACGGCGCCGGGGCGGGTCAGCAAGGCGGTCAGCATCAGAACCGCTACAACGAGGACGATCAGTATCTTCAGTGCGCGCACACCATCTCTCCCTGGTCTTCGATAGGGTTATGCATCAGGAGTATAGGGTATCAGGGGGCGCCTGCGGCCCCTATAATGTGCCGCCAGACCCGTACTCAAGGCGCCCCATGACCTACCACTGGATAGACCAGCCCGCCCGGCTGGCCGAGATGGCCAGCACATTGCCCGCCGACAGGCCGCTGTTCCTGGATACCGAATTCATGCGCGAGCGCACCTTCTGGCCGAAGCTGGCGCTGGTGCAGGTCAACGCGGGCGAGCAGGGCGTCTGGCTGATTGATCCGACCACCATGGTGGACGATCCGGGGCCGCTGACCCGGCTGTTGTCCGGCCGCACCCTGGTGATGCATGCCTGCTCCGAGGATATCGAAGCGCTGCGCATGCATACCGGTGAAGCCCCGGCGGCGATCCGCGATACCCAGATTGCGGCGGCGCTGTGCGGGCATGATCTGCAATGCAGCTACCAGCGCCTGGTGCGCGAGCTGACCGGCACTGAACTGCCCAAGGACGCCACCCGCACCGACTGGTTGCGCCGCCCGCTGAGCGCGCAGCAATTGGCCTATGCCCGCGATGATGTGGTCTGGCTGCCGGAACTGCTGGCGTTGCTGGAAGCCCGGCTCACTGAACTGGGTCGCCTGGCCTGGTGGCATGAGGAGTGCGACCGGCAACTGGCCCAGGCCACGGTGGTGGGCGACCCCGAGGACGCCTGGCGTCAGGTCAAGGGGGCGGGCAACCTCAGCGGTGTGGCCCTGGCGCGACTGGTGGCGCTGGCCCGCTGGCGCGATATCCAGGCCCGGGAGCGCGATATGCCGCGCGGGTTTCTGGTGCGTGATCCGGCCATGCTGGCGTTGGCTCTGGAAGGCCCCCAACGGCGCGAGCAACTGGCGGCGCTGGACCTGCATCCCTCTACCATTCGCCGTGATGGCGATACCCTGCTGGCGCTGCTGCGCGAGGGCGAGACGCAGACCCCGCCCGACGCGTTGCCGGGCCCGCCCACCCCGGAAGAACGTCAACTGATCAAGGCGCTGCGCAGCCGCGTGGCCGAGATTGCCGAGAGCATGCAACTGGGCACCGAGGTGCTGATGCGACGGCGCTGGCTGGAAGCCCTGGCCCGAGCCCCCGAGCAGTTGCCCGAACCCTTGCTGGGCTGGCGCCATGACGTGGTGACTCGCCCGTTGCTGGAGATGCTGCCGTGACCGGCCAACACCTGTTCTGTTCGATTTACCATAGCAGTCGCCAGGAAGGCATGTACCTGTACGTGAACAAGGCGCGCGGCCTGGATGCCGTGCCGGAAGCGCTGCGTGAGCGCTTCGGCACGCCGCGTCACGTGGTCGACATGCTGATGAAACCTGGCCGCCCGCTGGCCCGTGTGGATGCGGAAAAAGTCCGCGAGGCGCTGTTGTCCCAGGGCTGGTTCCTGCAGATGCCGCCGCCGCCCGATGAGGACCTGTATCTGGCACCCGGGCGCCGCCCGTCCCGGGATGCGTGAGCGGTTCTGGGAGCGCTTCCCGCTGGAGGCGCTGACCGCCGACGAGTGGGAAGCCCTGTGCGATGGCTGCGGGCGTTGCTGTCTGGTGCGTCTGGAAGACGAGGATACCGGCGAGGTCCACGCTACCCGTCTGGCCTGTCGCTTGCTGGACACGGACACCTGCCGCTGTACCGACTATGCGCAGCGTCTGGCCAGGGTGCCGGGTTGTGTGCAGGTGACGCCGGAGGTGGCAGGCTGGGACTGGTTGCCGCGCACCTGTGCCTACCGCCGCCTGGCGCGCGGTGAGGCGCTGGCGGCCTGGCACCCGCTGATCAGCGGCGATCCTGGCAGCGTGCAGCGTGCGGGAGTGTCCATGCGCGGGCGGGTCATCAGCGAGACCGGCGTGGACGAAGAGGATTACCAGGACCATATCGTGCAGTGGCGCGATTGACCCGGTTCACATGACGGCAATCTGCTATCATGCGGGCCCTGATGCCGGTGACAGACAGGAGAAGAAACGCGTGTCCGAAGACAGTTACATGATGGCCTGGCTGGCCTATCTGGGCGCGGCTGCGGTGATCGTTGCCGTGATCTGGTGGCTGACAGTGCGCTGGACAGTGTGGTTGAAACTGCCCTTGCGCGCGCTGTCCATCGCGGTGCTGTTCACGCCCTGGCTGGTGTCTGAAGACACCGACACCCTGGCGCCGGCCTGGATCATTACCCTCTTCGATGCCCTGATTCAGGCAGAAGGGCAGGCGCTGCGCGCCGGGTTGCCGTTACTGGCGGCCTGTGTGCTGGCGTTGCTGCTCGGTGGCCTGGTACTGCTGCTGCGACGCCGCCTATGAACGACGCCAACGATTGCATCTTCTGCGCCATCGCCGCCGGGACCCTGCCGGCGAGCGTGATCTACGAGGATGAACTGGCGCTGGTCATCCTCGATCTGTTTCCTGTTCGTGAAGGGCATGCCCTGGTGATTCCGCGCCAGCACGCCCCCCTGGTGGAGCAGCTGGAGCCGCAGCTCATCAACCATATGATGGACCTGGCGCGGCGCACCATCGCCGCGCAGAAAGCCGCCGGTCTGGCGGTGAAGGGGCACAATCTGGTCATCAACGATGGCAAGGCCGCCAATCAGCATGTGCCGCATGTGCACCTGCATGTGATCCCGCGCCGTGGCGGCGACACCCTGGCCATGATGTTCGGCTGGGCGACCCGGATGATGAATATCTTTGGCCTGGCGGCACGCCGTGACCGGCTGGATCGCCTGGCCGGGCTGCTGCGCGAGCGCTTCGAACCGCCGTCTATGTAAGGACGAAGTAGTCCACCACGATGGCCGCAACGGCCACCATCGCCACCATGCTTGCCAGTAACAACAGCAACCGCCATACCGGGCGAAAGGACGATGGCGCGGCTTCATAGTCGCGGCCATGAATACGCTCGTGCTGGCTGCGGGGGCGCTGGGGAGGGGTTTGTTCGGTCATGGCTGACAGGATCTCCAGAGTGGGTCTTTCAGGGTGGCATCCCGGCCGCCAAGGGTACATGAACAGGCCAAAAAAAACGCCCCTTTCGGGGCGTTTTCATGCCTGGCGATCAGCCTCGGCCGACCTTCTGGAACAGCCACTCGTGCAGTCCGTCGAACCAGAGCGGCAGGAAGGTCACGGTAATCAGCGCCGTGAGCATCACCGCAATGGGCAACAGGAACTTCTCGTAGCGATCCCAGAAGGACCCGGTGGTGAGCTTGGCTTTCTCCACCTCGTCGTCGCCCACCACCTGTCGTGTCAACAGGTGGTTCAGCGCAACGGGCGGTGTCAGGTACCCCAGCTCGAAGGCCACCAGCGTCATCATCCAGAAGTGCAGCGGGTCAATGCCGGCGGCAAAGGCCACCTGGGCAATGGTCGCGTTCACCAGGATCACCGCGCCGTAGGGGTCCATGATCATGCCGATGCCTACCAGCACCAGCATCAGCAGGGCAGCCGCCACCCAGACCGAAGCGAAGTCGGTCGGCATGGCTTCCATCAGGCCGGTGCGCTCGATGATGCCGCCCACGCTCACGGACAGGGCCATCAGCATCAGCAGGGCACCGATATGGCCGGTGGTTTCGTTGGTGGCGCGGCGCAGGGCCGGTTCGAAGCCGGTCGGGCGCGGATCGCCGCCCGCGGTATCTTCGAGTTCCAGACCCAGTTGATCGGCGCTCTTCTTCGAGAACACATACTCGTAGATCAGGATCGACAGCAGCACCACCGGCAGGATGATCGGCGCGGAGAACTCGTCCAGGCGGCGATCCAGCACATGGTTGAAGAACATGATGACGGCGGCCATCAGTACCACATAGGGGATCAGCGGACGCAGACGGCGAATGCTCTCCGGCAGCGCCTCACGGAACGGCGCGATGCGGGCCGGCTCCTTGCGGGCGAACTGCGAATAGATGAAGAACAGGAACGCGGTCAGGAAGAAGATCTTGATCCCTGAGCCAAACAGCTCGGCGGTGGTCACCTGGTTGTTCAGCGCGGCGATGATCACCACCAGCAGACAGGGCCGCAATACCACACCCATGGAGCCGGACATGGCGGTGGTGGCCAGAGCCATCTGCGGGCGAGCGCCAGCGCGCATCAGTTCGCTGTAGATCACGGCACCGGCCGCGATCACGAAGATCCCGGAGGCCCCGGTGTAGGCGGTGGGCACCGCAGTGACCAGCAGCACCACGAAGCACAGCAGCTCCGGCGACATCTTCCACGGCCGCAGCACGTTGAACACCAGCTGCGCCATGCGGGTCTGCTTGAGCATCATCCCGATCCAGATGTACAGGGCCAGGTTCAGGAACATGGTGGAGTGTTCCATCATCATGCCCAGGTAAACACTCATGCCGTGGTAGTACCCATCCAGCATGAAGCGCGAACCGGCAGACAGCGACATGAAGCCGTACAGCGGGATGGTGAGCAGGGCCTTGCCGTAGTTGCCGCCCTGCTCAAGATCCTTCGGTGGCTTCACCAGATGATAGATGTTGATCGCAGCGAGCACCCCGAACCCGGTAATCCAGATCAGGTTGAGCCCGTAGTGACTGACCGATATGCCCTCCGCGATGCTCATCAACTGGCGCTCGCGGTACTGCACGGCGGAGACGAACAGCAGGGTGTTGGCGGACAGCAGGGCAATGGTCGACACATAGTGGTCGCGCACCGTACGCACCGGGCGAATGGCGATGTGGTGGCGACTCATGGTGGCGGTGGCGGCACAGATCAGCACCAGCAGCGTCAGCAGGGTGCGCCGACTCTCACCGATGGTGGTGATCATGCGGGATACGCCGACCTCCACGGTACGGAAGGCTTTCACTCCCGGCGTGACCCGTTCTTCTATGCGCTCGAAGCGTTGCCATCGCTCGTTACAGACCTGCACGGACCGCTCGATGGAGCGCCGGATGGCGTCCTCGTCGATATCGGTGCCGAACATGTCCGCCAGCGGATCATCGGCCATGTCGGCCTCGCGCTGGATGACCGTACGGCGGACCTGCTCATCGATATCAGGGTTGCGGTCACAGGTGGGTTCCCCCACCACGCCAGCGCCACGGAGCAGGAAGTACTCTTCCCAGGTGGCTTCGCCCACGCGCAGGAGCTGCGAATGGATGATCTCGCCGGAGGCCACGAAGATGGTGATCAGCAGGATAATGAGGGTAGGGAGAGACGATATCCACTCGCCGACAGAGCGATTGGCTATCTTGAATGAAGACGACGCTGTAGTCATTGTTCACCCGGTTGTTGTTATCAGCACCCGGGCAGGCGCCGGGGCATGATGGATTGTAAAAGCCGGACGCCAAACTCGGCATCCCGGAGCATCGCCCGATTCTATGTGACCTGAGTCGCTATGCCTACTGCACAAGCGGCATTCAAAGCAGCTTTTCAGTAATTGCATGTCAGGGGAATGTAAAAACGGGGCCTGTATGGCCCCGTTCCGGTTTCGGGCGGTGCGGGTCAGCTTACTCGAGGTTCTCGCTGCATTCGCCGCGCGAGCTGTCCAGGCGGCAACGGATATTGCGCAGCAGGGACATCATTTCCTTGCTGTAGACGCCTTGCTCGGTCAGATCGATCCGGGCTTCGCGCATCATCTCGTCGTAACGCAGGGTGTCGTCTTCGCTGACGCGGATCCAGCGATCGTCGCTGACATCGTTGTAGGCGTTGTCCACCACGGCCTGGGCCCGGTCATAGAGGTTCTCGAACATGTACTTGCGCGACCAGGCGGCAAAGCCTTCCGGCAGCTTGTCGTGGCGTGCAATCAGCTGCATGGTCAGCTGGCCCAGGGTGTAGTCGACGATGCCGCCGTCCGGGCCCATGCCACGATACAGTTCCAGCGCGCTGTAGGCCGCCATCGGGGCAAAGCAGATGTCCACACTGTGGTTGTTGAAGCGGCCGGAGAAGTTGGTGATATCGGACATCACCGGCGACATGCCGACGCGCGAGGCCATGCGGCCCTGGGCCACGTCATACTCCATCACCGCGATGGACTTGCCGGCCAGTGCGTTGACGTTGTTGATGCTCTGGTCCTTGACGAACAGATAGGCGGCCCCCATGGGCGCGATGCCGATCACCTCGTAAGGCCCGTGGCGCAGGTTTGGCGTGATACGCGGGTTCTCGCTGGAGAGCACCTGAACCACCATGCGCAGGGCGTCATAGTTGGGAATGGCGCCGATGGAGTCCAGGCTGCCGGTGTAGCTGTTCAACTGACGGCCGCGGATGCCGGTGATGGCGGCCACGTCGCACTGGCCACCGGTCAGTTCTTCGTAGGCGATGTTTTCATCGGTAAAGGCGCGCATGCGGAAATCGACGCCCTCGCCAAGCGCGGCAGTACGGTAGTCGCGCATCAGGTTAAAGATGTCACCGGAGCTGCCGATGATGTCGAACACACACAGGCGAAGTTGAGTGTTGGCACTGGCCTGGGACGTAAAGCCCAGCGCCAGCGCGGCCACTGCCACGGAGAGAAAACGGGAAATGCGCATGGTTACTGCCTCCTGATCCGGTAGCGACCGCACCCCCGGTCGCTACCAAGCACGGTTAAGTTAGAGCAAATCGTCAATGTCAAAAGCGGGCTGGGAAGAGCGCTGATCGTCCCAGAAAGTCCCGAGGCCGCCAAACGGCGTACGTTTGCCTGTAGCTTCCGTCCACAAGCGATCTGAAACCCCCGTGATCAGGAATTCGGCCAGTGCGTCCAGCATGGCGTAGTTCTGATCGATATGTTGGTCGTTCTTGGCGAACTCGCGCACGGCGCGGCGAACCCGCTGTTCGTCACCGACGCTGTGCGCGGCGATGGCGAAGAGGGCGCTGGGCAGACGAACCCCCTGCTCGAAGCCCATGCGTACGGAGCGGTCCATCTCGCGCCACGGATCAGCGCCTTCCGGCGCGAACATGGGCAGGATGCTCCACAGGGCGGCGCGGGTGCCGTTGGGCACGCCCCACCACTTTTCGTTGTCCACACAGGCGGCGCCGCGTTCGACCTTGGCGGCGATATCACGCGGGATGCCCAGTGAGGCGTCAGAGGCGCCGTCATTCAGCACCGCCTGGACACCGGCAATCTGGCCTACCAGCCAGACCAGCTCGTCGAAGTCAGTGCGCAGGCGCGGGCACTGGCCATTGTCGGCCTCGCCATATTGAGCCGTGGTGCGCTGGTAAGCCTTGTGATAACGCTGGGCGGTGACCCGCAGGTAGCGCTTCTGCATCGTCCGGGCATCCTGGGCCTCGGCCACACGGCCGTCCTTCAGCGCGCGGCTGTAACGCAGTTCCTGCTCCAGCGCGAGGGCTTCGGTACAGGTGGCGGCCACGGTGTAGACCAGGGGGGCCAGGCGATCCGGGTTGGAGCCCACGGCTTCGAAGGAGAGCAGCAGCGGGGTCAGGGCTTCACCGGTGGCGCAGCCCATGGCGACGTCATCGTCCATCAGGAGGTAGGGCACCATCTCGGCGCGACCATAGTTGATGAGCACGTCACCGGTGGTCTTGTAGATGATGCCGCAGCCCTGCAGCACAACCAGGAGTGAAGCCAGGAGAGCCAGCCGCAGACGGCTGAAGGAACCCAGCAATGTGGGGGACACGTTCATGTAGCGATCTCCGTATTATTGTTCTGACTGTTGTCGTCACAGACAGTTGTAGTCACTGAGAGTAGTCCTGATACGACGGCAACAGTACCGAACGGTCATTATTGGCACAAGCGCCAATTACAAAAAACAAAGCATGCAATTACAAACGCTTATACTACCGGTGTAAGCTATCACTCGGCCCGGAACGGCCGCTCCACACATTGGAATTTAAGGTGATGACTCCGGATGAGTAAAAAGACTGAGGTTGAATTGATGCGCGAACGCATGGCCGCCCGCCGGGCCGGCCTCGTGCTGGCCCGGGATACGGCCCGGGGCGGGCTGCGTCTGCTGCAGACCGGCGCCGTACTGGCGCGTACCGGGGCAGGCTGGTTACTGGGTCAGCGGCCACCGCTGCCACGCCTGCTGCGTGAAACCTTCGAGTCACTGGGCACCACCTACATCAAACTGGGCCAATTTATCGCCAGCTCGCCCTCACTGTTCCCCGACGCCTATGTCGAGGAGTTTCAACAATGTCTTGACCGCACACCGGCGCTGCCGTTCCACTTTATTCGCGATACCATCGAACGCGAGCTGGGCAAGCCACTGGAAACCCTGTACCGCCGCGTTGATCCCAAACCCCTGGCCTCGGCCTCCATCGCCCAGGTGCATGCCGCCACCCTGCATTCCGGCGAAGACGTGGTCATCAAGGTCCAGAAGCCCGGCGTCAGCACCGTGCTGCTGACCGACTTCAATTTTCTCTACTTTGCTGCTCGCGTGGTCGAAATGCTGACCCCGGGCCTGTCCCGCTCCGCCGTCTCGGGCGTGATCGAGGAACTGCAGGGCTCCATGCTCGAAGAGTGCGACTTCCTCAAGGAAGCCGGGCACCTGGAACAGTTCAACGCCTTCCTCGAACTGACCGGCAACGAACGCGCCGTGGCGCCGAAACCCTACCGCGAACTCACCACCACCCGTGTACTGACCATGGAGCGTTTTTATGGCGTGCCCCTGACCGACCTTGAGGTGCTGCGCCAGCACGTGGATGACCCTGCCGAAACCCTGGTCAGCGCCCTCAATACCTGGTTCTCCAGCCTGATGCTGTGTGATTTCTTTCATGCCGACGTGCACGCCGGCAACCTCATGCTGCTCAAGGACGGCCGCGTCGGCTTTATCGACTTCGGCATGGTCGGCCGTATCCGCAAGAACACCTGGGAAGCCATGTCGCAATTTCTCGACGGCATCAGCAACGGCGATCACCGCACCGTGGCCGAAGCCATGATCACTATCGGCATGACCCGCGAGACCGTCAGCGTCGACGCCCTGACCCGCGACCTGCAACGCTTCCAGTCACGCCTTGAAAACGTCGATCCCGCCAGTCTGCTGGAAGGCAATCGCAACGAACGCGAAGTCAACCGCCTGCTCATGGATATCGTCAAGATTGGCGAACAACACGGCATCCGCTTTCCGCGCGAATTTGCCTTGTTGCTCAAACAGTTCCTCTACTTCGACCGCTACATCCAGGCCCTGGCCCCGGAACTCGACATGTTCTCCGACACCCGCGTCGACATGTTCAGCGGCCTGGATGGTTTTCCTGCACCACCAGAACGTTTGCACTGATCTGCCAGCCATACGCTCCGAGGTAGGTCGACGGATGGCGATAAAGCTCTCCGGGACTGTGTGAGGCATGGATGCCGAACGCAAGCCCCCAGGGAAGGGTTCACGGCGTGTCCCGGAGAGCTTTATCGCCATCCGGCGACCGGGCTACGAAGCACCCGTCTACCAGCGTGACAGCACCATCACTCAACCGGATTGGTACACTCGCCCCGCTGATTATCAAACCGGCACCGAATCCGCCGCTGCAACGTCAACATGTCCGCGTCGTAATACCCTTCCTCGCGTAACTGCAACCGCGCATCCTGCATCATCGTTTCGTATTCCTGCTTGTCTTCCTCGGGAATCTTGATCCACCACCGATCCGGCACCTTCGCCGCTTCGGCATTCAATTGTTCCATGATTTCCCCATAGCCCTCGAAGAACGCCTCACGCACCAGCTGCGCCACCTCATTGGGAAACTTGTCCACCCGACCAATCAACTGCATCGTGATCTGCGCCAGCGGGTAATCGATGATCCCGCCCGTATCACCCATGCCCCGATACAATTCCAGAATCTCGTAAGCAATCAACGGCGCCGGCAGCACATCCACCACCCCGTTGTTGAACATGTTGGGCGCACTCACCAGATCCGCTGCCACCGGCGTCGCACCGATCTGCGACACCATCCGTGCCTGGGTCGGGTCATATTCCAGCACCGGAATCCGTTTGCCCGCCGCCCGCGCCAGCGAATTGATGCTCTTGTCGTTCACGAACACATAGGCGCCGCCGCCCGGCGCAATGCCCATCACCACATAATTATTGCTGACCATCTTGTCGGCCATGCGCGGGCTTGCCAGCACCTGCAACAGCATGTGCATGTGATCATCCGTCGGCAGGCCGCCCACCGAATCAATGGTGCCGGTAAATTTGTTGAACATGCGTGCCCGCAGCCCGGTCATCAGGGCCGCATCGCAACGTCCGGCGCGTAACTCTTCCACCAGTACCCCTTCGTTGGTGTAGGGCACCAGCTCGACATCCACACCGAACTCCATCACCCGTAGACGCTGGTCCCGCGCCGCCTGATAAATGGGGCCGTTGCGCCCGGCGATATCCCAGACACACAAACGGCGCTTCACCAGCGCATCGTCGGGAAAGCCCGACGCCCGGCGCATCGCCGCCACACGCTCTTCAATGGGCAGGCTGGTATCAAAGGCAATGGCGCGCAATTGTTCGGCCATCTCGGCGGTGATCTCCACGCCCGGGGCGAGTTGCGCCAGTTCCTCGCGTTGTGCCGGCGTGATCTCGACCGCCCAGGCGGGCAGGGCGATGCCGGTCAGCAGCGCCAGCAGGGCTATTGTTCTCATTCTCACACTCACACTCACACTCACACTCACACTCGCTCTCCGCAGCGGTACCGCCGCAATGTCCCGACGTTCCAAGGTTGTAGCAGCCACCGACCATGACGGCCTATGACCCGGCGGACCCGTTGCGTGACTTTTGAGTCAATTTAGGAGTTTTGTAATTCCATGAGGTTTATCGTAGCCGAGGCCTCCCGGTGGCGGGCGCGACGGGATACAACTCGAAGAACAACAACATATCGCGCTACGACTCGGGAACGACCATGACCAGATTACGACCTTGCCCGCCCCGCATTGCGGGTCTGATTGCGACCCTGACCGCTGGCCTGTTGCTCACCGCCTGTGGCGGCAGCAGCTCTGTCGGCAACGGCACCCCCGGCGGTGAAGGCCCCCGGGTCGAGGGCTACGACGCCACCCTGCGCCGCACCAGTGAGGGCATCCCGCATATCACCGCCGCTGACTTTGGCAGCATGGGCTATGCCTACGGTTACGCCCAGGCCGAGGACAACCTGTGTCTGCTGGCCGAGGACACCCTCACGGTTCGTGGCCTGCGGGCCCGTTACCTCGGTGGTGACGGGACCTACACGATCCCTGCCAATGGTGCCGTGGCCAGCAATATCGACGCCGATTTCTTCTGGCGCCATGTGGCCACTGACGACGCCATTGCGCCACTGCGCGAGAACAGCGACCAGGAAGTGCTGGAGGCCTCGAAGGGGTTTGTCGACGGCTTCAACCGCTATCGCCAGGAGATCCTGGACGGCCAGCACCCCGGCCGGCACGAGGCCTGCCGCGACGCCGACTGGCTGCTGGCACTGACTGAAGACGACATGTACCGGCGCTATTTCCGTCTGGCTGTGCTGGCCAGTTCATCGGTATTCGTGGAAGGCATTGCCGGGGCCCAGCCGCCAGCGCTGCTGGATCCTCTGGAGGCTCTGCCGATCAATCCCGCCGATATCATCAGTGACCTGCTGGAGGCGGTGGGCGGTGCGGTCAACGGCATCAGTAACCTGTTGCCGTTCCCGTTTTCCCGTGAACTGCCGTTCGGCAGCAATATGTACGGCCTGACCGGCGAGACCACCAGCGACGGCCAGTCCATGCTGTTCGGCAACCCGCACTTTCCCTGGGAAAAGACCGAGCGCCTGTATATGGCCCACCTGCAAGTGGGTGATGTGGAGATCATGGGGGCCGCCCTGATCGGCCTGCCCGCCGTGCTGATCGGCTTCAACGAGCATTTCGCCTGGAGTCACACCGTGTCCACGGCGTTCCGGTTCAGCTTCTATGAGCTGAGCCTGAATCCGGTCAACCCGCGCCAGTACTTCGTTGATGGCGAACTGCGCGACATGGAAGCACACCCGATCACCATCGAGATTCTCGAGCCGGACGGCAGCATCCGACCGGAAACCCGTACCCTGTACCGCTCACACTATGGCCCCATGCTTGAGTTCGAGGTGTCCGGCGTGCCGATCCTCAGCTGGAATCCGGTGACGGCCTACACGCTGCGCGATGCCAACGCCGAGAATGACCGCCTGCTGAACCAGTTCTTCCGCTGGAACCGGGCGCAAAGCTTCGAGGAATTTGTCGAGCTGCACAGCAGCGTGCTGGGCACGCCCTGGGTCAACACGGTGGCCACCGGCCCGGGCAAGCCGGTCTATTACGGTGATGTCACGGTGGTGCCCAATGTGCCCGATGATCTGGTGCTCAGTTGCGCCACCGCGCTGACCCCGGTGTTTGCCCTGCTGCAGCCGGGCGTGCCGATCCTGCGTGGCAACAGCAGCAGTTGCGACTGGCGCACGGACGATGACGCACCCGCACCCGGCATCTTCGGCCCCGCCAACCTGCCGACGCTGACCCGTGACGACTGGGTGCATAACTGCAACGACAGCTACTGGCTGACCAACCCGGCAGAGCCGCTGACCGGCTTTGCCGCCATCATCGGTGACGAGGAAAGCGCCCGCTCGCTGCGCACCCGGCAGTGCATCCGGCACGTCACCGACCGGCTGGACGGCAGCGACGGCCGCCCGGGCCATACCTTCGATCTGGAGACCCTGCAGGAGGTGGTGCTGGAAAGCCGTCTGATGACGGTGGAGCTGGCCCGCGACACGATTCTGAATACCTACTGCGCCATTCCGTTACCGCTGCCGTTGCTGGGCACCAGTGGCCCGGTGGATGTCAGCGAGGCCTGCGACGTGCTGGCCGAATGGGACGGCACCCATAACCTGGATGCCCGGGGCGGGCATATCTGGCGCGAGTTCTGGCGCGGCATCAACCCGCTGCCGCTGGAGTTGCCCGGCATGTGGTTGCAACCGTTCAACGTCAACGACCCGGTCAATACCCCGGCGCAACTGAACCCGCTCAGCCCGCTGGTGGAAACGGCGTTTGCCGACGCCGTGAGCACGGCGGTGGCGTCCGGCTTCCCGCTGGACACCCCGATGGGCGAGCTGCAGTTCTCCGCCATTCATGACGAGCGCATTCCGGTCTTCGGCGGGGAGGGGTTCGAAGGCGCCTTCACCATCGCCAGCTCGCGGGGCGGCCTGACCAGTGAGGGTTACCCCATTGTGTTCGGCAACAGCTACATCCAGACGGTGACCTGGGACGGGCAGGGCAACCCGGTGGCGGAAGGGTTCGTCACCTATTCCCAGTCCACCGACCCGGCGTCACCGTACTTCAGCAACATGACGAAGGCCTACCAGGACAAGGCCTGGATCCGCTTTCCGTTCCGGGACGCCGAGATCAATGCCGATCCCGGCCTGATCACCCGCCAGCTGCGCGGGCCGCGTTGACCTACTCTCTCGGGTCGGTGCATTCGCTGCGGTCGCTCTCGAAGCGGCAGCGGATGCGCCGCTGCAACTGCAGCATGTCGCCGTCGTAATAGCCCAGCCCGCGTAACTCCACGCGGGCATCCTCCATCATGGTTTCGTATTCCTGCTTGTCGCCTTCCGGGATATTGATCCACCAGTCGTCCGGCACCCGCTCGGCCTCGCGGCGCAGGAACGCCATGATGTCTTCATAGGCTTCAAAGCTGGCCTCACGAATGAGCTGCGCGACCTCGTTGGGAAACTTCGCCCGGCGGCCTACCAACTGCATGCTCAACTGGGTCAGCGGGTAGTCGATGATGCCGCCGTCCGGGTCCAGCCCGCGATACAGCTCCAGGGCCTCGTAGGCCACCAGCGGCGCGGCCAGCACGTCGACCACACCATTGTTGAACATGCCCGGCGCCCGGGTGATGTCCGCCTGCACCGGCGTGGCCCCCAGCCCGGCGACCATTTGTGCCTGCATCGGGTCGTAATCCAGCACCACCACGCGTTTGCCCGCCGCCTTGCCCAGGGTATTGATCTCGCGGTCGTTGACGAAGATGTGCGCCGCCCCGGCGGGGAAGATGCCCAGGATCACGTATTCGCCGTGCACCATACGCCCGGCGTTGCGCGGGTGTGCCAGCACCTGCAACAGGGTGCGCATGTGGTCATCCGTGGGCACCGCGCCGATGGCATCCACCGTGCCGGTGAACTTGTTGAACTGCCGGGCCCGCAGGCCGGTCATCAGCGCCGCGTCGCAGCGGCCGCTGAGCAGTTCTTCCACCATCACGCCCTCGTTGGTGTAGGGCACCATGTTGATATTCAGGCCGTACTGCGCGGCCCGCACCCGCTGTTGCTCGGCGATGGTGAACACCGGCCCAGCGCGCCCGGCGATATCCCAGATGCAGATGGTCACGGCCATGCGCTGGTCTTCCGGCAGCTGGTCCAGCCCGGCCAGGCGGCTGATGGCGCGCAAGCGCTGGTCCACGCTCATGTCCGGGTTGTAGGTGATTTCCTGCATCAGTTCGATCAGCTCCGGGGTGATTTCCACACCCGGGGCCAGGCGCTGGAAGGCCTCGCGCTGTTCATCGCTGATCGACGGGCCGCGCTGGCGCTCGCTGGCGGGCAGGGCGGCGGTGGTGAGCACCAGGCAGACGCCCAGCAGTAGCGTGATTATTCTTGGCATGGCCATACGTCCCGTGTAGTGCCCGTGGTTGTGGTGCCTGTCGTTGTCATGTCAGGCACCATCGTCCCTCGCCGGGGAAAGGGCATCTATGACCATAAAGGCATGGGGCAGGGCGCAAGGGTCAACGTGGCGTGAAGACACAAAAGCTGGCGGGCTGGTGCCGGACTGGCGCACCAGAGCGCCAGCCCGGAAGCACTCAGTCGGGCTGAGCGTTCAGTGCCTGCCCGGTGACGCCGATGGACGCCGGGCCGAGCAGATACAGGTAGGCCGGCACCAGCGCTTCCGGCGGGGTCACTGACATAGCGTCCTCCCCAGGGTAGGCCATGGCCCGCATGCGCGTGCGGGTGGCACCGGGGTTGATGCTGTTGACGCGGATTTTCGTGGTGTTCTCCAGTTCATCGGCCAGCACCTGCACCAGCCCCTCGGTGGCAAACTTGCTCACCGCGTAGGCGCCCCAGAAGGCACGCCCCTTGCGGCCCACGCTGGACGAGGTAAACAGTACCGACGCCTCCGGCGCGGCCCGCAGCAGCGGCAGCATGGCGCGGGTCAGGTAAAAGGCGCTGTTCAGGTTCACCTGCATCACGCTGTCCCAGGTGCTGTAGCCGTAGTTATCCAGCGGCGTGATATCGCCCAGGATCGAGGCATTGTGCAGCAGGCCGTCCAGGCGCCCGAATTCCTTGTCCAGCATGGCTGCCAGTTCTTCGACATTGGCCGGGGTCGCCACTTCCAGGTTGACCGGCACCAGGGCCGGTTGCGCCCCGCCCGCGGCCAGAATCTCGTCATAGACCTTTTCCAGCTTGTCCTGGGTGCGCCCCAGCAGTACCACCGTGGCGCCCGCCTTGCCCAGGGCCAGCGCCACGGCGCGGCCGATCCCTTCGCCCGCGCCGGTGACCAGGATGACCCGGTCTTTCAGGGCATCGGCGGGGCACTCATAGGCCAGGGCAGCGGCCTGCACGGCATTCGGGTCCAGTGTGGTCTTGCTCATGGAATACACAATCCTGTCGATACGTTTTCAGGGTCAGAGGCGCAGCAGCGGCAACAGATCGCTGGCCTCATCGATATAGTGGTCGGCGTGCCAGGCACGCGGGTCTTCATTCGGGTCCAGGTAGCCGAACAGGGCCGCTACCGTGGTCATGCCGGCGTTGCGGCCCGCTTCGATGTCGCGCAGATGATCGCCGACGTACAGGCAGCGGGCCGGGTCGGCTTCGACTTGCCGGGCGGCGATCAGCAGGCCTTCGGGGTCTGGCTTGCGCAGGGCAACATGGTCCGGGCAGATGATCGGGCCGACCCGCTCGATCAGGTCCAGCCCCACCAGCACCGGCAGCGTGAAGCGTTCCGGCTTGTTGGTGACAATGCCCCACGGGACACCGGCGTTATCCAGGGTGTCCAGCACCGCATCCATGCCGGCAAACAGGCACGAATCCACCGCCACGCGCTGTTCGTAGGCGTCGAGCAGGGTGTTCAGGGCCGCATCAAAGCCTGCGTCGCCGGGGGCCAGGCCGAAACCCAGCGTCACCAGCGCCCGGGCGCCGTTGGACACCTGGCTGCGCACAGCGGCCAGCGTCTGTTCGGGCCGGCCAGCTGTTGCCAGTACCTGATTCAGCACCACGTAAAAGTCGGGAGCGGTGTCGATCAGGGTGCCATCGAGGTCGAAAAAGACGGCTTCTGGCTTCATTTGGTCGCGTACATCAGATAATTCACAGACACATCCCGGTTCAGTTTATACACCTGCGTCAGCGGGTTATAGACCATGCCGGTGGTGTCCTTGACCTCCAGCCCGGCGGCCCGGCACCAGGTGGCCAGTTCTGACGGGCGGATCAGTTTGGCGTACTCGTGGGTGCCACGTGGCAGCAGGCGCAGCACATACTCGGCGCCGACGATGGCGAACAGGAACGACTTGGGATTGCGGTTGATGGTGGAGAAGAACAGCTTGCCGCCCGGTTTGGCGAGTTTCGCGCAGGCGGCCACCACCGAGGCCGGGTCGGGCACATGCTCCAGCATCTCCAGGCACGTCACCACGTCATACTGCCCGGCGCGCTCGTCGGCGATTTCTTCTGCGGACACCGCCAGGTATTCCACCTCCACACCGGATTTCTGCGCGTGCAGGCGGGCCACCGCCAGTGGCGCTTCGCCCAGGTCGATGCCGGTGACCGTGGCGCCGCGCAGGGCCATGCCCTCGGACACCAGGCCGCCGCCGCAGCCGATATCGATGGCGCGCTGGCCCGGCAGGCCGACCCGTTCATCTATATAGTTCAAGCGCAACGGGTTGATGTCGTGCAGCGGGCGGAATTCACTGTTCGGGTCCCACCAGCGCTCGGCCAGTGCCTCGAACTTGGCGATCTCACCGGCGTCCACATTGCGCGGGGGTGTCTGCCCCGAGGGTGACTCATGCATTGATATTCTCCTGCCAGGTCTGCGTATCGCGCAGGATACGGCCAGTATTCAGGGTCAGCAGCTGGCGCTCGGCCATCAGGCAGCGGCCCGCCACCCAGGTATGCGTGACCTGCTCGCGCCCGGCGGCATAGACCACCTGGGCAATCGGGTCATAGACCGGGCGGGTTTCCAGGGCTGACAGGTCGATGGCGATGATGTCCGCCTGTTTGCCGGCCACCAGTGAGCCGGTCAGTTGATCCAGCCCCAGTGCCCGGGCGCCGTTCAGGGTGGCCATGGCCAGTGCCGCGTCGGCGGGCAGGGCGTCGGCGGCCCCGGCCACGCCCTTGGCCAGCAGGGCGGCGGTGCGCAGCTCGCCGAGCATGTCCATGTCATTGTTGCTGGCAGCGCCGTCGGTGCCCAGGGCGACATTGACGCCCGCCGTGCGCAGCGCCTCCACCGGGGCGAAGCCGCTGGCCAGCTTCAGGTTGGATTCCGGGCAATGCACCACATGGGTGCCGGTATCCGCCACCTGACGAATCTCGTCGTCGGTCAGTTGCGTCATATGCACCGCCAGCAGGCGCGGGGACAGCAGCCCCAGCCGCGCCAGCCGGGCGAGCGGCCGCTCGCCGCCTGCGTCCACGGCGCCCTGCACCTCACCGGCCGTCTCGTGCACGTGCATCATGATCTGGCAGTCCAGTTCTTCCGCCAGGGTCAGGATGCGCTGCAAGGGCTCATCGGACACGGTATAGGGCGCGTGCGGGCCGAAGCCGACGCTGATCAGCGGGTCGTGGCGCCAGTTGTCCGCCGCCGCCGTGGCCAGGCGCAGGTAGTCGTCCGGCCCCTGCCCCATGGGCGTGGGGAAATCCAGCACCGGGCAGAACAGGCTGGCGCGCAGCCCGGCCTCCGTGGCGACCCGGGCAATCGCCTCGGGGAAGAAATACATGTCGGCAAAACAGGTGGTGCCGCTGCGAATCATCTCGGCGGCGGCCAGCCGGGTGCCGTCGCCCACGAACTGCTCACTGACCCATTTGCCCTCGGCCGGCCAGATATGCTGCTCCAGCCAGGTCATCAGCGGCAGGTCGTCCGCCAGCCCCCGGAACAGGTTCATGGCGGCATGGGTATGGGCGTTGATCAGCCCCGGCATCAGCAGGTGGTTGTCCAGGCGCAGCGTCTCGGTGGCCTGCCAGCGGCGGCCGACTTCGGCGGCGGGCAAAATATCCACAATGCGGGTGCCGCTGATGACCACGGCGTGGTCATTGAGCAGGCGCGCGGGGCCCTCCACCGGGGCGATCCAGCGGGCCTGGATGATCTGATCGGCGTGGGCGGGAGCTTGCGCCATGGAACCTCCTTTCAAATTTGACGGCGAGTATAGCGTAACAGCCTGACCCTGTGTGCAGCCGTCACGGCCATGCTATGATTGCCGGCTTGCGGCGGCCCGGGTTGGCTGCAGCGTATGGTGCCAGGCTATAAGAAGGATCAGCATGACGGACCTCGCCAGAGAAGTTACTCCGGTCAACATTGAAGACGAGCTCAAGCAGTCCTACCTCGACTACGCCATGAGTGTGATTGTCGGGCGTGCCCTGCCAGATGTGCGTGATGGCCTCAAGCCCGTGCACCGCCGGGTGCTGTTTGCGATGCACGAGCTGAGCAACGACTGGAACAAGCCCTACAAGAAATCCGCCCGTGTCGTCGGTGACGTCATCGGTAAGTACCACCCGCACGGTGATTCCGCGGTGTACGACACCATCGTGCGCATGGCCCAGCCGTTCTCCCTGCGCTATATGCTGGTAGACGGGCAGGGCAACTTCGGTTCCGTGGACGGCGATTCCGCCGCGGCCATGCGATATACCGAAGTACGCATGTCCAAGATCGCCCATGATCTGCTGGCTGACCTGGACAAGGAAACCGTCAACTTCGTCGATAACTACGACGGCACCGAACGTATTCCCGAAGTCATGCCTACCCGGGTCCCGAACCTGCTGGTGAACGGCTCCTCCGGTATTGCCGTGGGCATGGCCACCAATATTCCGCCGCACAACCTCGGTGAAGTGATCGATGGCTGCCTGGCGCTGATCGACGACGACAGCCTGACGGTCGATGACCTGATGGACTACATCAAGGGTCCGGACTTCCCCACCGCAGGCATCATCAACGGTCGCGCCGGGATCATTCAGGCGTACCGCACCGGCCGTGGCCGTATTTATGTGCGCGCCCGCGCCGATATCGAGGATTCAGCAAAGAAGGACAAGCAGGCGATCATCATCACCGAGCTGCCCTACATGCTGAACAAGGCGCGGCTGATCGAGAAGATTGCCGAGCTGGTCAAGGACAAGAAAATCGAGGGTATCACCGAGCTGCGTGATGAGTCCGACAAGGATGGCATGCGGGTAGTGATCGAGCTGCGCCGTGGCGAAAACGCCGAGGTGGTGCTCAACAACCTGTATTCCCAGACGCAGCTGGAGTCGGTGTTCGGTATCAACATGGTCGCCCTGATGGACGGCCAGCCGCGCCTGCTGAACCTGAAGGAAATGCTGGAAGCCTTTATTCGCCACCGGCGCGAAGTGGTCACCCGGCGTACCGTGTATGAACTGCGCAAGGCGCGTGAAAAAGGCCATGTGCTGGAAGGGCTGGCTGTGGCGCTGGCGAATATCGATCCGGTGATCGAACTGATCAAGAAATCGCCTTCCGGTGCTGAAGCCAAAGAGGCGCTGATTGCCCGTGGCTGGGCACCGGGTCAGGTGCTGGACATGCTGGACCGCGCTGGTGGTGCCGACGCCTGCCGCCCGGACGGGCTGGACGAGCAGTATGGCCTGCGCGACAACCTCTACTGGCTGTCGCCGGACCAGGCTCAGGCGATCCTCGACCTGCGCCTGCAGAAGCTGACCGGCCTGGAACAGGACAAGCTGGTTCAGGACTACCAGGGTCTGCTGGAAACCATCCGTGAGCTGGGTCTGATCCTGGCCGATCCGGAGCGTCTGCTGGAAGTGATCCGCGAAGAACTGCGCGCGATCCGCGAGGAATACAACGACGACCGCCGCAGTGAAATCCAGACCTCGCGTCTGGACCTGTCGATGGAAGACCTGATTGCCGAAGAAACCGTGGTGGTCACGCTGTCCAACGGCGGCTATGCCAAGATGCAGCCCATCGACACCTATCGCGCACAGAAGCGTGGCGGGCGCGGCAAGGCGGCCACGGCCGTCAAGGACGAGGATTATGTGGAGCACCTGCTGGTGGCAGGTACCCACGACACCCTGTTGTGCTTCACCAACAAGGGCAAGGTGTTCTGGCTGCGTGTGTATGAATTGCCACAGGGTGGCCGCGGCTCGCGCGGCAAGCCGATCGTCAACCTGATTCCGGCCCTGCAAACGGATGAGCGGATTACCGCCATCCTGCGCCTGGACCGTGAAATGGTGGCCCAGCAGGGCAACACGGATGACGATGCCGACGCCGAAGACGCTGATGTAGACGTGGCCGACGAGGCCGAACTGGCCGAGGACACGGTGGTTGATACCGTGCCGGGGCCGTTTATTTTCATGGCCACTTCAAACGGCATGGTCAAGCGGACCCAACTGGCCAAGTTTGCTCGCCCGCGCAGTAACGGCCTGATCGCGGTACGGCTGCAGGAAGGTCAGAGCCTGGTGAACGTGGCTGTGACCCAGGGCGACGAAGACGTGATGCTGGTGGCCAGCAACGGCAAGGTGGTGCGTTTCCGCCAGGCCGCTGTGCGCGTTATGGGCCGTACGGCTCGCGGTGTGCGTGGCATGAAAGTGGCGGAAGGCGAAGAGATCATTACCCTGATCGTGCCGCAGCCGGAAGGCCAGTTGCTCACCGCCTCGGAAAACGGCTACGGCAAGCGCACCAACGTGGACGAATTCCCGACCAAGGGCCGTGGCACCCAGGGCGTGATCGGCATGGTGGTCAACGAGCGCAACGGCAATCTGGTCGGCGCCACCCAGGTGTTCGGTGGCGAAGACCTGATGCTGATTTCCAACCAGGGCACGCTGGTGCGCACCCGGGTGGACGAGGTCAGCATACTGAGCCGCAATACCCAGGGTGTGACCCTGATCCGTCTGGGCGAGAACGAGCGCCTGGTCGGTGTGGAACGCATTCCTGAACTGGAGGGCGTTGACGAGGACGAGGTGGACAGCGATGACACCGCGCCCGAGACGACGGCCCAGACCGATACCGACGACGAGAACAGCTGACATCATGACGCGTGTTCATAACTTCTGCGCCGGTCCGGCGGCGCTGCCGGAAGCCGTGTTGAAACAGGCCGCCAGCGAAATGCTGGACTATCAGGGCCGCGGTCTGTCGGTCATGGAAATGAGCCACCGCTCGGATGAGTTCGTGGCCATTGCCGAGACCGCCGAGCGTGACTTGCGTGAGTTGCTGAATATCAGCGACGACTACGCCGTGCTGTTTCTGCAAGGTGGTGCCAGCCAGCAATTCGCCATGGTGCCCATGAACCTGATGGGCGAGAAGCGCAAGGCGGACTACATCAACACCGGGCAATGGTCCATCAAGGCGATCAAGGAAGCGCGCCGCTACGGCCAGGTGAATGTGGCGGCCAGTAGCGAAGACACCGGCTTTACCACGGTGCCGGGCCAGAGCAGCTGGGCGCTGTCCGATGATGCCGCTTATGTGCATTACACGCCGAACGAAACCATCGGTGGGCTGGAATATTCCTTTGTGCCGGAAACCGACAAGCCGCTGGTGGCGGATTTTTCCTCCACCATTCTGTCGCGGCCCCTGGACGTGTCCCGTTACGGCCTCATCTATGCCGGTGCCCAGAAGAATATCGGCCCGGCCGGTATCACCGTGGTGATCGTGCGCCGTGACCTGCTGGGTCGTGCCAGCGAGCAGGTGCCCGCGATGCTGGATTACCGCATCCACGCTGAAAACGATTCCATGTACAACACACCGCCCACCTATGCCTGGTATCTGGCGGGCCTGGTGTTCAAGTGGCTCAAGGCCCAGGGCGGCCTGACCCACATGGCCACACTGAACCGGCGCAAGGCGGAAAAGCTGTATCACTATATTGATGACAGTGGTTTCTACAGCAACCCGGTGGAGCGCCACAGCCGTAGCTGGATGAACATTCCCTTCGTGCTGGCCGATGACAGCCTGGACAAGACCTTCCTGAAAGGCGCGGAAGGGGCCGGGCTGCTCAACCTGAAGGGCCATCGCAGCGTCGGCGGCATGCGTGCCAGCGTGTACAACGCGGTGCCGGAAGCGGCGGTGGATGCACTGATTGACTACATGAAGGACTTCGCGCAACGACATGGCTGAACAGAAGCACGCCGAGCAAACGCTGGAGGCCTTGCGCCAGCAGATCGACGCCCTGGACAACCAGCTGCAGGGGTTGCTGAACCAGCGCGCGCGTCTGGCCCAGCAGGTGGCCGAGGTCAAGCTCAGTGAAGACAGTCAGGCGATCTTCTATCGGCCGGAACGTGAGGCGCAAATTCTGCGTCGGGTCAAGGACAGCAATGAAGGCCCGCTGGACGGCGAAACGGTTGCGCGGTTGTTTCGCGAAATCATGTCTGCTTGCCTGGCGCTGGAGCAGCGCCTGAAGGTGGCGTTTCTCGGTCCGGAAGGCACCTTTACCCAGCAGGCAGCGCTCAAGCATTTTGGCCACAGCGTCGATACCGTACCCATGGGCGCCATCGACGATGTGTTCCGCGAAGTGGAGTCCGGCGCCGCCCATTACGGCGTGGTGCCGGTGGAGAATTCCACCGAAGGCGTGGTCAATCACACCCTCGACAGTTTCATGGATTCATCGCTGCAGATTTGCGGCGAAGTGGAGTTGCGTATCCATCACCATTTGCTGGTGGGGGAGAGCACGCAGGAAAAAAGCATCACGCGCATCTACTCGCACCAGCAAACGCTGGCCCAGTGCCGCAAATGGCTGGACGCGCATATGCCGCACGCCGAGCGTATTGCTGTCAGTTCCAACGCCCAGGCCGCGAGACGCCTGAAGGACGAATGGAACGCGGCAGCCATTGCCGGTGAAACGGCGGCCGAGATCTACGGCCTCAAGATACTGCGCCGCAATGTCGAGGATCACCCCGACAACACCACGCGGTTCATTATCATCGGTCGTCAGGGCACCCCGGCCTCCGGGCAGGACAAGACCAGCATGCTGGTGCGTATGAAGAATCGCCCCGGCGCACTGTACCGGGTGCTCAAGCCCTTCAGCGATGAAGGCGTGGACCTGACCCGGGTCGAGTCGCGGCCCTCGCGCAGCGGCAACTGGAGCTACGTCTTCTTTATCGACTTTGAAGGGCATCGTGATGACGACGCTGTCCGGCGGGTGCTCGCCGCCCTCGAACAGGATGCGCTCGATATCCGGATGCTCGGCTCTTATCCTAAAGCGGTTATCTAGAGAAATAGCTTACACATCGCGGAGCTGTGTCCCATGCCAGTCGATTTCATTGCCCTGTCCAATGCAGGCGTTCAACAGCTCAAGCCCTATGAGCCCGGCAAGCCGATCGAGGAACTCGAACGCGAACTGGGTATTACCGATGTCGTCAAACTGGCCAGCAACGAAAGCCCGTTCGGGCCCAGTCCACGAGTGCTGACGGCAGTGCGTAACGCCGCCGAAAGCATGCACCGTTATCCCGACGGTTCCGGCTATCGGCTGAAAGCCGCGCTGGCCGAGCGCCTGGGTGTGCGGGCCGCCCAGATCAGTCTGGGGAACGGTTCCAACGATATTCTGGAGCTGGTTGCCCGTGCCTGGTTGTGCCCCGGCGACGAGACCGTGTTCAGCCAGCATGCCTTTGCCGTGTATCCCCTGGTGACCATGGCCTGCTCGGCCAAGGCCGTGGCAGTGCCTGCGAAGGAATACGGTCATGACCTGGAGGCCATGCTGGCGGCCATTACCGAGCGCACCAAGATCGTTTTCATCGCCAACCCGAACAACCCGACCGGGACCTGGGTCAGTGCGTCGAGCCTGGACCGTTTTCTGGCGCGCGTGCCGGAACATATTCTGGTGGTGCTCGACGAAGCCTATTTCGAGTATGTCGAGGAAACCGCCTACCCGAACGGCCTGAGCCGCCTGCCGGCTTACCCGAATCTGATCGTGACCCGGACCTTCTCCAAGATCTACGGCCTGTCCGGTCTGCGCGTGGGCTATAGCGTGTCCAGCCTGGATATCGCCGAGGTGCTGAACCGGGTGCGCCAACCCTTCAACTGCAACAGCCTGGCACTGATTGCCGCCGAGGCCGCGCTGGATGATCCGGATCACCTGGAGTATTGCCGTGACCTGAACACCTCCGGCCTGGCCCAGGTGGCTGAAGGGCTGGAGCAACTCGGGCTGTCCTACATTCCCTCGGTAGGCAATTTCATTGCCTTTGATTGCGGCCGCGAAGCCATGCCGATTTACGAAGCGTTGCTGCGCGAGGGGGTGATCGTACGTCCCATTGCGGCCTATGGCATGCCTCACCATCTGCGCGTGACCATTGGCCTGCCGGAAGAGAATGAACGCTTTATCGATGCGCTGCGCGAGGTGCTCGGGTGAACAGCCCGCTGTTTCACCGTGTCTGCATTATCGGCCTGGGATTGATCGGCGGCTCACTGGCGGCGGCGCTGCGTGAGCAGAAGCTGGCCACCGAGATCGTTGCGGGCGGGCGCTCGGCGCGCACCCTGGAGCGGGGCCAGGCCCTGGGTCTGATTGATGCCGGATATCAGGATCTGGCGGCGGCGGTGGACGGCGCAGATCTGGTCTTCGTGGCCACGCCGGTGTCGGCCATGGCGGCGACCTTCGCCAGCATCGCCCCGGCCCTCAAGCGCGGCGCCATTGTGACGGACGGTGGCAGCGTCAAGGGAGCAGTGATTCGTGCAGCGCGCCAGCACCTGGGGGCTCGCGTATCGCGCTTTGTGCCCGGCCACCCGATAGCGGGCAAGGAAAAAAGCGGCGTCGAGGCCGCTGACGCCAGCCTGTATCGCCAGCACCGGGTCATCCTCACGCCCACGGACGAGACCGACCCGGCCGCCACCTTGGCCGTGCGCCGCATGTGGACCGCCGTGGGCGCGGAAGTGTTGAGCATGCGCGCCGACCAGCATGACCAGGTGCTGGCGGAAACCAGCCACCTGCCGCACCTGCTGGCCTTCTCGCTGGTGGACACCCTGGCACGACAGGGCGACTCCACCGACATCTTCCGGTATGCTGCCGGCGGTTTTCGCGACTTCACCCGCATCGCCTCCAGCGATCCGGTGATGTGGCACGACATCTTTATGGAAAACCGGGACGCCGTGCTCAGCGCCGCCGACCTGTTTGCCGAGGGGCTGGCCCGTTTCCGCGAGGCCGTGGCCAGCGGCAACAGTGATGCCCTGCTGGGCGTCATGACCCGCGCCAACAGCGCCCGGGCCCGGTTTCTGGCGATGAACGCCCGAACCTCCTACACCCATGCCATTGATGCAGCAGACGAGCAGTCCATGAACGCAGAATCCCGGCGCGAAGGCGCCAGCGTGTCCTTTACCGTGCAACCCGGTGGCCAGCTCAGCGGCCAGGTCCGGGTGCCCGGTGACAAGTCCATTTCCCACCGCAGCATCATGCTCGGCGCGCTGGCCGAAGGTATCACCGAGGTGGAAGGCTTTCTGGAAGGCGAGGACGCCCTGGCCACGTTGCAGGCGTTCCGCGACATGGGCGTGGTCATCGAAGGCCCGCACGCCGGTCGCGTCCGCGTGCATGGCGTGGGCCTGCATGGCCTGCAGGCCCCGGCACGCAGCCTCTACATGGGCAACTCCGGCACCTCCATGCGCCTGCTCATGGGGCTGCTGGCGGGCCAGGCGTTCGATACCGAACTGACCGGTGATGCCTCGCTGTCGAAGCGGCCCATGGAGCGCGTCGCCCGGCCCCTGCGGGACATGGGTGCCAGCATCAGTACCACCGACGCGGGCGGCAAGGGCACACCGCCTGTGCTGGTGCGCGGCGGCAAGCCGCTCAAGGGCATTCATTACGACCTGCCGGTGGCCTCTGCCCAGGTAAAATCCGCCATCCTGCTGGCGGGCCTGTATGCCGACGGCGACACCTCGGTGACCGAACCGGCGCCCACCCGCGACCACACCGAACGCATGCTGACGGGCTTCGGTTATCCGGTACAGCGCGACGGCGCCACGGCACGCCTGAGCGGCGGCGGCCGCCTGACCGCCTGCCAACTGGAAGTGCCCGCCGATATTTCCTCGTCCGCCTTCTTCCTGGTGGGCGCCAGCATCGCCGAAGGCGGCGAACTGCTGCTGCCCCATGTGGGCATCAACCCCACCCGCACCGGGGTGATCGACATCCTGCGCCTGATGGGCGCCGACATCACGCTGGAGAACGAGCGCGATGCCGGTGGTGAGCCGGTGGCCGATATCCGTGTGAAAAGCGCGCCGCTCAAGGGCATCACCATTCCTGAAGCGCTGGTGCCGCTGGCCATCGACGAGTTCCCGGCGCTGTTCGTGGCGGCGGCCTGCGCCGAGGGCGATACCGTGCTGCATGGTGCCGAAGAGCTGCGGGTCAAGGAGTCCGACCGGATTCAGGTGATGGCTGATGGCCTGGCGGCACTGGGCGTGCCCCACGAGGTCTATGATGACGGCATTCGTATCCAGGGGGCAGGGCAGGGCAAGCCCGCCTTTACCGGCGGCGAGATCGAAAGCCACGGTGACCACCGTATTGCCATGAGCTTCGCCATGGCCGCCCTGCGTGCCACGGGCCCCATTCATATCCGCGACTGCGCCAATGTGGCCACCTCCTTCCCCGGCTTTGCCGAACTGGCCGCCCGGGCCGGTCTGCAACTGGCGGTGGAAGACTGATGGCGCCGGTGAACAGCCCCGTTCTGGCCATCGACGGCCCCTCATCGTCCGGCAAGGGCACCGTGGCCCGCATTGTCGCCAGCCGTCTGGGCTGGCACCTGCTGGACTCTGGCGCCCTGTACCGGGTGCTGGGCCTGCATGCCGAGCAGCAGGGCGTCGCCCTGGACGACGAACCCGCCGTGGAAGCCCTGGCCCGGCGCCTGCCGGTGCAGTTCCGCGAGGAAGGCGATGACACCCGGGTCCTGTTGCAAGGCACGGATATCAGCCATGTGATCCGCGATGAGCGGGTCGGGGAGCTGGCCTCCCGTGTGGCGGTGATGCAGCCGGTGCGCGACGCGCTGCTGGCCCGCCAGCAGGCCTTTGCCGAGGCCCCGGGCCTGGTGGCGGACGGCCGCGACATGGGTACGGTGGTATTCCGTGACGCACCGCTCAAGATCTTCCTGACGGCGAGCGCGGAAGAGCGCGCCCGGCGGCGCTATAACCAGTTGAAGGAAAAGGGGTTTGATGCTAACCTCCCCGCCCTTGTTGAGGACATCCGCGCCCGGGATGACCGTGATATGCAGCGCGAGGTGGCGCCCCTGAAGCCCGCCGACGATGCAATCGTCATTGACAGCACCTCGCTGAGCATTGATGACGTGGTCAACCGGATCCTCGATGAAGCCGCCCGTCGTTCCCTCGTTCAGTCGGCTTGAAGTACAGCGGGTGGTTACCCGTGGGCCGCAAATGTAAACCAGCAAGGTCCCCGGATAACCCGACATGAGCTGCCCATGCCTGCTGGTTGGTATGGCCGAAAATCCATGACAGGTATCCACATTATGACCGAAAGTTTTGCTGAACTTTTTGAAGCCAGCTTGCAGGACCTCGACGTTGCCCGCGGTTCCATTATTCGCGGCACCGTAGTCGCTATCGACAGCGACTGGGTTACTGTAAACGCAGGCCTCAAATCCGAGGGCATCATTGCCCGCGAAGAATTCCTCAATGAAGCCGGTGAACTGGAAATCGCCGAAGGCGATGAAGTCGAAGTGGCGGTAGACGCCATCGACGACGGTCTCGGTTTCACCCGTCTGTCCCGCGAAAAAGCGAAGCGCGCCGAAATCTGGACTGATCTCGAAGCCGCCTTCGACAAAGACGAAATCATCAAGGGTCAGATCAGCGGCAAGGTCAAAGGCGGTTTCACCGTCGATATCGGCCTGATCCGCGCCTTCCTGCCAGGCTCTCTGGTCGACATCCGCCCGGTGCGCGATGTGGCCCACCTGGAAGGCAAGGACCTGGACTTCAAGGTCATCAAACTGGATCCCAAGCGCAACAACGTGGTGGTATCACGTCGCGCTGTCATGGAAGCCGAACACTCCGCAGAGCGCGAGCAGCTGCTCGAATCCCTGCAGGAAGGCATGGTCGTCAAGGGTATCGTCAAGAACCTCACCGACTACGGTGCGTTCGTCGACCTGGGCGGCATCGATGGTCTGCTGCACATCACCGACATGGCCTGGAAGCGCATCAAGCATCCGAGCGAAATCGTTGAAGTGGGCCAGGAAATCGAAGTCAAGGTACTCAAGTTCGACCGCGAAAAAATGCGCGTGTCTCTCGGCCTGAAACAGCTGGGCGAAGATCCGTGGCACGATATCGTTGGCAAGTACCCGGAAGGTGCGCGCGTCAAGGCCAAGGTGACCAACCTGACCGATTACGGCTGCTTTGCCGAGATCGAAGAAGGTGTGGAAGGCCTGGTGCACGTGTCCGAAATGGACTGGACCAACAAGAACATCCACCCGTCCAAGGTTGTCAGCATTGGCGACGAAGTCGAGGTGATGATTCTGGATATCGACCAGGAACGTCGTCGTATCTCCCTGGGTATCAAACAGTGCATGTCCAACCCGTGGCAGGCCTTTGAAACCAACTACAACAAGGGCGACCGCATTTCCGGCAAGATCAAGTCGATCACCGACTTCGGTATCTTCATTGGTCTGGAAGGCGGCATCGACGGCCTGGTGCACCTGTCCGACATCTCCTGGGAAGAGCCGGGCGAAGAAGCGGTGCGCAAATTTGCCAAGGGCGACGAGCTGGACACCGTGATTCTGTCGGTGGATGCAGAGCGTGAAAGAATTTCCTTGGGTATCAAGCAGTTGACAGACGATCCGTTTGCTCAGTATGTTGCGACTAACGACAAGAACAGCATCGTTAACGGCAAGGTCACCGCGTCTGATGCCAAGACCGTCACCGTTGAGTTGGCTGAGAACGTCGAAGGCGTGATCAAGGCGAGCGAAATCAGCCGTGATCGTGTTGAAGACGCCAGCGCACTGTTCAAGGCCGGTGACGATGTGGAAGCCAAGATCATTGCGATCGACCGCAAGAACCGCATCATCAGCCTGTCGATTCGTGCCAAGGATATGGCCGATGAGCGCGAGGCACTGGACGACCTGAGCAGCAAGCAGGACGCCCAGGCGCCGAAGACCATCGGTGACCTGATCAAGGCACAAATGGAAGGTAGCGACCAGTAAGGCTGTCCTCCTCGAACCGCACACGCGCAGTGTGCGGTTCGCGGGCAGGAGGCCCAGGGGATAAGAAACATGGCGTTAACCAAGTCTGAACTGATTGAACGGATTGCCGCCCGTCAAACGCAACTCTCTCCCAAAGACGTGGAGCTGGCAGTCAAATCCCTGATTGAAGAAATGGCGGATACGCTGGCCAATGGTGGCCGGATCGAGATTCGCGGTTTCGGCAGTTTTTCCCTGCATTTCCGTGCACCGCGTGTGGGCCGTAACCCGAAAACGGGCGCCTCCGTGGAACTGCATGGCAAGTATGTCCCGCACTTCAAACCTGGCAAGGAATTGCGCGAGCGCGTCAACGTGGCGATGCACGACAATCCCGGCGAACAAGCTGGGGAGGGCGACATCCAGTCCCTGTCCGCACATCCCCGCCAGATTGCGGCATCCTGAGAGCGGATGCCATGCGCTGGCTGCTGAACCTTCTGCTGGTCGCCGTTACCCTGGTGGTATTTCTGGCGGCCATCCTGTTTCTGCTGGGTAACGCCCAGCCCACCGGCGTCGAGCTGCTGCTGACCGACTGGCAACCCGTTGCCCCGCTGGGGCAGTGGCTGCTCGGCTTCCTGCTGGCGGGTCTGCTGCTGGGCCTGATTGCCGGTGCCATCCTGGCCACGGGCTGGCGCCGCCGCTACCCCCGCACATGAACACCTCCCCCTGGCTGCTGCTGGTCCTGTTTGTGGCCATTGCTGCAGGCTTCTTTCTTGGCCGTATGGAAACCCGACGGCGGCGACGCATCCGTCGTCATGGCCCCGGACTGCCGTCGTTCATGTCCCGTGACACGGCTGGCAGCCCCCGCGACCACGCCCTGGAAGCGCTGTTGAGCAGCACCGACACCGACCCCGATACGGTGGACACCCACCTGGCCATGGGCCGCCTGTTCCGCAAACGCGGCGAACTGGAGCGCGCCACCCGCCTGCACCAGCGTATGGCCGACAACCCCGAGCTGCCGGAAACGGTGCGCGAGGACGCGGCGCTGGAGCTGGCCCGCGACTACCTGTCGGCGGGCCTGCTGGATCGTGCCGAGGCGCTGCTGCAACACATGGTCGATCACGGCAGTCGCCATGCGCCGCTGGCCATGCGTCAGTTGATGATGCTGTTCGAGCAGGAGCGCGACTGGCACAGTGCCCTGAGCACTGGCGAGCGCCTGCTGCGCCGTGATGCCAGCGTGGCGCCGGTGCTGGCGCAGTACTGCTGTGAACTGGCCACGCGGCTGGGCGCCCGCGAAGAAAATGCCCGCCGCCGCCTGCTGCATCGTGCCCTGACGTTTGATCCGGGCTGTGCCCGCGCCAGCATCCTTCAGGGCCAGCTCGAGCGGGCTGCAGGCCACCCTGAGCGCGCCTTGCGGGCCTACCGCCGTGTGCGGCGTCAGGCACCGCATCATCTGCCGCTGGTGCTGGATGATCTGGCCGCCTGCTATAGCGACCTGGAACGCGAGGATGAGCTGTTCGATATGCTGCTGGACCTCAGCCTGGCGCATCCGTCCAGTGCACTGCTGCGGCGGCTGGTGCCGTTATTGGTGGCCCGTGGCGGGGAAGGGGAGGCGACTCGCTTTCTGACCAGTTATCTGCAGCAGCACCCGTCACTGGAAGGGCTGGGCGAGTTAGCCACTCTGGCGCTGGGCAGCGAGGGTGCTGCCGAAACGGCGCCCGAGAGCCCCAATGCACAAGCACAGTCACTGCGTTTGCTGCGCGCCCTGACCGAGCGCACAGCGAGCACCGGCTACCAGTGCAGCCAATGCGGCTACCGCGCCACAAAAATGCACTGGCACTGCCCGAGCTGCAAGCATTGGAATACCCTGGCGCCCCGTAGCGCCTGAACGCCCCAACAGATTTCCGGTACACTCCCCCGACTCGAAAACCAGCACAGGATCACCCCATGGCCGCGCCTGACACCCCCCTTATCGTCGCTCTGGATTTCCCCACCGCCGACGCCGCCCTGGCCATGGCGGATCGCCTGGACCCGAGCCGGGTGCGTGCCAAGGTGGGCAAGGAACTGTTTACCCGCAGTGGCCCCGCGATTGTCGAAGCCCTGCACCAGCGCGGTTTCGAGGTGTTCCTGGATCTCAAATTCCACGACATCCCGAACACCGTTGCCGGCGCCCTGAAAAGCGCCGCCGAACTGGGCGTCTGGATGACCAACGTGCATGCCAGCGGTGGCCGCCGCATGCTGGACGCGGCCGCCAACGCCGTGGCCAACAGCCGCCATCGCCCCCTGCTGACCGCCGTGACCGTGCTGACCAGCATGGGCGCCGACGACCTGGCCGATATCGGCGTTACCGACAGCCCGGAACAGCAGGTGCTGCGCCTGGCGCGCCTGGCCCGGGACAGCGGCCTGGATGGCGTGGTCTGTTCCGCCCGCGAGGCGGCCATGCTGCGCGAGGCCTGCGGGCCGACCTTCCGTCTCGTGACACCCGGTATTCGCCCGGCGGGTGCCGATGCGGGTGACCAGACCCGTGTGGTGACGCCGCCAGATGCCATGGCACTGGGCGTCAACGACATGGTGATTGGCCGCCCGATCACCCAGGCGGCCGATCCGGCAGCCGTGGTGGACAGCATCCTGGCGAGCCTGTCTGCCTGAAGGGATGGCAAATCGCTGACACGATGTCACTGCGATCGCCCACAGACAGCCCCGTCACGGCGACCTAACCTTGTTGACACCACATACAACAAGGAGAGTCATATGAGCGGTTCAAAACTCAAGGCACTGTGTCTGGCGCTGCTGATTTCGCTGGCGGCCCCCGGTCTTCAGGCCGAGCCGGCGATCGACGCCCGGCCCATGGTGAATATCAACCAGGCCAGCGCCGACGAGTTGGCCGAAGCCCTGCAGGGTGTCGGCCTGACCCGTGCTGAAGCCATCGTTGCAGATCGCGAGCAGCATGGCAGCTTCGGCAGCGCCGCCGAACTGGCCAGGGTGCCGGGTATCGGTCCGGCCACGGTGGAGCGCAACCGGGCCTGGATTCAGACCGAGTAACGCCATGGATCAGCCCGGGTCTGTACGACAAGTGTAAAAAAGTACGTGAAAACAAGCGCTTTCAGGCCCGGGCTGGCAAACTGCCACTTGACGACCAGTTCACATTTCGGCACCCTTTTCGCGCCATTGACGGTAAGATAACCGGTAAGTTTACAGAGCCCATGGATGCGCCGTGCCCACCACCTTGACGCAAGTCGCAAATCTCGTCCGTTGTTCCGGCGGCCGGGGAACACCGTCTGCACGCCGCCCTCAAAGCCCCCGGCAAACATGGCGGCCTGTGATTTGAACATCCTGTACCACAATATCTTGCTGAAATGGCTTGGCGCGCTGCTGCTGGTGAGCGCTGTGGTGCTTCCCGCCCACGCGGCCCCCTGGCTGGAGCCCGGCGATATCCGGGCGCGCCACAGCGTGCAATGGCTGGCCGACCGTGGCTGCCTGAACATTCCGGCCAACACCTGGCCCATCATGTGGGCCGACATCAGCCCGGCTCTGGCCAATGACGCGCCCGAACACTGCCGCGACAGCCTGGCCTGGCGTTATCTGCGCTTCGAACGCGACTACCACATGACCGATCAACCGCGGATCGCCCTGCGCGCCGCCGGCGCCAGCCGCGAGCCGTGGTTGCGGGATTTCGATGAGGCGCCCCGGGAAAAGGCCGAGATCGGCGTCCGGCTGGAACTGATGACCGACCAACTCGCCTTCGGCCTGGCCCCCGCCTATGTTCGCGATCCCCGTGATGGTGATCGGCTGCGGCTGGACGGTTCCTATCTGGCAGGCACTGCGGGCAACTGGGTGGTGGGTGCCGGGGCCATCGACCGCTGGTGGGGGCCGGGTTGGCACAGCGCCGCCCTGCTGTCCAGCAATGCCCGTCCGGTGCCCGGGGTGTGGCTGAACCGGCGCCGCAGCGACGCGCCGGACTGGATCGGCCTGCGCTGGCTCGGGCCCTGGAACTTTGTTGCCTTTGCCGGGCAACTGGAGTCTGATCGATTTATCAGTGAAGCGAAGCTGGTTGGCGCCCGCTTCAGCTTCCGGCCCTGGCAGTATCTGGAAATCGGCCTGATGCGGACGTTCCTGTGGGGCGGGGAAGGGCAGAGCGAATCCTGGAGTTCATTGCGCAACTGCACCGTCGGACGATCCAATGTTTATGGTGATACGGAAAACCCCTGCGACCAGCTCGCTGGCGGCGATTTCCGTTTGTCGTTGCCGGTGGGCCGTCACACCGTGGGTGTTTATGGCGAGGTCATTGGTGAAGATGAAGCCGGGTTTCTGCCCTCGCAACTGTTCGGTACCTTTGGCCTGGATGCGGCCTCACGTCTGGCGGGCGGCGAGCAGCGCTTCTTTCTGGAATTCACCGACACGGTGGCGGGTGTCTTCTCCAGCGAAGAGCGGCTGTCGGCCTACGAGCACGGCACTTTTCGTACCGGCAATCGCTACAAGGGACGCACGACGGGCTCCACCTGGGAGTCGAATTCGCGCGTACTTTCCCTGGGGGCAAACCAGTTTTTCCGGAACGGGAGTGACATTTCCGTGACCTACAGCAGGGCAGAGCTGAACAGAGTTGATACACTCCGCAGCCGTCCTCCTGAAGCCGGTGTTCCGGTGTTTGATGTGTCCTACGCACAGGATGTGGACATTTATGCCCTGCGTTACCGGCGCCCGTTACTGGGGGGGCGCCTGACGCTGTCGGGGTATCACACCAGCAAAGAGATCGAGACAGAGGCCAGAATCTGGTCGAAAGGGACAGCCATGGCGGCCTGGGAGTTTCGTTTTGACTGACAACCTGATCATCAAGACAGCAGTGATCAAGACAGGGCGTGCCCTGGTGGTGGTGCTGGCACTGGCGGCACTGGGCGCCTGCACCGTGATTCCGGGGTCGCATATTTCCACGTCGGGCAGCAGCCGCTGGTTTGACGACCGCGATCGCGAAACCGTAGAGCCGGACGAAGTCAGGATATTCCCGATTCGCCCCGGACTGGAGGCACTGAGCCCGCGTGAGGTCGAGCCGACCTTGCCGGAAGCGCTGGAACATGCGGATCACTACGATTATGTGGTGGGCCCCGGTGACGTCCTCAATATCACCGTGTGGGATCACCCCGAGCTGACCATTCCTGCCGGGTCCATGCGCAGCCCGTCGGAAGCCGGTAACTGGGTGCATAACGACGGCACCATCTTTTATCCCTATGTCGGGGTGATCGAAGTCGCCGGGCTGCGGGTGACCGAGATCCGTGAAGTGATTACCCGGCGCATTTCTCGCTATATCGAAGACCCCCAGGTGGACGTGACGGTGGCCGCGTTTCGCTCGCAGCGCGTCTATGTGGCGGGCAGCGTGCGTGAACCCGGCGCCTACCCGGTGACCAATGTGCCCATGCGCCTGCTGGATGCCGTGAACGCTGCAGGCGGCGTGACCGAAGAGGCCGACTGGCGCAACGTGATGTTGACCCGCGACGGCCGTGAGTACCGGCTGTCGCTGCGTGAAGTCTATGAGCGCGGTGATGCGCGCTATAACGTGCTGCTGAAAGCGGGCGACGTGGTGCATGTGGCGCGCGCCGATGACAACAAGGTGTTCCTGCTGGGCGAAGTGCGCAACCCGAAATCCCTGATGATGGGGCGTAACGGCCTGACCCTGGCCGAGGCCTTGTCGGAGGCAGGCGGTATCAACGAACTGCAGGCCGATGCCACCGGGGTTTTCGTGATGCGCCGCTCGCCGGATGAAGCAGGGGTGATCGACCTGTTCCAACTGAACGCGAAGGACGCCACCGCGCTGGTGCTGGCCGATGAGTTCGTACTGAATCCGCGCGATATTATCTATGTGACCGCCGCACCGATCGCGCGCTGGAACCGGATCATTTCGCAGATCATGCCGACCATTCAGGGCGTCTATTTTACCGCCCGGGCAGAACGGGAGCTTGATCGCTGATGTTTGAGCGCATCCTCGTGGTTTGCGACGGCAATATCTGCCGCAGCCCCACCGCCGCCGCGATGCTGGCCCGGGATACCGGCAAGCAGGTGTCGTCGGCCGGGCTGGTGGCACTGGTGGACCACGATATGGATGCCACGGCGCGGGCGGTCGCAGAAGAAAACGGCCTGGTCTGCCCGCCGCACCAGGCGCGCAAACTGACCCGCGAGATGTGCCGCGACGCCGACCTGATACTGGTGATGGAAACCCGCCACTGGGATCGCATTGCCGCCATGGCCCCCGAGGTCAGCGGCAAGACCTTCCTGTTGGGCAAGTGGGCGAACGATCAGGACATTCCCGACCCCTACAAGCGCAGTCGGGAAGTCTATGAGCAGGCTTACGAAATGATGGTCGGGGCCGCTGCGGCCTGGGCCCGAAGAATTGTGTGATCGGAGCAAGGCATGACCCAGGACAACAGCTCGCGCAGTGCGGGTGATGACGAAATCGACCTGACCCGGCTCTGGGCTTTGCTGGTGGATCACCGCTGGCAGATTGGCCTGATTGCGGGTATTGCCTGCTTTATGGGGGTGGCCTATGCCTTTATGGCTACGCCGATCTATCGTGCGGACGCCCTGTTGCAGGTGGAAGCGAGGCAGACAGGCATGCCCGTGTTTGGCGAGCTGTCCGAGCTGTTTGCCAACGAGTCGTCGGCGCAGGCGGAAATCGAGATACTGCGTTCGCGCATGGTGCTTGGCGACACGGTACAGGAATTGAAGCTGGACATTCAGGTGGAGCCGGTCATCAATGGCCTGTTTTCGCGTCTGCGCGCGCCGTCACCACAGGACAACCGCCTGTTGTTCGCAGGCTGGGCCGATGCGCAGCGGCAGCTCTGGATTGATCAACTTGTCGTGCCGCAGTGGCTCCTGGGCGAGCCGCTGGTGCTGACCAATCAAGGCGACGGTCGTTTCGAACTGCACCATGAAGGCCGACTTCTGGCCAGCGGCGCCGTGGGAGAAGACGTGCGCGGTGGCGACGACGTGGGCGTGATGGTTCGCCTGAACCAGTTAAACGGTGACGCCGGCGATCAGTATCAGGTGATCAAGCATCGCCCGCTGGCTGCCATCCGTGCCTTGCAGACCAATATCGAAGTGTCCGAGCGCGGCCGCAACACCGGCATTCTGACGGTGGGCATGAGCGGCCCCATACCGGAACGGGTGCAGAAGACCCTGGATGCCGTAGCGCGCAACTACCTGATGCAGAATATTCGCCGCCGGTCCGCTCAGGCGGAGCAGAGCCTGTCGTTCATCGAGGACCAGCTGCCGGACATTCGCGAGACCCTGGATCAGGCTGAGCAGGAGTTGAACAGCTACCGGCTGGAATCCGAGTCGGTGGATATTTCCCTGGAAACTCAATCGCTGCTGGGCCGTGTGGTGGAACTCGAAGCCAGGCTGAACGACCTGCGCTTCAAGGAAAGCGAGGTGTCGCGCCTGTATACCCGTGAACACCCGGCCTACCGCACCCTGGTAGAACAGCGCCAGAGTCTGGAGGAAGAAAAAGAGCGCCTGAACCGCGAAATCCAGAACCTGCCGGAAACCCAGCAGCAGATATTGCGCCTGATGCGCGATGTCGAGCTGAACCAGGAAATCTACGTACAGCTGCTTAATCGCGCTCAGGAACTGCGCATTCTGAAAGCAGGCACCGTTGGCAATGTGCGCATTATCGATGCTGCCGAAGTGCAGCCCTTGCCGATTCGCCCGAAAAAGGGCCTGATCATTGCCCTGTCGACCCTGCTTGGCCTGATGGGCGGCGTGGGCATGGTGCTGGTGCGCGCTGTGTTCAATCGCACTATTGAAAGCCCGGAACAACTGGAGCAGGAAGGCATCGCCGTGTACGCCACCTTGCCGTTGTCCGAAGACCAGCAGAAGAACGAACGCCTGCTGCAGCGTGTCAGCCGCCGCAAGGGCGCGCCGCCGCGTCGGCATCACCTGCTGGCGGAAACCAATCCCGGCGACTTGACCATCGAGGCCCTGCGTAGCCTGCGCACCAGCCTGCATTTCGCCATGATGGAAGCCAGCAACAATGTACTGATGATCTCTGGCCCCAGCCCGGCAGTGGGCAAGTCGTTCATCTCCGCCAATCTGGCCATGGTGCTGGCCCAGATCGGCCAGAAAGTGGTGCTGGTGGATGGCGACCTGCGCAAGGGACATATGCACAAGTACTTCACCGGCGGTGCCGAGAGGGGGCTGTCCAACTATCTGTCGGGCAGTAACACTGAGGAAGAGGTGTTGCGCCACACCGATGTCGAGGGCCTGGATTTCATTTCCCGTGGTGAAGTGCCGCCCAACCCGGCGGAACTGCTGATGCACCCGCGCTTCCGCGCCCTGATGGACAGCCTGAGCAGCCGCTACGACCTGGTGGTGATTGATACCCCGCCTGTGCTGGCGGTGACGGATGCGGCCATCATCGGCCAGGTGGCCGGCACCAGTATGGTGGTGGCCCGTTACGGCCATAACTCGGTGAAGGAAGTGGACCTGACCCTGCGCCGCTTCCAGCAGAACGGTGTGACGGTGAAGGGCTGCATCCTCAACGCCGTGGAGCGCAAGGCCAGCAACGCCTACAGCTACTACGCCTACGAGTATAAGTAGGGCCCGGCGGGTCCCCCAACCACTACCCCTGCAGTACGGACTCTGCTAGATTGAGACGGGTGTCACATAAGGGCCGGGGAACACCCGGCACGAGAGAGCGTCTCAAAAGGCGCCACCCACACCGGGGAATCAAGGAGCGAACCCATGCAGGCCGACACGCGTAGCCGCTGGTTTCTGATACAGAGCAAGCCCAGGCAGGGCTCCCGCGCTGAAGCGCATCTCAACCATCAGGGCTACCAGACCTACTTGCCCCAGATCGCCACGCAAACGCTGCGCAACGGTCGCCGCGAGTACATCACCGAACCGCTGTTCCCCGGCTACCTCTTCATCCGCCTGCGCCCCGGCGCCGACAACTGGCAGCCGATCCGCTCCACCCGCGGCGTGCAGCGTCTGGTGTCCTTCAGCAACACCCCGACCCCCGTGGCCGATGCCATCGTGGACGGCATCCGTGAACGTCTTGCCACACAGGCCGACGCCGACGGCGATCCGCTGTTTCGGCCCGGTCAGACCTTGCGCCTGCAGGGGGGTGGATTCGAAGATGTCGAAGCCATCTTCGAGCGCTTCGACGGCGAGCAGCGCGTGATGGTGCTGATGAACATCATGAACCGCCGCCAGCGCGTACGTGTACCCCTGAGTCATGTTGCCTGCCTGGCCTGACGCTATAATGAATAATGAAAAAAATACTGATTACCGGCGGCTGTGGCTTTGTCGGCAGCGCCCTGATTCGCTGGTTGCTGGCCCACACCGAAGCCCGGATCACCAATCTCGATGCCCTGACCTATGCGGCCCAACCGGCAGCCCTGGCGGACCACGACGGGTCAGACCGCTACCGCTTTGTGCAGGGCGACCTCACTGACGCACCGCTGCTTGGCCGCCTGCTGGCCGAGACGCAGCCGGAGGCGCTGATCCACCTGGCCGCAGAAACCCACGTCGACCGCTCCATCGATGGCCCTGCTGCCTTCATGCACAGCAACCTGCAGGGCACCTTCACCTTGCTGGAGGCCACACGGCAGTGGCTGGCGTCGCAGAGCCGGGCGGCCCGGGCAGGCTTCCGTTTGCTGCAGGTGTCCACCGATGAAGTGTACGGCGATCGCGGCGAGCACGGCGCCCCTGCCCACGAAGAAGCCCCCTGGCGCACCAGTTCCCCCTATGCCGCCAGCAAGGCCGGGGCTGACCACCTGGCCGACGCCTGGTACCGCACCTGGGGCCTGCCGGTGATGGTGTCCCACAGCAGCAACAACTACGGTCCCTGGCAATACCCGGAAAAACTCATCCCGGTGGTGATTCGCCAGGCCCTGGCCGGCCAGCCCATCCCGCTGTATGGCGATGGCCAGCAGGTGCGCGACTGGCTGCATGTGGACGACCATGCCCGTGCCCTCTGGTGCCTGTTGCAACAGGGCGAACCCGGCCAGCACTACAACATCAGCGCGCAGGCCCCCCTGGCCAATGCTGACCTGGTGCAGCGCCTGTGTGCGCTGCTCGACCAGGCCAGCCCGCAGACCGCCCCGCCCGGCGGCCATGCCAGCCTGATACTGCCCGTGGCAGATCGGCCCGGCCACGACCGACGCTATGCCATCACCAGCGACCGCATCCAGGCCCTGGGCTGGCAGCCGCACGTGCCGCTACAGCAGGGGCTGAAGGACACGGTGGCGTTCTATCTCGCCTACTTCCGGGGAGTGCCATCGCATGCCCGCTCCTGACAGAAGGCCCGCGCGCAAAGGCTTGTTGCTGGCGGGCGGCGCGGGCACGCGCCTGCACCCGATCACCCGCGGCGTGTCCAAGCAACTGCTGCCGATTTATGACAAGCCCATGGTCTATTACCCGTTGTCGGTGCTGATGCTGGCAGGGATTCGCGAGGTGCTGGTGGTGACCACACCGGATGATCTGCCGGCGTACCAGCGGCTGCTGGGGGAGGGCGAGGATTTCGGTATCCGTATCGCGTATCAGGTGCAGGCCTCGCCCGGCGGGTTGGCGGAAGCCATTGTGCTGGGTGCCGACTTTATCGGTGATGCCAGCGTGTGCCTGGTGTTGGGCGACAACATCTTTTACGGCCAGGGCTTTACCCCGGTGCTGCAGGCTGCCGATGCCTGCCGTGATGGCGCCACGGTCTTTGCGTATCCGGTAAAAGACCCGCAGCGCTTCGGCGTGGTGGCCTTTGATGCAGAGGGCAAAGTGATCTCACTGGCGGAAAAACCCGCCCGTCCCAGCTCACCCTATGCCGTGACCGGACTGTATTTTTTTGACAATGAGGTGGTGTCCATCGCCGCGGGCGTGCAGCCCTCTGCCCGCGGCGAAAAGGAAATCATCGACGTGCTGGAAATCTACCGCCAGCGAGGGCGCTTGCGCACCGAACTGCTCGGCCGCGGCTTCGCCTGGCTGGACACCGGCACCCCGGAAAGCCTGCTGGAAGCCGGTATGTTCGTGCAGACCCTGGAACGGCGTCAGGGCCTGAAAATTGCCTGCCTGGAAGAAATCGCCTGGCACGCCGGCTGGCTCAGTGACGACGCTCTGCGCCAGCGCGGCGAAGCGCTGGCCAACACCACTTATGGCGATTACCTGCTGGGGCTGCTGCCATGACGATCCCCTTCAACCGCCCGCTGTGCCTGGGCACCGAGGCCGCTGCGGTGGCTGACACGCTGGCCAGCGGCGAACTGGCTGGCGGCGGCCTGCGCACACGCGCCTGCGAGGCCTGGTTTCGTGCTCATACCGGCGCCCCGTTGGCTTTGATGACGCCCTCCTGCACCCAGGCGCTGGAACTGGCGGCACTGGTGGCCGATATCCGCCCCGGCGACGAAGTGATTCTGCCCAGCTGGACTTTTGTCAGCACGGCCAGTGCCTTCGTGTTGCGTGGCGCCATCCCGGTGTTCGTGGACATTTGCCCGCGCACGGGCAACATTGATCCGTTGCAGATCGAGGCCGCCATCACCGACCGCACCCGTGCCATCGTGCCCGTGCACTATGCCGGTGTGTCCTGCGACATGGACATGATCATGGCGATCGCCAACCGCCACGAGCTGCTGGTGATCGAAGACGCCGCTCAGGGCGTCATGGCGCGCTGGCGCGAGCGCCCCCTCGGCAGTATCGGTCACCTGGGCGCCTACAGCTTTCATGCCACCAAGAACTACACCAGCGGCGGCGAAGGCGGCTTGCTGCTGGTCAATGACGAACGTTTTGCCGCCCGCGCCGAAATCCTGCGCGAGAAAGGCACCGACCGGCGCGCCTTCCAGCGCGGTGACGTGCAGCGCTACACCTGGCAGGCCACCGGCAGCAGCTACCTGCCCAGCGAAGTGCAGGCCGCCTGCCTGTGGGCCCAACTGCAACAGGCCGAACCCGTGAACCGCCGCCGCCGTGCCCTGTGGGAGGCCTACACTGCGGCGCTGACCGGCGTGCCTGGCCTCACCCTGTTGAAGCCACCTGCAGAGGCCGAGCACAACGGTCACCTGTTTGCTGTGCGCCTGCCGGATGCCACGATCCGCGAACAGGTCAGGCAAAGCCTGGCCGACGCAGGCGTGGCCGCCCACACCCACTACGTGCCCCTGCACAGCGCCCCGGCAGGGCAAAAGTTCGGGCGTAGCGCGGGTGAGCTGGCGCATACGCAAGCCGTGGCGGAAACGTTATTGCGTCTGCCGCTGCATTACGCCCTGAGCGATGCGGAACAAGCGCAAGTGATTGAAGCCACTTGCCGCGCGGTTAAAGTTGCCTTGAACTGACACCACGGGCAGAATCCGTTCAATGACTGAACATAATGATGCCCGTATCAGCGAAGAGGCCCACCTCCGGTTGCTCCGACTGATTGAAGACGAACCCGAACTGTCGCAGCGTGAGCTGGCGGAGCGGTTGGGCGTGAGCCTGGGTAAAGTGAATTACTGCATGCGTGCGCTGCTGGAGAAGGGCTGGGTAAAAGCCGAGAACTTCCGCCGCAGCAACAACAAGAAAGCGTATCTGTACAAACTCACCCCCGGTGGCCTTCGCGAAAAAGCCGCGCTGACGCTGCGCTTCCTGCGCCGCAAGGAAGCCGAGCACGACGCCCTGGTGCGCGAAATCGCCGAACTGCGCGCCGAAGTCACCCGCGACAACTAGGCGGTCTATCCAGCCCAGGCACGCAAATACGCCGTTACCCCCTCGGCGACGCCCTGGCTCGCCACTAACTTGTCGTCCCCGGCTTCCAGCAACCGCTTCGGCACCGGCACCCCGGCCTCAGTGAGCAGCAGCGTCACCACCTCGCGCACCTCCGGCGAACCCTGTTTGCCCGAGAAAGAAAACACGGCACAGCGCTGGCCATCTTCCACCCGCCAGACCAACCGCAACAACGCCGTAAAATAGATCTGTCCGTGGAACAGCACGGCCTCTTTCTGCCTTACCTCTTCAACATCAAACAACTCCACATGTGCGCCTTTCCAGTCACGCAACGGGATGTCCGCCAGTACCTTGTCCAGATCATTCCAGGGCACCTCGCCCGCAGGTTTGCGCCCCGGCGCATCGGCCGCCCGGCACAGTATCAGGCGCTGCGGCGCCAGCAACGCCACACTGAAGCCGTCGCGACGCTTGATCGGCGGCTTGTGCACCAGCACCGGCGTGCCCTGCCCGGTGAGCAGGGGATGCCCCTCCGCATCCCACTGTTCCGTGCCCTCGTGGTACATCAGCGGCAGGCTCAACCCACTCAGGCCATAGTCGCGCCAGCGCCAGCGCCGAATGGCCGTGCGCACACCGCCCCATAACACCATCAGCGGCCCCAGCACCCCGAACAACAGCAGCCCCGTGAGCCACCACCCATTGTCGAACCCGATAAAGATCCCGACCACGAACAGCACCGCCCAGGTCAGCAAGATACCCCCCAGCAACCCCCCGAAATGACTCAGATAACGCATGGCACCTCCTCAGCATGATGCCGGGTAGGAGGGACATCAGTGCCGAGATGGACAATCACCTACACCAGCCGGGGCAGCGGGGTACAATGGGCGCGTAAGGACACACGCATTATCACGACCAGGGAGGTCACCCCATGCGCATTCTGCATCATGGCGCCGTGCGCGGCGTTACCGGCTCCGCCCATGAACTGCAATTCAATCCCACACACAGCCTGCTGATCGACTGCGGCCTGTTCCAGGGCGGCGACCGCAGCCCCCATGGCGCCGACGCCAACGATCTGTCACTGGATTTTGATATCAGCGCCATTCAGGCCCTGGTGGTGACCCATGTGCATATTGACCATGTCGGGCGCATTCCCTGGCTGTTGGCCGCCGGGTTCAACGGGCCGATTCTGTGCAGCGAGCCCAGCGCCCACCTGCTGCCCATCGTGCTGGAAGATGCCTTTCGGCTCAGCTTCAGCCGCCGCCCGGCGGATCTGGAGCGCTACCTGGCGGTGATTCGCCAGCGCCTGGTGCCGTTGCCTTACAACACCTGGCACACGGCGCTGACCGCAAAAGACAGCAGCGCAGACGGGGCAGGGCAGGTGCGCGTGCGCTTGCAGCGCGCCGGGCACATCCTCGGCTCCGCCTATGTGGAATGCGATGTGCGCCGCCCCGGCGCGCGTCCCCACCGTGTGGTCTTCTCCGGTGACCTGGGCGCCCCGCACGCCCCCATGCTGCCCGCCCCCAAGCCCCCGCACGGCTGCGACACCCTGGTGATCGAAAGCACCTACGGTGACCGCCAGCATGACAACCGCCGCCAGCGCACCCATCGCCTGCGCGCCGTGCTGGAACAGGCTCTGGCCGACGACGGCACCGTGCTGATACCCGCCTTCAGCATCGGCCGCACCCAGGAACTGCTGTATGAACTGGAAACCCTGGTCAGCCGCCTGCCGGGCCTGCCCGTGATCCTGGATTCGCCCCTGGCCAGCCGCTTTACCCAGGCCTACCGCGAACTCAAACCCTACTGGTCACAGGAAGCCCTCAAGCGTGTGGCCAACGGCCACCGCCCCCTGAGCTTTGAACAACTGCTCACCGTGGATGAGCACGACGCCCACGAACGCATGGTGGCGCATCTGCGCGACAGCGCCCGCCCGGCCATCGTGATTTCCGGCAGCGGTATGTGTACCGGCGGCCGCATCGTTAATTACCTGAAGGCCATGCTCGGCGACCCCCGCCACAATGTGCTGTTTGTGGGCTACCAGGGCGCCGGCACCCCGGGGCGCGCCCTGCAACAGGCGGGGCAGGGCGGCCACCTGACCCTGGACGGCGAACGCCTCTCCATCCGCGCTGGCGTGCACACCATCAGCGGCTATTCTGCCCACGCTGACCAGCGCGGTCTGGTGCGCTTTGTGACCGGCATGCGCCGCCGCCCCGGCACCGTTCGTATCGTCCATGGCGACCGCACTGCCCGCGAGGGTTTGCGTGAGGCGCTACACCAGGTCCTGAACCCGGGTACCTGCTTAGAGATTCCGGAGCGATAAGTTGAAGTTCGTCACATTTTCGACCAAAATTTATCATCGACAAGACCTCAATCTGGCCTTTCAGGCCGCGCCATCAGGGATAGGCGACCAATCCTGTGGCGGTAGCGTGCCCGCGACGGGCATGGCAGACTCTTTCTTATGAACTCACCGATGTTTTTAACCGTGGACCACGATCTTGCGGCAAGCCGTCATGCGCTTGGCGAAGACGAGGTATTGGTTGAAATCACTCACAGCAAACCGTTTCGCCGGTTGCAGGAAATTTCGTTCCTGGGCGCGATTGATTACCTTGATCGACCGTCCAGTGACGTTGATTCCCTGCGCACCCGTGCGTGTCACTCGCTGGATGTGGCAGCGCTGGCGGACTTTGTTGCCAGAGGTCGCCGCTATTCCTCGGAGATGCGTCGACACGTGACAGCGGCGGCTTTGCTGCATGATATCGGGCACTCACCGCTATCACACAGTGTGGAGCCGTATTTCAAGGAACAACTGGGTTGGGGACACCACGAACTGGGCATGAGCGTGCTGGACGGAATCTCCGGCACCAGCGGCAAGTTGGCAACGAAACTGCGAAAGCATTTCGATGTAGAGCTTCTGAAAGCATTAATTGCCGGTGAAGCGCCGCCAGAGCAGGGCGGAGACCTGTTTGCCAGCCCCATCAACATAGACACGATTGAAGGCATCTGGCGCAGCGTTCTGACAGTGAAAGGCAGTGCGCCCGCGCTGAAACGATCCAGTGTGGCCCGTGCAGCGTTTCTGCAAGAGCCCGGCACGCGCGAGAGCACTAGCGTGCTGGATAAATTCTGGAAGCTCAAGCATCACGCCTACAACGATCTTATTCATAGTGATTCGGGCATCGCTGCCGACAGCTACGCCCTTTCTTATTTCCGATTCCGGAATGAAACGCCGAAAGAATCCTGGCTGATGGCCACGGAAAAAGACTGGCAAAGCAACTTCCCTGAGCTATTTTCCAACCTCCTCAGCCTGGACGCCTCAAGCCCGGCTGAACTCGCTCCCGTTCAGGACTACACGGCCAGGGCATATTGGATTGATGACCGCCAGGAAGGCATGCAGCGCTACCAGGTCACCAAGGCGCCTGCCAGTATTAAAATAAGACATTAGAAAAACGCATCCATGGAAGGGGGAAGCCTGTGTCTGAAAATGCGACATGCTCGAATATTATTACACAGCAAGAATTCAGTAATAGGAAAGTAGAAACGCTACGAGAAAGACTGGGTGCGGCTCTTTCCGAAAGTGAATATGCGGATCGGCTGACGGTGGTCGTCACCGGTTCCTATGGTCGGCGCGAGGCTTCGCGGCATTCTGATCTTGATTACTACATGTTTTTTGATGCCGATATGCCACCCCGGGAAGAAATACCGGAGCAACTAGAGGCCATCGAAAAGATAGTGAGCGATGAGGTGCCTGCTTTAACGGGCGATACCAACACTTTTGGCAGTGACGCTGTCATTCATTTCAGCAATATGCTGGAACCCATTGGGGGCCAGGAAGACACCAACCAATCCATGACCCGGCGCATGCTTTTCCTGCTGGAAGGGGATTGGCTCTACAACGGGCCAAAATTTTCCGGTTACCGAAAGCGACTGCTGCGACGATATATTCGTGAAGATGCGCGGCCGGAGGCCGTCCCCCTTTTCCTATTGAACGATATTATCCGCTATTACAGAACCATAACCACGGATCTGGAGCAGAAAGTTGCAGAGCAGCAAAAGCCGTGGGGGCTTAGAGATATCAAGCTGCGCTTCTCTCGTAAGCTGCTTTATTTTGGCGGCATCATTGTAGCGGCTGAGCTGGTCAACAAGACTCATCAGGAGCGCCTTGATGAAGCCGACCGTTTATTTTTAATGCCAGTGATCAGTCGTATTCAGGCATTGAGTGACTCACATCACACAAACCAGATTCTGCGCATCTATGACCTGTTTCTTGCCGAAATTGCGCAAGAGAGTGTCAGAGACGCGTTGAAGACAGTCAAACGTGAAGATCGCCGGGATTCTCAGGAGTACAACAGGCTGAGGGATCTGAGCTTTGATTTCGCACGCGCCCTTTCTGACTGGCTGAGTGAACGCTACCCCAAGGAACACCCGATCCACCTTGCCCTGGTATTTTAACGTACCCGCCCCAGCTACCGAGCGCCCCACCAATACGCTCCGTGCCTACATAGAGGCACTGGGCGGTTCTCTCGACATCGTCGCGCATTTCCCCGATCAACCGCCCATATCCCTGAACGCGCTGCAACCCACGCCCACCCGCAAGGCCCGCTGACCTGATCAGATCGAGGTGATGCCAAGCAGGCTTTGCATTATCTCGCCATGCCAAGTAAGCTTGGCATATGATCAATCACATACGCGCCCTGCGCAAAGCACGCCAACTGACCCAGGCTGAACTGGCCGAGCAGATGGGGGTGTCCCGCAATACGATCAACTCCATCGAGATGGGGCGCTATATCCCGTCGCTGCCGCTGGCCCTGGCCCTGGCGCGCTTCTTTGGCAGGCCCGTAGAGGAGGTGTTCGATGATCAGAGCCGCTGAATCCCGCCATGCCAGCAAACCCCTGCTGGTGCCCGTAACCGCCCTGGTGCTGGGCGCGGTGATGTTTCTGACCGCCTGGCTGGGCGCAGGTGAACCCGTGATGGGACTGGTGATGCTGGGCATCATGCTGACCTATGCCGCCGTGATGCGCTTTGGCCAGCGCTTCGAGACCGTGCAGATACTCGGCAACGACCCGCCCCTGGACGAGCGCCATGCGCAGATCCAGCTGCGTGCCGTGGCCATGGCCTATTACATGGTGCTGGTGGGGGCCCTGGCTGGCGCACTGTGGGAAGTGTCCCAGAGCCGACCTGGTGCCTTCACCCTGGTCTGCACCGTGGGTGGTCTGACACACATGATCTCTGCCATGGTGTTGCGCCGCAGGGTATAGCCCTGAAAAGGCATCACCCAGACCGTAAAATTCCTGCACTAGCCCACCTGACGCACATCAGCGGCCCGTCCGGGCCGCTAGACTCCCCGCGCACTTACAGGCCGCCCGCTTCACGGCAGCCCGATTGAAGTCCGTCACATTTTCATCCAGACTTCACATTCGTGTTCAACCATTGAACAGATCAGCGGTCTATCCCTTGCCCCGTGTCCATCACAGGGCAGGGCAGACAGCCCGAAGACCCGGCCTCCAGGCCACGCCATCAGGGAAAGGCGACTAATCCTGTGGCGGTAGCGTACCCGCGACTAGCTGCATCAATTTCGCGCGTTTCTTGCTCATTTAGGCGGCTAGGCGGGATTATGGAACTTGACGGATACGAACACGGATGAGACTGCAATTCAGCCCCATCATACGCGTGTCAGGCTGTTTCTTTTTAGATCTTTCCTCGCGAGAATCGACATGTCTGAAAAAATAGTGAGGGGCGGTTTGTATGTGGCGTTCCTACGTCTCATCTACATTCTTCTTGAGCTTGGAGCTGTAATCTTATTGGCTAGAGTGCTGGGGGCTTCAAGTTACGGCGTATTTGCGTTCATGTATGCACTCGTGAAGATTGCCACGATTCCAGCACAAGCAGGTATACCAACGCTTCTGACTAGAGAGATCCCCAAGTACATATTCCATGAAGCTTGGGGTAAAATAAAAGGGATAATTATAAGATCTACCCAAATGGCGTTTTTGGCGTCCGCCGCTGGCGGCGCCATAATCCTTTATGCAGTATATTTTTACCTAGATAAAGGCATCGCTGATCCGAAAATATACTTTTTTGCTTTTCTTTTAGTCCCGGTTTTCGCAATGTCAAATGTTAGAGGGGGGGCTATTAGAGGGCTTGGTCGAGTCGCGCTTTCGCAGCTACCAGAGAGTATTATAAGGCCTGGAGTTTTCCTTTTAGGTGTCTGTCTGATTTTATTTTGGCCAGGGCTTGATGTCTCCATTAATAATACAATGATCATGCTTCTCGCTGCCTCAATAATATCGGCCGTCATGGGGGGGCTGATGCTAGTAAGATATTTACCCAAGAAAATAAAAATATCAGATAAGGAGTATGAGGATAGAAAATGGATTGCGTCGCTCCTCCCTTTATCGATTCTTAGCGGGATTCAGATACTAAACGGACAAATAGGCATCGTGTATCTTGGTATTTACTCTAGTAATGAGGATGTTGGGATATATCGAGTCCTGTTCCAGGTTGGTCAGATGGTGATGTTTGCGCTGACAGTGATAACAATGACAATATCACCAACCATTTCGAAATTGCATACCAGCGGACAGCGCCAGGACCTTGAGGCTCTTATAAGGAAGTCATCACTTGCCACTACGGTATTCTCCATTTTTTGTTGTTTGGCTTTTATACTGATTGGTGAGTGGATGCTTGGTGCAGTTTTCGGCGCGCAGTTTTCTGCAGGGTATCTGGCGGGTGTTATAATTTGTTCTGGACAGGTGATCAATGCGCTAACAGGCCCTGCGGCGGCGCTTCTTAATATGAGCGGAAAGGAGAGAAAAACCATAAAAGCTCTTTCTTTCTCATTATTTTCCTCTGTGGTGTTGCATGCTGTGCTCGTTCCTTCCTGCGGGATAATGGGGGCAGCTATAGCATTTTCGGTATCTTTGTTTGTGCTAAACTTTTTTCTTTGCGTATACGCAAAAAAAGAGCTTTCCATAAATCCACTTCCCTACACGGCGATAGTACGAAAACATGGATGATACAAGAGCGAATAGAAGGGGGCGTTATTCCGGCCTCCCGTTGATGGTTTTTCTGGGCCTTTACTTCGGGCTTTCGCCTATATATTTGTTCGATAGCGGGCTGCCGCAGCTAGCTGACTTTGTGATGGTATGTTTTATTTTCCTGGCCGCCATATCCGGAATCAGAATAGATCGGGGAGGCTACGACTTAGTAATCCCGGGCTTAGTTTTTGTGTTTTATGTTTTTGTTGTTTCAGTGTCTTGGTCAATTATTCTTTCTTCTTATAGCACCATGATGGCCCCGGTATTTTACTTGTATAATTTTCTGGCTATGATTCTGGTGTATTCGTCATACAAGAAGAACAGTGATTTAACCTTAAAGGCTATACTATATGGTATTTCTGCGGGGCTTACAGTTTCGGTTTTATACCAAGTTTTGAATTTTGATGCGCATGCGTCAAGGCAAGCGGCTTTGTTCAACAACCCAAATCAAATGGGCTATTTTGGTCTTCTATGTGCAGGAATATCGTTGCTGATATTTGAGAATGGCCGAGTTTCTCATAAATACTTTGCATACAATTTCATTTTGTCATTGTTGCTTGTGTTTCTTTCATTTTCTTTAACTGCTATTGCCGGTTTGTTCTTTATTGTTCTAGCCTCGGTTGTCGTTTTATATAGAAAGGGGGCGAAGACGATTGTAATTGCTCCTTTTGTTTTTGTCTTCTCTGTTTCATTTCTGGCGGTTGCTTTTGACGATAAGCTATACTATGTGTCGGAGAGTGTTGAGCGGCGAATATCTCTGATCGAGACAAAAACAGAAAATGTTGGTGATAGTCGCGGATATTCTAGAATTTTAGATTATCCTGAGTACCTTATATTTGGCGCCGCTGAAGGCGAGCGCTCCAGATTTGGTTTATACCATCGACATGAAATACATTCCTCTCTTGGAACAGTTCTTTTCTCCTATGGAGTTGTTGGGTTTTTCATTTTTTGTGCTTTTCTTTTTTCGGCTATAAGGAGGTCAGATGTCGTTGGCTTTCTTATTTTTCTAGGCCCAATGGTCTACTCTTTGACGCATCAAGGATTAAGGAACACCATTTTTTGGATTTTTATCCTTTTGATTTACTTATTGAAAGGAAGTTTAAAGAAATAATTTGAGGAGCGAAGAACGTGGAAAAGGTAGTGTTTTGTGGTGCAAGCTCAATTTATGGAATCGACAATTTTGGAGATCAGTTGCTGAGAGATCTCTATATGAGTTGGGTGAAAGAGGTGTGCCCTAAAGCTGAAATGGAATTCTTGATGCATAAAGGCCTCTACTCAAGAAAGGGCGATTGGGTTAAATCAATCTCCTCAGCTGATCTCCTTGTTTTCAATGGCGGCGGATACTTTGGAGAGAAGCCCTTTCTTAACGATGGCTGGATAAAGAAGATAATAAAAAAAATGGCATGGGGGTTAAGAAACGATGACGTTTATGGTTCTGCCTTCAGAATTGCTGAGGCGCAGTCTGTTCCAGTCGTTATATCTGGTGTTGAGGTAGGTCCAATATCTAACCCTATTTTCCGTAGAGTTGTCGCAAGAGCTATAAACTATAGTAGCTACTGTTGTGTTAGAAATGGAGAATCTCATTCCAATGCCATCTCTATGGCTATAAAAGGCAAGAAAGTTAACCTTGCTGTAGATAGTGCAATGTCAATAGATAGAGACAGAATTAATGACCTTTATCCGGAATCCTTGCCTTCAAGGGTCGATCGCGCTGATAGATTTTTCATGCTCGGGCTTCATGTTCATGAGCTCACGGATTGTGCAGATGTAAACTATTTTAAAGGTTTGGTATCGAAGGTGCGCGATGAAATTCCCAATGGTTACGAGCTAAAGATAGTGGTCATTCATGACCAGAAGAAAGCTGGTCAGCATCCCGCTCGCTCCGCAGACGCTGAACGTCTACTCGTTAATGCCATCGACATAGATCATGTGCTCTCTTACCAAGAGCCGGGCCAACTACTTAAGGAGGTTTCGGAGTTGGACTTAGTAATAACAACAAAGCTTCATCTCGGAATAGTTGCGCGGTCTCTATCGGTTCCTGTTATATCCTGCCCTTCGCATGTTATTAAAACAAAGCGATTCTATGACTATATCGAGGAATTGGACTTCTGCGATTATAATAAAGAAGGGTTTAAGGATGGTCTGCCGGAAAAACTTATGATGTACCTGCGCTCAGGTCAATATGACGGGATGTGCGTAAAAGAAGCTGTCAAGAAATCTGCGAAGACTTCTGAGTTAAATTTCAAAGATGCTGTATCGTCTCTTTTAGCTGACGGCAGGCCCTGAGAAGAGGCTATGAAGATTAAAGTTAACTCTTCGATATTTATTTTTTCAGCTCATCCACGGTCGCTGATGAACTTCAGAGAGAATCTCATTAAAGAGTTCATTGATAATGGGCTGATTGTTCATGCTATGGCTCCAAAGATCAAAGAAAGCGAAGCGGTGAGGGAGCGACTTACTGATTTGGGCGTGCGCCTTCATGATCTTCCCCTTGATCGATCTGGAGCGAACCCAGTTTATGATTTTTTTGCTATATTGGTTATTTTCTTTACTTTATTAAGATATCGGCCAGCTGCTGTATTTTCTTACAACATAAAGCCTGTTGTTTTCGGTATGATGGCCGCATGGCTTGCGAGGGTAAAGGTTAGGGCGGCATTGATTACAGGTTTGGGGCATGCTTTTTCTTCTCCCGCCTCCTCACGTAGGTCTCTAGTTTCTCGTTTCGCATCGATGCTTTATTGGCTGGGTATGCGATCCGCTTCACTCGTTATTTTCCAAAATCCCGATGACAAGGCCGATTTGCTGTCTGCCGGCATTCTTCCAAAACACAAACACTCGATAGTCGTGGGTGGTTCAGGCATTGATCTGGATCGCTTTTCAGGATTGCCTCTTGAGGTTAATCACAAGCCCGCAACCTTTTTGATGTTGGCGCGGCTCCTGTCGGAGAAGGGCGTTCGTGACTATGCTGCCGCAGCAGCAATCGTCAAGAAGAAGCTCCCGTCGGCTCGATTCGTCCTGGCCGGTGACTTTGATGAAAACCCGGATGCCATCAGCCCTGCTGAAGTCGATGATTGGGTTGAGCGTGGTTACATCGAATACCTTGGCCGTATCCCCGATGTTCGGCCGGCCTTGTCCGAGTGCACAGCTTTTGTGCTGCCAAGCTACTATCGTGAGGGTATCCCTCGGTCGATTCTTGAGGCGATGGCCATGAGCCGCGCCGTGGTCACCACTGATTCTGTGGGCTGTCGAGAGCCTGTGATTCACGGCGAGACAGGTTATCTGGTTGAGCCCAGGAACCCGGAGCAGTTGGCTGTCAGGCTTATTGAGCTTGCTGAGAATCCAGAGCTTGCCGGAGCATTTGGGCTGGCAGGTCGAAAGCGTGCGGAAGAGGTTTATGATGTACATAAAGTTAACGCTGATATGTTAGAAGCAATGGGTCTGATAGAGCCAAATAGCAGCTCAGGAGCCTAGGTATGAGCCTCGTAAAGCTTTTCTTCCGTCTGATCTATGCTGTGCTGCTCTCGCCGTTTCTGGCTTGGGCTGCAAGCAAGGATCGTGTGTTGCATCGCAAGCTGATTCGTCCGCTGCTTCAAGGTCCTTTCGAGGGCGGCTTGCTTGATGATATCTGGCAACTTGTGTATCGCCTGGAAGATGGTGAGTTGGACAATGAAGCTTTTATCACACAGGTTGCTGAGGTGATGAAGGCAGCAGTGTCTAACGGCCAACTTGATGCGTGGCTAAACCAACCCATAGCGGATGATGAAAACGTAGATATCACGCTTAAAAGGGCACTGTTCTATGTGCCGTTCAAGCGCTGGTACTTGAAGCTGCATTTCATGGCGCCCGGCAACATACATAAGCCGCATGGCCATCGTGATGTCTTGTCTACCCAGGTCATTGCACGCGGTCAGATGGCTGTTCAGGAGTTTGATCTGGTGGGTGATTTGCACACCAACCCAACGACACTTCGCGTATGCCGCGATGAAGTTGTGGGGCCGCTGGCAAGCATCACCACCACGGACAAGCTGCGCAACGTTCATGGCTTCCAGCCCCATAATGGTTCTGTGGTCCGCTTTCAGTTCTATCTGCGCGGCCAGGCGGGCATCATGGCGGCGCTCTTTCCCAAGCGCGGCAGGCTGTATGTGGAACCTTTGTGGGAAACTCGCAGTGCCGATACCGTGCAAGCTAACCTTGGCCGGGCCGGTCGCCCGGGTGAGTCCTGATTTTTCATTCTGTGTTGTTTTGATTAAAGGGTAGTTAATGAGCGATCACGTCAAGCGAGCTTTCGATATCCTGTCGTGTGGTGCCGCGTTGCTCTTGTTGTCTCTGCCTCTGCTTGCCATCGCGCTATGGATCAGGCTCGATAGCAAGGGGCCTGCACTGTTTCTTCAGAACCGAGTTGGCAAAGATGCCCAGCTGTTCCGCATCTACAAGTTCCGCACCATGGTGGATCGCGCTCCTGATCAGATCGACCAACACGCCGAAAAGGTGATCAGCGAAGGCGATGATCCTCGCATTACCCGTGCCGGCCGCTTCCTGCGCGCCACCAGCCTGGATGAACTGCCGCAGCTGATCAACATGCTCAAGGGCGATATGAGCATCGTCGGGCCACGCCCCATCATCCCTGAGCAGCTCGAAGTCGTGCCGCCGGAGCATATGGACCGTTTCAACGTTCGCCCTGGCCTCACCGGCCTGGCGCAGGTGCGCGGCCGCCGTAGCCTGGGCTGGCTGGAACAGCTTCAGGCCGATTCGGAGTATGTGCAGAATTACGGTTTCTGGTACGACATCGGCATCATCCTCAAGACAGTGGTGGTGGTGCTGAAAGGGTCCGGCGTTTATGGTGGCGAAGGTCAGAACTGGCGTGCTTATCGCGACAGTCTGCGCGCCCAGCAAGCCCGCGATGCGGCAAGCAAGGATGCATCCCCCAACAAGGAGTAGTTCAAGGAGCGTTTATGAAGTACATGTTTATTACGGGTGACCCCGCCATGGCACGCCATGCTGAGTCCTGTGGTGTGCAACGTATCTTTGCCGACATGGAGATATTGGGTAAGGCGGAGCGTCAGGGCCACCTGGACACCCATAAGGCAGCTCACACGCTGGATGACGTGGCTCGCCTTCGTGACAGCCTCTCCGATGCCGAGTTGATGGTACGTATCAACCCGCTGCATGAGGGTACGCAAGGCGAAGTAGACGCCTTGGCCCAGCGCGGTGTCGATCGGCTGATGCTGCCGATGTTCTTCTCTGCAGAAGAGGTTGCCCGGTTCAAGCAGATCGTCGCCGGGCGCATGCCTGTCACGCTGCTGGCTGAAACGCCCGCTTCATTGGTGCGCTTGCAAACCCTGCTCCCGCATCTGGAAAGTGGTGATCAGATTCACTTTGGGCTGAACGATCTGTCACTGGGCATGGCATTGGATTTCCTCTTTGAGCCCCTGGCGGCCAGCCTGCTTGATCTGCCTGCATCAATACTTAGTGCGCACGATATCCCCTTCGGTATTGGCGGCATTGCCCGGGTGGGGCAGGGCGACCTGCCTGCTGATTATGTGATGGGTGAGCATGTGCGCCTGCGGTCGCAGCATGTCATCTTGTCCCGCGCCTTCCGCGATGGGGATATCGACTTGGCTGCTGAGCTGGACAAGCTGCGCGATCTGGAAGCGCGATGGCTCGCTGCCGATGACGAGGCGCTGTTTGCCAATCATGAGCGCCTGGCCACACGGGTTTTCGAGATTGCAGGGAGAATCCGCCGTGAGCGAGGTTGAGCGACCCACTATCGAGCGTGTGCTGTTCGTGCAAAAGAGCGGTGTGCTTGAGCAGCAGCGTGAGCAGGTCAAGGCGGCGATGGCCACGTACTTGCCACAGGCAGCCCTGGGGTTCGCTTCCTGTACTGAAGACCTGATGGCGTGCGCATCGTTCGACGTTGTGATTGCACCCACGTTACCGGAGTTGCCGGACATCCTTGCACGGGTGTCAGGGGTGAAGTGGATTCACTTCCTGTCTGCCGGGGTAGAGAAGATCTGGGACATGCCCTTCGACAAGGAAGGGGTGCTGCTCACCAAGAGCAGTGGCGTGCACGGCGCGCCCATGAGCGAGTTCGCCATCGGTGCCATGTTGTTCTTCGCCAAGCAGTTCAATCGCTTTGTGGCGCAGTCCCGGGAGCATCGTTGGGAACGCACCTGGCTTCAGGAGCTCACCGGCCAACGGTTGGTGGTGCTCGGGTTGGGGCATATTGGCCAGGCGCTGGCGCAACGCGCCCGTGCCTTTGGCATGACTGTCACCGGCACGCTGCGGCATCCGCGCCCGATGGAGGGTGTGGTGGATGTGCGCCCGCAATCCCAAGCGGGTGAGTTGCTGGCCGAGGCAGATTATGTGGCCGTTTGCTTACCACTGACCGACGAGACCCGTGGCTTTGTGAATCAGGGCCTGCTTGCGCAACTCAAGCCCGGGGCGGTACTGGTGGATATTTCCCGTGGCGGCGTGGTGCGTGGTGATGCGGTGCTGAACGCGCTGGACAGCGGCCAGTTGCGCGGTGCGGCGCTGGATGTCTTCGAGCAGCAGCCCCTGCCTGCTCATTCTCCGCTCTGGAACCGCCAGGACCTGTTGCTGACTCCCCATGTGTCAGGCACCACGCCTTATTATCTGGAACGTGCTCTGGATATCTTTGCCCGCAATGCCGAGGCTTATCAGGCGGGGGAGAGCTTGGTAACACCTGTGGATGTATCAGCGGGTTATTGAAGGCATTACCGGGTCGATATCGGCCTGATCAAGAACTTCACCACCGCCACCGACGACCTGGACGCCTGCGTCCGCAAGGTGCTGGCGTTGTTGTAAACCTGGCACAGCCATGCGGCAATCAAGGATACCCCATGACCCCACAAGACCTCACTTTCGACAGCCACGGCATCACCTGCCGAGGTTACTTCTATAGCGGCCAGGGCAAGGGCCCGCGCCCCTGCATCATCATGGGCCACGGTTTTGCGGCCACCCGCGACTGCGGTCTGGCGCCGTTTGCCGAGGCGTTTGTGGCGGCGGGTTACAGCGTCTTTATCTTCGACTACCGGCATTTTGGTGCCAGCGGCGGCGAGCCGCGCCAGTTGCTGGTGCCGGAGCAGGAGGTGGAAGACTGGCTGTCGGCGCTGGCCTTTGTGCGCGGGCTGGAGGGCGTGCGTGCCGACGCGATTTGCCTGTGGGGCACGTCGTTTGGCGGTGGCCTGGTCACCGTGGCGGCGGCGCGGGATGGCGGGGTGCGGGCCATTATTGCCCAGTGCCCGATGATGGATGGCCTGGCGTCGGTGCGGGCGGTGCTGGGCTATGCCGGGCCGTGGCACCTGCTCAAGCTGAGCGCCCATGGCGCGGTGGATATGGCCCGGGGCCTGGTGGGCGCGGCGCCGCATTACATCGCTTCGGCGGGCAAGCCCGGCGAGGTGGCGGCCATGACAGCCCATGACTGTTACGACGGCTACACGGCGCTGTTACCTGCTGGCGTGCCCAACAAGGTCGCGGCCCGGGTCTCCAGCCGGCTGATGCTGTTCCGCCCGGTGCGCTATGCGGCGCGGGTGCCATGCCCGGCGCTGTTGCTGTTGTGCGAGCAAGACACCGTGGCCCCGATGGCCGCTGCGGAGAAAGCCGCCGCCCTGATGCCGCAGTCCGAGGTCCGCCGCTACCCGGTGGGCCACTTCGACATCTACCAGGGCGAGGCCCGCCAGATCAGCCTGCGCGATCAACTCGACTTCCTGAACCGGCATCTGCCTGCTGCCTGACCTATTGATATTGTATGCTTAATCGGATATTTTCCGATTATGTATGCAAAAAATGATGCGATGTTGGAAGCTCAACTTGCCCGTTTCGGGGCGGTGCCCTTCGGCCATGGGGCGTTGTTGCCGCTCCTGGCCAGCTATCGACGCCCCAACGACAAGATAGCGGAGTGGCTGCGCCAGGGGGTGCTGGTGCCCCTCAAGCGGGGGCTGTATGTTGTGGGGCCGACCTGGCGGCAGGCGCCGCTGTCGTTGCCCCTGATCGCCAACCATTTGTATGGCCCTTCATGCGTGTCTCTGGATTACGCGTTGTCCTGGTACGGCCTGATTCCGGAGAGAGTGCACGAATTGACGTCAGTCTGCATGCGGCGCAGCCGGGTGTTTGATAATCCTCTGGGTCGGTTTTCGTATACCACACTGCCGGAGCGCCTTTTCCCGGTGGGGATAGAGCAACACATGGATGCTGAAAATCAGTGCTTCTTGATGGCAGGGCCCACCAAGGCATTGTGCGACAAGGTCATCTTGACCCGTAATCTCACCGCAACCAGCTTTGCGGCCATGCAACGCTTCCTGTTCGAGGACTTGCGACTGGACGAAGCTACGCTTGCCGACATGGTGCCTGATGACACTGTTGTGGCGCATTACGTCAACGCAGACTACAAGCGCCGACAGCTGGAGCTGCTGGGGAAAATCCTGGGGGGCATGCAGTGAAAGTCATCGAGCAGATGTTGGCCCGCTACCCTGCAGATGAGCGGCGTCATGCCCTTCGAGAGGTGATGCAGGAGATCGCTTTGGCGGGCCTTCAGCGTGCCGGGTTCTTTGACCGGGCCGCGTTTTATGGTGGCACCTGTCTGCGAATATTCCATGGTCTGCCGCGTTTTTCCGAGGATCTGGATTTCTCCTTGCTGGCCGCTGATCCGGATTTTTCGCTTGAGCCCTACTTTCGCGCCCTTACCGCCGAATTCAAGGCATTTGGTTTCGAGATCGATATTTCACAACGAAAAAAAGTCAGTGCCTCGGCGGTGGTTTCGGCATTTCTGAAAGAAAACACCAGCATTTACGATGTCAGGGTAGCCGGACAGCGCGTTCTGAAAATCAAGTTTGAGGTCGACACTGATCCGCCAGGCGGGTTTGTCACGGAGGAAAAGCTGCTCGTGCAGCCTTATTCGTTCTACGTGAAGTGTTATGCGTTGCCGGATCTTTACGCAGGGAAGATGCATGCACTGCTATTTCGGCGCTGGAAGAACAGGGTGAAGGGGCGAGACTGGTATGACTTCGAGTGGTATGTGCGCAACGCAGTGCCGTTGAATCTGGAGCATTTGGCGATAAGGGCCAGGCAGAGCGGGGACTGGGGCGACGATGTGCTGGATGAAGCAGCATTTCAACAGTTGCTGAGTGCGCGCATAGGATCCCTCGATATTGAATCGGCACGCCGTGATGTGCAGCCGTTTATCCGCACCCCTGACCAGCTGAATATCTGGTCACGCGATTACTTTACTGACCTGTCGCGCAAGATCCATGTACACCACCCTTAAAGCCATCACCGGCCAGCTGTTGATGCCCGGGCCGGTCCTGCTGGGCCTGTTGTTGCTGGGGCTGGTGCTGCTGACCACGCGCCGCAAGGCAGCCGGCTGGGCGCTGGCCTTTGGGGCCGGGTTGGCGCTCTGTGTGGCCAGTTGGGCCCCCGTGGCTGATCGCTGGCTGGGGCCGCTGGAGGCGCAGTATCCGGTGCTGGAGGCATTGCCGGAGGAGGTGCAGGCGGTGGTGGTGCTGGGTGGTGGTTGGCAGCCGGGCCGGGATTGGGGCGTGGTGGGGCGGTTGAATGACAGCTCGCGGGCGCGGCTGATGGAGGGCATTCGGGTGTGGCGGTTGGGGGACTTCCCCTTAATCGTCACCGGCACCAGCCCCCGCAGCGACCAGGGCCCCATTGCCGTGGGCTACGCCGAAGCCGCCGTGGCCCTGGGCGTGCCCCCACAGGCGCTGATTACCCTCACATTCCCCACAGACACTGGTCAGGAAGCCCGCGCTGTGGCGGCGCAACTGGGCGAGGGCGCACGGGTGGTGCTGGTCACCTCGGCCTCGCACATGCCCCGGGCCATGGCGCATTTCCGGGCGGCGGGGCTGGTGCCGGAGGCTGCGCCCACCCAATTCCTGGCGGGCCGCGACAGCCGCCACACCCTCGGTTACTGGCTGCCTGCCAGTCGCCATCTGGAAAAATCCGAACGGGCCTGGTACGAGCTGCTGGGCCGCCTTGCGCTGCGCTGGGAGTAATGGCGCAGCAGTGGCATCATACCCACCTTGAAATCAGACGGAGTCTTTGATGAACATCACCATTTTCGGCACAGGTTATGTGGGCCTGGTCACGGGAACCTGCCTGGCGGATGCGGGCCATAACGTGCTGTGTGTGGATGTGGACGAGGCCAAGGTCACGGCCCTCAAGCAGGGGCAGATCCCCATTTACGAGCCGGGCTTGGCGCCCATGGTCAGCCGCAACGTGAAGGAAGGCCGACTGGGCTTTACCACCGATGCGGCGGAGGGGGTCAACTTCGGCACCCTGCAGTTCATTGCCGTGGGCACGCCGCCGGACGAAGACGGCTCGGCGGACATGAAGTATGTGCTGGCGGTGGCCAACACCATCGGCGAGCACATGCAGGACTATAAACTGGTGGTGAACAAGTCCACGGTGCCCGTGGGCACGGCAGACCGGGTGCGCGAGGCGGTGGCCGGGGCGCTGGCGGCGCGTGGCGCCACGCTGGACTTTGATGTCTGCTCGAACCCGGAATTCCTGAAGGAAGGGGCGGCGATCGAGGACTTCACCAAGGGCGCCCGGATTGTGGTCGGCACCGATTCAGAGAAGGTCGAGGGGCTGATGCGTGAGTGCTACGCGCCCTATAACCGCCATCATGAGAAGCTGATCTTCATGGATATCCGTTCGGCGGAGCTGACCAAGTATGCGGCCAACGCCATGCTGGCCACCAAGATCAGCTTCATGAACGAGATGGCCAATCTGGCTGAGCGGCTGGGGGCGGACATCGAGCATGTGCGCCATGGCATCGGGTCTGATCCGCGCATTGGCTATCACTTCATTTATCCCGGTTGTGGCTACGGTGGTTCCTGTTTCCCGAAGGATGTGCAGGCGCTGGAGCGTATCGCGCGCGGTGTCGGCTATGAGGCGAAGATTCTGGCCGCTGTGGAAGCGGTGAACGACCGCCAGAAAGAGACGCTGTTTACCAAGTTGTCGGCGGCGTTTGATGGCGACCTGAAGGGTCGTAACATCGCTGTGTGGGGGCTGTCGTTCAAACCCAATACGGATGACATGCGTGAGGCGCCGAGCCGCACGCTGATGGAAGCGGTATGGGCGGCCGGGGGCCGGATTACGGCCTACGACCCGGAAGCCATGAAGGAAACCCGCCGTATTTACGGGGAACGGGAAGACCTGACCCTGGTGGAGGACCGCAAGGCAGCGCTGGAAGGGGCCGACGCGCTGGTGATCTGTACCGAGTGGAAGGAGTTCCGGGTGATGGATTTCGCGACGTTGAAGAAGACCCTGAAAACTCCGGTGCTGGTGGATGGTCGTAATTTGTTTGATCCGGAGACGGTGAAGGCGGCCGGGTTGATGTATTACGCCGTGGGTCGCGGGGACAGTGTGAGCCGCTCATGAAAATTCTCGTCACCGGCGCCGCCGGCTTTATCGGATTCCATGTGGCCCGCACCTTGCTCGCTGATGAGCATGAGGTGGTGGGCCTGGATAACCTCAATGACTACTACGAGGTGTCGCTGAAACAGGCGCGCCTCGACGGCCTGGCGCCGTACCCGAACTTCCGCTTTGTGCAGCAGGACCTGGCCGACCGCGACGCCATGGCGGCGCTGTTTGCAGAAGAGGGCTTTGACCGGGTGGTGCATCTGGCGGCGCAGGCCGGGGTCCGTTATTCGCTGGAAAACCCGATGGCCTATGCCGACAGCAACCTGACGGGTTTTCTGACCATTCTGGAAGGCTGCCGCCACCACAAGGTGGAGCATCTGGTTTATGCGTCGTCCAGCTCGGTGTATGGCGCCAACGAAACCATGCCGTTTTCTGAACACGACAACGTGGACCATCCGGTGTCGCTGTATGCTGCCACCAAGAAAGCCAACGAGCTGATGGCGCATACCTACAGCCACATTTACGGGCTGCCCACCACCGGCTTGCGCTTCTTTACCGTGTACGGTCCCTGGGGCCGGCCGGACATGTCGCCGATCCTGTTTGCTCACGCGATCAGCCAGGGCAAACCGCTGAAGGTGTTCAACTATGGCCAGCACAAGCGCGATTTCACCTATATCGACGATATCGTCGATGGCGTGCTGCGGGCCCTGAACCGTATTCCGGAGGGCAATCCGGACTGGAGCGGTCTCAAGCCAGACCCGTCCTCCAGCCGTGCGCCCTGGAAGGTCTACAACATCGGCAACAGCCAGCCGGTCGAGCTGCTGCGCTACATCGAGCTGATGGAAACCGCCCTGGGCAAGACCACAGAAAAAGAGCTGCTGCCCTTGCAGCCGGGCGACGTGGAGCACACCTATGCCGACGTGACGGCGTTGCAGCGGGATACCGGCTATGCTCCACAAACAAGTATCGAAGAGGGGGTCCGCCGTTTTGTCGAATGGTATCGAAGCTACTACCGCGTTACTGATTGAACCGCTGGCGCCGGTTCGCCGGGATGACTGTCTGCATTGTGCCGCGCGTATCTGCTTTCCGGACGGAAGAGAGGACACGCTCTGGTTCGAGGTGGCACCGGACACGCCGGTGACCTCGCTCGCCGACCCGTTCCTGGTGGCGATGCTGTTCGAGGGCATGGCCCGGAATGTGCCGGTGCGGGTCAAGGGGTCTGTCTCGGCAGGCCTGCTGTATCGCCTGGAGGAGTTCATGGCGGTGTGGGCGCAGTTTGTGCCCGCTCGTTACCATCGCGTGGCGCTGGAGGTGGATCAGGTGGTTGCCGATCCGCCCCCTGCCCGGGCGGCGTTGTCCACCTTTTCCGGCGGTGCGGACAGTTGCTTTACCGCATTTCGTCATGCGCAGGGTGACCCGCGCTACCCGCGGATTGATGCGGGACTCATGGTACATGGGCTGGATATCCCCCTGGATGATCCTGCTTTCGCGTCGGCGATGGCGTCGTCCGCGCAGATGCTGGCCTCGCTGGATATGTCGCTGGTGTGGGTTCGTACCAATATCCGGTCGGTGAACCGGCAGCGCTGGGGCTATATTTTTGCTACGGCACTGGCAGCCTGCGGACATCTGCTGTCGCCCGCTTTCGGCCGATTGTATATCCCGTCATCGTTTGCGCTGTCTGCGGGGGAGCTGGTGAACGGGTCCAACCCGCTGTCAGATCCGATGCTTGCGTCAGAAGCGCTGCAAATTGTGCATGACGGCGCCACCCATACGCGTGCCGTGAAGTTGCGGACTATCAGCGAGTGGCCAGCAGCCATGCAGGGGTTGCGTGTTTGCTGGGAAGGGGCGCAGCGTGACGCTAACTGCTGCCGCTGCGAAAAGTGTATTCGCAATATGCTCAACTTCCAGCTCGAAGGGTTGCCAGTGCCGCCCGCGTTCCCCTTGCCGCTGACGCCGGAGGCCATCCGCTCTCTGAAGCTGGGTCCTACCGAAGTGATTATCTGGAAGTTGCTCAACCGGAGCGCTCGGGGCGATGAGCGCCTGCCTGCGCCAATCCGGGCGGCGATCTCGGATGTGACACGGCGGATGAGTTGGCGTAACGCGACCAAGCGTTGGAGCCGCCGCTTGCGGGGCCGCCATGTTTGACCAGTATGCCGACATCTTTGAGCGCCGGGGCGCGCAGTACACAGCCGCTATGGCCCAGTGCCCGCAGGCGCGCCGCGTCGAGTTCGAGCAGGCGCTGATCACCGCAAGGGTAGGCAACGCTGCCTGCCATTTGCTGGACGTGCCTGCCGGCGGTGCCTGGCTGAGGGACATGATCCCCGGGGGACCGGTTGGACACGAAGTGCGCTACACCGCTGTGGAAAGCACGGATGGGTTTATTCAGCGATTGGCACCTGATGCCCGCCCGGCGCTGGTGCTGGCGGAGGATTTGACCCGAATCCCCTTGCCGGACGCGTGCGCTGACCGGCTGGTGTCGCTGGCCGGGTTGCATCATATCGAGCAGCGTGGCCCGGTATATTCGGAAATGCGGCGGCTTATGAAACCGGGTGCGGTAGCCTGCATTGCGGATGTGCAGGCGGGCACGCCCACGGCACTTTTCCTGAATGGCCCGGTGGACCAGTTTTGCCCTATGGGCCATCACGGGTTGTTCCTGGATGATGCCGATACCGGGCTGTTGCGGCAGGCCGGATGGCACATTCAGGAGGATCAGCTTCTGGATGTGGCCTGGCGCTTTGCCTCGCTCGCCGAAATGGGTTCATTTTGCCGGCTGTTGTTCGGTCTGGATAATGCGCCCGATGATGAGGCAGTGATTGAGGCTGTTGTCGCTGGCCCGGGTGTCAGCACAGAAGGTGATCAGGTACTGATGCATTGGCCGTTGCGCTTTATCTGCGTAACGGTGGACTGACAGAGCGATGTGACAGGAGCAGTGATGATTCGAAAGGCTGTATTGCCCGTAGCGGGCCTGGGCACCCGTTTCCTTCCGGCGAGCAAGTCGATCCCGAAGGAAATGATTACCGTGGTGGACATGCCGGTGATCCAGTATGTGGTCAACGAAGCCGTAGCCGCCGGGGTGCGGGAGATCGTGCTGGTGAACCACTCGGCCAAGGCGGCGATCGAAAACTACTTCGATGTGCACTATGAGCTGGAAACCGAGCTGGAGAAGAAGGGCAAGCAGAAGCTGCTGGAGGTGCTGCGCTCGATTGTGCCGCCAGACGTGCGGGTGATCAGCGTGCGCCAGGGCAAGCCGCTGGGCCTGGGCCATGCGGTGCTGTGCGCCCGCGAAGTGATCGGTGATGCCCCCTTTGCGGTGCTGCTGCCGGATGTACTGGTGGACAACCATGCGACGCCGGGGCAGACGGATCTGGGTCACATGATCAAGGCGTTCGAGACAAGCGGGGCGTCGCAGATCATGGTGGAGCAGGTGCCCCGTGAGCGGGTGGACCAGTACGGCATCGTGTCGCTGGACGGCGCGGCACCGGGGGCGGGTGAAAGCACGGCCATGACCGGGGTGGTGGAGAAGCCGGCACCGGATGAAGCGCCGTCGGATCTTTCGGTGGTGGGGCGTTACGTCTTGCCCGCGCGGATTTTCGAGTTGCTGGCGGAAACAAAGCCCGGTGCCGGCAACGAGATCCAGTTGACCGATGCGATTGCGGCGCTGATTCAGGAGCAGCCGGTGCAGGCCTATCGGATGACGGGCAAGACTTATGATTGTGGTAGCAAGGCAGGGTATTTGCAGGCGACCCTGGCGTACGCGGCGCGGCATCCCGAAGTGGGTGATGCTTTCAGGGCGCTGGTGCGGGAATATTGCTGAAACACTTTGAGGAGACCCCATGCACCTGGACGTTTACGGCGACACGCTCTGCGCGCTGGTGACCGCCACCGCCATGGCTTCCAGTGGCCATCATGTGGTGCTGCGCTCGCCCGGCGGCGGGCGCTTCGCGGAAGCGGTGGAGGCGGGGCAGTCGCTGTATCGTGAGCCTGGCCTTGAGCGCCTGCTACAGGAGCAACTGGCCGAAGGGCGGCTGCGCTGGGGGGCACTGGATGAAGCGCCGGGTCCGGAAGTGCGCGCCATTTTTCTGGCCTTTGAGCCGGAACATGAACCGCAAGCGCGTGACGTGCTGGTGCAACTGGCGCAATCCGTAGCCCCGGGCCTGGTGGTCATCAACCAATCCGCCTTTCCGGTCGGCACCACGGAAGAATTGCAGATGCTGTTTCCGGTGGGCGCGGTGGTATGCCTGCCGGAATTCCTGCAGGAGGGCGCTGCGGTACAGAGCTTTGTGCGCCCGGCGCGCCTCTTGCTCGGTTGTGATGATGCCAAGGTGGAGTTGCTGGTGCGCGAGGTGTTCCGGCCCTTCAACCGGTTGAGTGATCACTTTCTGGTGATGCGCCCGCGCGAGGCCGAGTTCTCGAAACTCGCGATTACGGGCATGCTGGCCACCCGCGTCAGCTTCATGAACGACATGGCCAATCTGGCGGACACCCTGAATGTGGATATCGAACAGGTGCGCAAGGGCGTGGGGTCAGACCCGCGCATCGGCGAGGCGTACCTGTATCCGGGTTGTGGCTTCGGTGGGCCGGGATTGTCGCGGGATGTGTTGAGCCTGGCGAATACGTTGCAGGCCCGTGGTATCGATTCGGAGCTGCTTGGCCAGGTGATGGCGATCAACGAGCGCCAGAAGGAAGTGATGTTTCGCAAGCTGTGGGTGCATTACGGCCGTGATCTGGCGGGCAAGGTGGTGGCGGTCTGGGGGGCGGCGTTCAAGCCGGGCTCGGGCCGCATCGACAATGCGCCGATACTGCGTTTGCTGGAGGCGCTGTGGGCGCAGGGTGTGGTGGTGCGTGTGCACGACCCGGAAGCCTTGCCGGCGTTGACGGCGTTGTATGGTGAGCGGGACGACCTGATCCTGTGTTCTCAGCCTTATCGCGCGGCGGAAGGGGCTGACGCCCTGATGCTGGTGACGGAGTGGAAGGCGTACTGGAGCCCGGATTTCGCCCGTCTGGCACAACTGATGCGGGCGCCGGTGTTGCTGGACGGCCGTAATATCTATGATCCTGAATTTGTGCACGCCAACGGGTTTGCCTACTACGGCGTGGGGCGCCAGGGACCAAGTAAATGAAGTGGAATGATCTGAAGGCCCATGCCGATGATCTGTCGCAGCGGCATCTGGCTGACCTGTTTCAGGACGATCCGCGGCGTTTCGAGCGGCTGCATCGGCGTGTCGGGCCACTGCTGCTCGATCTGAGCAAGCAGCGCCTCAACGGTGACACCCTGGACCGGCTGACCACGCTGGCGGATGCCAGTGACCTGCGCGGCTGGATCCATCGCATGTTTGCCGGTGAGGCGATCAATTGCACAGAGAACCGGGCGGCCATGCACTGGGCGCTGCGGGCCCCGGAAGACAGCGACATGGCGGCGCCGGAGATCCGCGCTGCCGTGCACACTGAATTGGCCCGCATGGCGCGCATTGTCGACAAGCTGCATGCCGGGCAGTGGCGTGGCTACACCGGCGAAGTGATTACCGATGTGGTCAATATCGGGGTCGGCGGGTCTGACCTGGGGCCGCTCATGGTCAGCCGGGCGCTGGAAGATTTTACGGCGCCGACGCCGCAGGGGTTGCAGGTGCATTTTGTGTCGTCCATGGACGGCAGTCAGGTGGCGCACCTGCTGCGCCAGCTGCGCCCGCAGACCACGCTGTTCATCATTTCGTCCAAGTCGTTCACGACCGTGGATACCTTGTACAACGCCGAGACTGCGCGTACCTGGATGCAACGCGCGTTGGGTGAAGATGAAGCGGTGGTGCGGTGTCATTTTCTGGCGGTGTCCAGCGCACAGGAAAAAGTCGCGGCCTGGGGCATTGCCGAAGAAAACCGCCTGCAATTATGGGACTGGGTGGGCGGTCGTTATTCGCTCTGGTCGGCCATCGGTCTGCCCGCCGCGCTGCGCATCGGCATGGATCGCTTCCGTGAGTTGCTGGCCGGGGCGCATTTCATGGATGAGCATTTCCGCACCACGCCGTGGCAGGACAATCTGCCCGTGCTGATGGCGCTGGTGGGGGTCTGGAATACCAATCTGCTGAATATCCATGGCCATGCCATCTTGCCCTATGACGGTCGGCTGAAGTATCTGCCGTCTTATCTGGAACAGCTGGAAATGGAATCCAACGGCAAGTCGGTGACCCGTGACGGGAATCCGGTGACCACGCGGACCTGTCCGATTCTGTGGGGCGATGTGGGGCCCAATGCCCAGCATGCGTTCTACCAGCTGCTGCATCAGGGTACCGAGCCGGTGACCTGTGACTTTATTGCCCCGGCACTGCGTTATCACGAAGACGTGCATACTGATGCCGCGCGTGAGCTGGTGCGTCAGCACGAGCTGGCGCTGGCCAATTGCCTGGCCCAGTCGCGCTTGCTGGCGCTGGGTGAGGCGGCGTTGCCGGAAGGCGAGCAGATGCCGTTCTACAAGCGTTATCGTGGCAATCAGCCGAGCACCACGCTGATGATGGATGAATTGACGCCGTACAGTCTGGGCGCCATGTTGGCGGCTTATGAGCACAAGGTGTTCGCGCAGGCGGTCATGTGGCAGATCAATCCGTTTGACCAGTGGGGGGTGGAGATGGGCAAGAAGATTGCCACCGATACCCTGGCCGCGTTGCGTGATGGCGAGGCCGTCAGTATGGATGCCTCGACCGAAGGGCTGCTCGCTTTTATTCGCAAACCGGGTGGGTGAATCGGCCTCCACCACACTACCCCCAAAAACAGGTACCTGGATTTATGAGCAATGTCCCCCTGACCCCCGGCATCTTCCGGGCCTACGATATTCGCGGCATCGTCGGTGAAACGCTGAGCGAAGAGATTGCCCGCCAGATCGGCCGGGCCGTGGCAGCGGAAACCCGGGCAGCGGGTGAGACCGCTGTTGCGGTGGCTCGCGATGGCCGCCTGTCGGGGCCATCAATCAGCGCGGCGCTGATCGACGGCCTGCGTGCGGGCGGCTGCGATGTGGTGGATGTGGGCATGGTGCCCACGCCGGTGCTGTACTACGCCACCTTCGAGATTGAAGGCGTGCGCTCGGGGGTGATGGTCACCGGCAGTCACAATCCGCCGGACTACAACGGCTTCAAGATCGTCATTGCCGGGCAGACGCTGTCCGGCGAGCGTATACAGGGCCTCTACAACCGCCTGGTCAACCAGGACCTGAGTGAAGGGCAGGGCACGCTGGGCCATGTGGATCTGCGTGAGCAGTATCTGGAGCGCATCACCTCGGATGTGCATCTGAAGCGCCCCCTCAAGGTGGTGGTGGATACCGGCAACGGCGTGGCGGGGGAACTGGCACCGGAACTGATGAGGCGGCTGGGCTGTGAGGTGGTGTCGCTGTTTACCGAGATCGACGGCACCTTCCCGAACCATCACCCGGATCCGGGCGAGCCGGAGAACATGGTTGACCTGATCCGTACCGTGAAAGAGACCGGCGCTGATCTGGGGCTGGGCTTCGACGGCGACGGCGACCGGGTGGGGGTTATTACCCCGTCCGGTGAGCTGATCTACCCGGATCGGTTGATGATGGCTTTTGCCGAGGACGTGCTGTCGCGGGTACCGGGCGGGCGTATTATCTATGACGTCAAGTGCACCGGCAGCCTGGCCACGGTGGTCAGCGAGTTGGGCGGTGAGCCGGAGATGTGGCGCACCGGCCACTCGATCATCAAGGCGCGCATGAAGGAAACCGGGGCGCCGCTGGCCGGGGAAATGAGTGGCCACATCTTCTTTTCCGAGCGCTGGTACGGCTTTGATGACGGGCTCTATGCCGCGGCGCGCATGCTCGAGATTCTGGCCGGGCAGGGCGCCGACGCCGACGGCTTCTTCAAGCGCTATCCGCAGAACCCCAGTACCCCGGAGATCACCATCAAGGTGGCCGAAGAGAACAAGTTTGCCATTGTCGAGCGCCTGATTGCCGACGGCGACTTCGGCGACGGCGAGCGCAATACCATCGACGGTATCCGGGTGGATTACGCCGATGGCTGGGGGCTCTGCCGGGTGTCCAATACCTCGCCCAAGCTGGTGACCCGCTACGAGGGGCACACCGAGGCGGCCCTGAAGCGCATTCAGGGGGTGTTCGAGGCCAATATCAGGGCGGCCATGGATGCGGTGGGGGGCTGACCCACCCCCTGCTTCCACCCCGGAATTCCTGTATCATCCTGCTCCTGCCGCCACGCAGGGGCCTTCACGTTCGACTGTAGAGACCAGTAACCATGGTACTTCCAGAGCACCGCATGACCCATCTCCAGGCACTGGAGGCGGAGTCTATTCACATCATTCGCGAAGTGGCCGCCGAGTTCGATAACCCGGTGATGCTGTATTCCATCGGCAAGGACTCGTCGGTGATGCTGCACCTGGCGCGCAAGGCGTTTGCCCCGGGCAAGCCGCCGTTCCCGCTGATGCACATCGACACCACCTGGAAGTTCCGCGAGATGATCGCCTTCCGTAACCGCATGGCGGAGGAAGCGGGTATGGAACTGCTGGTGCATACCAACCAGGAAGGCGTGGCGGCCGGGATCAACCCGTTCGATTACGGCAGCGCCAAATACACCGACATCATGAAGACCCAGGCGCTGAAGCAGGCGCTGTCGATGCATGGTTTCGATGCCGCTTTCGGCGGCGCGCGCCGCGATGAAGAGAAGTCCCGCGCCAAGGAGCGGGTCTATTCGTTCCGCGACCGTCATCACCGCTGGGACCCGAAGAACCAGCGCCCGGAGCTGTGGAACCTGTACAACGGCCGCATCAACAAGGGCGAGTCGATCCGTGTGTTCCCGCTGTCCAACTGGACCGAACTGGATATCTGGCAGTACATCTATCTGGAGAATATCGAGATCGTGCCGCTGTATTTTGCCGATACCCGCCCGGTGGTGGAGCACGACGGCATGCTGGTGATGGTCGACGACGACCGCATGCCGCTGGCGGAAGGCCAGGTGCCGAAGCAGATGGACGTGCGCTTCCGCACGCTGGGCTGCTACCCGCTGACCGGCGCCGTGCCGTCCAGCGCTCGTACCCTGCCGGAAATCATTCAGGAAATGCTGGTGGCGCGTACTTCTGAGCGTTCCGGCCGTGCCATCGACCATGATGAAGCGGGTTCCATGGAGAAGAAAAAGCGGGAGGGCTACTTCTGATGTCTTACGAAGCCCCCAAGATCGACAATATCGAAGATTACCTGCGTCAGCACGAGCAGAAGGACATGCTGCGCTTCATTACCTGCGGCAGCGTGGACGATGGCAAATCGACCCTGATCGGTCGTCTGCTGCACGACAGCAAGATGATCTTCGAAGATCAGCTGGCTGCGATTACCCGCGACAGCACCCGCCATGGCACCACCGGCGAGCAGGTGGATCTGGCGCTGCTGGTGGACGGCCTGCAATCCGAGCGTGAGCAGGGCATCACCATTGATGTGGCCTACCGTTTCTTTGCCACCGATCACCGCAAATACATCATTGCGGATACGCCGGGGCACGAGCAGTACACCCGCAATATGGCCACGGGGGCTTCCACTGCCCAGGTGGCCGTGCTGCTGATCGACGCGCGCTATGGCGTACAGGTGCAGACCCGTCGTCACAGCTTTATCTGCTCGCTGCTGGGCATCCGTCATTTCGTCATCGCCATCAACAAGATGGACCTGGTGGACTTCAGCCAGGCGCGCTATGACGAGATCAAGCAGGAATACGAGGCCTTTGTGGCCCAGTTGAATGTACCGGACGTGCGTTACGTGCCGATGTCGGCGCTGACTGGCGACAACGTGGTGCATGCCAGCGAGAAGATGCCCTGGTTCCAGGGTGAGCCGTTGCTGGCGTTGCTGGATCACCTGCCCGTGGATCGCGATGAGCCGCTGGGCCGCTTGCGTTTGCCGGTGCAGTACGTCAACCGCCCGAACCTGAACTTCCGCGGCTACTGCGGCACGCTGGCGGCCGGCCTGCTCAAGCCTGGCCAGGCGGTACGTGCACTGCCTTCGGGCAAGACTTCCACGGTCAAAGCCATCGTGGCCTGGGAAGGGGAACTGCCGGAAGCCCATCCGGGCCAGGCCGTCACCGTGACCCTGAACGACGAGATCGACATCTCCCGGGGCGACATGCTGGTGGCCGCCGACGACGACATGGACATGGGCCATGCCTTCATGGCGCATCTGGTGTGGATGCACGAGCAGCCGCTGCAGGTCGGCAAGACCTACGACTTCAAGATGGGCACCACCTTCACCAGCGGTACCATCACCGAGATCCGTCACCAGATCGACGTGAATACGCTGGAAAAAGGCCCGGCCGACGGCCTGACGCTGAACAGCATTGCCCTGTGCCGTTTGCAGCTGACCCGCCCGGTGGCGTTTGATCGCTATCGCGATTGCCGGGCAACTGGCAGCCTGATCGTGATCGACCGGCTGACCAACGTGACGGTGGGTGCCGGCATGGTGGACGACATTGCCGAGCCGCTGAGCGCCCAGGCCCAGTTGCCAGAGATCACCGCTGAAGCCCGCGCCCGGCGTCTGGGCCAGCAAGCTGTCAGGGTTGCCCTGAGCGGGCCGGATGCCGGGGCGCTGGCCGCATTGGTGGAGCGTGTGCTGTTTGCCGCAGGGGCGTTGCCGGCAGTGGCCGCGGAGCATGATGCGGCGCCGTTGCTGGCTGCGGGCCTGATCGTGATCGTGCCCACGGAGGCCGGGGCGGAGCGTCGCCTGCAACTGCGTTGCGGTGAGCGTGACATCATGGTGTCGTCACTGCCGTTGTCGCTGGACGAGGCTGCCGAGCAGGTGTTGACGGTGTTCCGGGAGCACCGGCTGCTGGGTTGAGGCCGGATCACGGGTTCTGGCGCGGCCTGGGTCACAGGTTCTGCCAGAACCCGGTCATGATTCCGTAAAATGCCCTCTGTACCGTGCAACGGTCGGGGCGGATGCTTGTCCAGAAGGGGGGCAGAGGATCTGGGGTGTGAAGGTTGTGTGATTGACTTCTCAGTCACACAGTGACACTCTTCTCGGTTGTGGCGATCTGGTCGCGACAACGTGTATGCACGGAGGCATCTGCTATCCATGGAGCAGTTCGAGCGTTATCACCACTGGCTAATCAGCCTGCCCAGGTACATCAAACAGCTTCTTATGGTGCTCGCAGACCTGGTGGCCTTGCCGCTGGTGTTTGTGGTCGCTTACGCCGTGCGTGTTGGCGATGTCTTGCCCACCGTGGCCCAACCCTGGCTTATCCTCCTGGCACCGCTGATCACGGTGCCGTTTTTGTATGTGTCGGGGCTGTATCGCGCCGTAGTGCGCTATCTGGGAGGTGAAGCGGCGATCGCCATTTTCACCGGCATGGCCATGGCGGCCGTGGTGCTGGCCGCATCCGGCAGCCTGCTGGGTCTGGAGGGCACGCCGCGTTCCGTCTTCATCATCTATGCCGTCTTCGGCATGCTCTGGCTGGGGGCCAGCCGTTTTCTGGTGCGGCGCTATCTGTTCTGGGCGCTGCATGTGCGCGAGCGGCCCGAGCGTGTGGCGATCTTCGGTGCCGGAACGTCCGGTATCCAGCTGGCCATGGCGCTGGCCAATGGCCGTCAGTACTCCCCCACGGCGTTTGTCGATGATCAGCGCGAGGCGCAGGGCAGCCTGATTCAGGGTTTGCCGGTGCTCAATCGGCAGGGCCTCCATAATTACGTGAAGCAAGGCAAGGTCGAAACGGTGCTGCTGGCGATGCCATCAGCGACTCGCGCCCAGCGCCTGCGAGTCATCACCTTCCTGGAAAAGCTGCCGGTGAAAGTGAAGTCGGTGCCGTCCATGTGCGACATCGTGTCCGGCAAGGCGAGCATCGAGCAGATCCGGGATGTGGCCATCGAGGATCTGCTGGGCCGTGACCCGGTGCCGCCGCAGGGTAATCTGCTCGGCGCCTGTATCGCTGGCCGCAACGTACTGGTGACCGGGGCAGGGGGCTCCATTGGCAGTGAACTGTGTCGGCAGATCATCCAGTTGAACCCGCGTCGGCTGGTGCTGGTGGAACATAATGAGTTCGGCCTTTACAGCATGGAGCGCGAACTGACGGAGCTGGCGGCGCAGCAGGATATCGAAATCGTTGCCGTGCTGGGTTCTGTGGTGGCGCGTGGATTGCTGGAAAGCGTGTGCCGTCGTTATGGCATCCAGACCCTGTACCACGCGGCGGCCTACAAGCATGTGCCGATTGTCGAGATGAACCCGTCGGCTGGCGTGCGTAACAACATCATCGGGACCTTTTCGGCTGCGGAAGCCGCAGAAAATGCCGGGGTCGAGCGCTTTATCCTGGTGTCCACCGACAAGGCGGTGCGCCCCACCAATGTTATGGGGGCGACCAAGCGTTTTGCTGAACTGATCCTGCAAGGTATGGCGTTGCGCGGCAGCAATACGGTCTTTTCCATGGTGCGTTTCGGCAATGTGCTGGGTTCATCCGGTTCCGTGGTGCCGCTGTTCCGCGAACAGATTCGCCAGGGTGGGCCGGTCACGGTTACACACCCGGAAGTCACCCGCTATTTCATGACCATTCCGGAGGCTTCGCAACTGGTGATCCAGGCCGGGTCCATGGCGGAAGGCGGTGAGGTGTTCGTGCTGGACATGGGCGAGCCGGTGCGCATTTTTGATCTGGCCACCGCGATGATTCACCTGATGGGCTATTCAGTGCGTGATGAGCAGAATCCCCTCGGTGATATCGAGATCCACTTCAGCGGCTTGCGGCCCGGCGAGAAGCTGTACGAAGAACTGTTATTCGGCGATGACGGCGTCGGCACACGCCATCCGATGATCATGCAGGCCCGCGAGGAGGCGCATCCCTGGGCGGTGATCGAGAAGGCGCTGGATCAGTTCCGCATCGCCCTGGAAGTGGGGGATGAAGCCGCCATGCGTCAGTTGCTGCGCCGCTATGTCATGGGCTATGCCCCGGCAGCTCACGACCAGCCTGAGCTGCCCGCAGCCCCCTCCCGCCGTGATGAGGTTGATGCGCCGCGCGCTGCCTTGCATTAATGCGCGTCACGCACTCATAAATCCCGCCTCGCGAATCTTCTCGATCTGGTCGCGCAATTGCGCGGCCTGCTCGAACTCCAGATTGCGCGCATGCTCCAGCATTTTCGCTTCCAGTGCGGCAATATCTTTGGCCGCCTGGGCCGGGTCTGTGGGCATGGCGTAGGCGGCGGCCTCTTCGGCCACGGCTTGCTTGCGGCCTCTGCCGCGCTTGCCGCCCGTGCCGGTGCTGTAGGTGTCCTCGATGATATCCCGCACGCGCTTGTTCAGCGCGGTCGGTGTGATGCCGTGTTCCTCGTTGAACGCGATCTGCTTTGCCCGGCGCCGCTCGGTTTCGTCCATGGCCTTGGCCATCGACTGGGTGATCTTGTCGGCATACAGGATGGCGCGACCGTTCAGGTTCCGGGCCGCCCGACCCATGGTCTGGATCAGCGAGCGCTCGGCTCGCAGGAAGCCCTCCTTGTCGGCGTCAAAAATCGCCACCACGGCCACCTCGGGCATGTCCAGCCCTTCGCGCAGCAGGTTGATCCCCACCAGCACGTCGAACTTGCCCAGACGCAGATCGCGGATCAGCTCGACTCGCTCCACGGTGTCCACATCGGAATGCAGATAACGCACGCGCACACCGTGCTCCTGCAGAAATTCCGTCAGATCCTCGGCCATGCGCTTGGTCAGTACGGTAATCAGCACCCGCTCGTCGCGGGCGACGCATTCGCGGATTTCACCGAGCACGTCATCCACCTGGGTGGTGGCCGGACGCACCTCGATCTGCGGGTCCACCAGGCCGGTGGGGCGCACCACCTGTTCCACCACCTGGCCGGCATGTTTCTCTTCATAGGGGCCGGGCGTGGCCGAGACAAAAATCATCTGCGGCGCCAGCGCTTCCCATTCCTCGAATTTCAGCGGCCGGTTGTCCAGTGCCGAAGGCAGGCGGAAACCGTATTCGACCAGGGTTTCCTTGCGCGAGCGGTCGCCTTTGTACATGGCGCCGATCTGCGGCACGCTGACGTGGGATTCGTCCATCACCAGCAGCGCATCGTCGGGCAGGTAATCGAACAGCGTCGGTGGTGCCTCGCCCGGTGCGCGCCCGGAAAACAGCCGTGAGTAGTTTTCCACCCCGTTGCAGTACCCGAGCTCCTGCAACATCTCGATATCGAAACGGGTGCGTTGCTCCAGCCGCTGGGCTTCCACCAGCTTGTTATTATTGCGCAGCACCTCCAGGCGTTCGCGCAACTCCTCCTTGATCATCTCGATGGCCTGCAACACCGTTTCGCGCGGTGTCACATAGTGGCTCTTCGGATACACCGTGATGCGCGATACCTTGCGCAGGATTTCGCCGGTCAGGGGGTCGAAGATGCTGATCGATTCGACTTCATCATCAAACAGCTCCAGGCGCACGGCTTCGCGCTCTTCGTCTGCCGGAAAGATGTCGATGACATCACCGCGCACGCGGTAGGTGGCACGGCGAAAATCCATTTCGTTGCGGGTATATTGCAGCTCGGCCAGACGGCGCAGCAGCGCACGCTGATCGATGTGATCGCCACGTACCACGTGCAGCACCATGCTCATGTAGCTGTTCGGATCACCCAGACCATAGATGGCGGATACCGAGGCCACGATGATGGTGTCACGCCGCTCCAGCAGCGCCTTGGTGGCCGACAGCCGCATCTGCTCGATATGCTCATTGATCGCCGAATCCTTCTCGATAAAGGTATCCGACGAGGGCACATAGGCTTCCGGCTGGTAGTAATCGTAATAAGAGACAAAATATTCCACCGAATTCTCGGGGAAGAATTCACGGAATTCACTGTACAGCTGTGCCGCCAGTGTCTTGTTGGGCGCCATCACAATGGTCGGCCGCTGCAGCGTCTGGATGACGTTGGCGATGGTGTAGGTCTTGCCCGAGCCGGTCACCCCCAACAGGGTCTGGTGCGCCAGGCCGTCATTGAGCCCTTCCACCAGGGCGGCAATGGCCGTGGGCTGGTCCCCGGCGGGGCTGTACTCGGCGTGTAGCCTGAAGCCCGCCGCTGTTGCTGAATCCTCTGCCATTCCGCACAGACCTCTGTTCAGGTAAGATTACGCGCGCTTGTCCTTGACTCAACCCATGACTCAACATATCGAGGAGTCCATGTCCGAACTGAAGCTGTCCGACCGCGTACAACGCATCAAGCCCTCACCGACCCTGGCTGTTACCAACCGCGCCGCCGAACTGCGGGCGGAAGGGAAGGACATCATTGGCCTGGGGGCTGGCGAGCCTGATTTCGACACGCCGGATCATATCAAAGAAGCCGCTATCGCGGCGATCAAGGCCGGCAAGACCCGTTACACCGCCGTTGACGGTACCCCGGGCCTGAAGAAGGCCATTATCGCCAAGTTCAAGCGCGAGAACGGCCTTGAGTACGCCGCCAACCAGATCCTGGTGTCCAGCGGCGGCAAGCAGAGCTTCTTCAACATGGCGCTGGCGTTCCTGAACGACGGCGACGAGGCGGTGATTCCGGCGCCGTACTGGGTGTCCTACCCGGACATGGTCCTGGTGGCCGGCGGCGAGCCGGTGATCATTGAGACCCGCATCGAGAACCGCTTCAAGATCACCCCGGAGCAGCTGGAAGCGGCGATCACGCCGAAGACCCGCCTGTTCGTCATCAACAGCCCCTCGAACCCGTCCGGCGTGGCCTACACGGAAGAGGAGCTGAAGGCGATCGGCGATGTGCTGCGCAAGCACCCGGACATCCTGATTGCCACGGATGACATGTACGAGCACATCCTGTGGACCGGCAAGCCGTTCGTGAACATCGTCAATGCCAACCCGGACCTGTGCGACCGCACCATCGTGCTCAACGGTGTGTCCAAGGCCTATAGCATGACCGGCTGGCGGATCGGCTATGCGGGTGGCCCGGCCAAGCTGATCGGCGCCATGAAAAAGGTGCAGAGCCAGAGCACGTCGAACCCGGCGTCCGTCAGCCAGGAAGCGGCTCAGGCGGCACTGGAAGGCGATCAGGGCTTCATCGCCGAAATGGGCAAGGCCTTCAAGGAGCGCCATGATTATCTGGTGGCGGCGCTGAACGATTTGCCTGGTGTGACCTGCCTGCCCGGCGACGGTACCTTCTATGCGTTCCCGGACTTCAGTGAAGCCATCAAGGCAGGCGGCTACGAGAACGATCTGGCGCTGGCGGATGCGCTGCTGGAAGCGGGTGTGGCGCTGGTGCCGGGTTCCGCTTTTGGTTCTCCGGGCTGCATGCGGCTGTCGTTCGCTGTGAGCCTGGACACGCTGAAAGCAGCCATGGCGCGCATTGAGGCGGCACTGACCAAATAAGCAGCAAACGATCTCCCCGGGTGTTGACCCGCCCGGGGTGGATCACTACTATACGCGCCTCAAGACATTCCGCCTTAGCTCAGTCGGTAGAGCAACTGACTGTTAATCAGTGGGTCGCTGGTTCGAGCCCAGCAGGCGGAGCCAAAAACGGAAAAGCCCGGCATGCCCGGGCTTTTTTGTGCCTGTCTGTTTTTGGGTGTTTTCCATTTTTTATTGGTGTGGGGGTTGTGGCCCTCGGGGGGCGGGTATGGGGTTTCAGGACACGCCGTAAATCCCCTGCGGGCCCGGCCCGCCATCACAGATGACGTGCGTTCGACTGCGCGCGACGCATGCGTCGCAAGACGCTTGTCTCACCCCTGTAGGCTTGCGTTCGGCATCCATGCCTCTCGACAGTCCTGAAACCCCATACCCGCCCCCCGAGGGCCATCACGCGCAGCCCGGTTAATAACTTCCAGCCAACTGAGGGTCTGGTTCCTCCATCCTGTTGCTACCTGCTACCAGGTGGCGTCCTGGCCGTTGGCACCGAACTGAGGCCTTGGGAAGGGAGTCCCCCTCCCCAAGGCCGGGCTACGAAGCACCACCCAGCCAGCCGCTGAGCCCCAACTCCCGATCCCCATCCCGCCGCTCCCGAACCTCATGATCAAGAATAATCAGCGTACGGCCACGCTGCTGCTGGCGGACCCAGGCAGCGGCGCGGGCGCGGGTAGTGGCGTCCAGGCCGCGCCAGGGTTCGTCGAGGATGACGGCGTCGCTGCGTTGCAGCAGGGTGCGGATCAGGGCGATGCGGCGGGTTTCGCCGCCGGACAGGGCGCGGCCGTTCAGGCCGACCCAGGTGTCGAGGCCGGTTTCGGGGTCGGTATCCGGCAGCAGGTCGTCGAGTCCCACGGCGCTTAGCGCCGCGCACAAGGTGCGATCATCCACCTCCGGATTGGCCAGGGTCAGGTTGTCGCGCAGGGTGGCCGACAACAGCGGCGCGTCCTGTGGCATCAGGGCGATGCGGGCCAGACGTTCGGTTTCCGGCAGTGTCTCCAGCGGCGCCCCCATGAAGGTGATCTCGCCGGACTCGGCAGGCAGCAGGCCGCAGAGCAGGCTGGCGATGCTGCTTTTGCCCTGGCCGCTGGCCCCGGTCAGGTGGAGGACGTCGCCGGGGTGCAGGGTGAGGTCCTGGTTGCGGAGCAGGGGACGGGTGGCGATGCCTCGGCGCAGGGTGATCTGGTGGAGCGTCCAGGTGGTGGAGGACTGACCTGCATGCGAACCCTCCCGTCGGCCGGGTTGAGCGCCGCCTGCGGGGGTGGCCCCGCCCGGGGGAAGCAGGCGGCGGATGGCGGCGTGGGTGAAGGGGAGTTGTTGCCAGGCGCGGGCCAGGCCGGCCCAGAGGCCGCCGAGGGCAAGCAGGCCGATCAGTAGCAGGGCCAGTTGCGGGGCGCTGGGGTGGCCGCTGAGCAGCAGGCGGCTGGCGAGCCAGAGGGCGGTGATCAGGGCGCCGCTGAGCAGCAGTTGCAACAGGGCTTCGCCGTTGGCAGCGCGGCGGTGCAAACGATGCTCGGCCAGGGCGTTGTCAGCTTCGCGGCGCAGCCAGCGTTGCAGTTGCTGGTCGTTGTTGTCGGCGAAGTAGAGTTCGCGGTGGCTGTCGAGCAGGTGCAGCAGGTCGCGGCGGTTGCGCTGGCGGTGCAGGGCATAGCGCAGGTGGCGCTGCTGATGCAACTGGGCCCAGGCGGTGCAGGCCAGGGCCAGGCTGGCCAGTAACAGGCTCACCAGCAGGGCAAAGCCGGGCCCGGCCAGCAGTCCGGCCACCAGGGCGAGGCCCAGCGTGGCGATCACGGCGGACAAGGTGGGCAGCAGCAAGCCGGCATGCACGTTTTCCAGCGCCTGGACATCCTGCATCAGGCGCGTCTGGGTGCTGGCCCGGCGTTGTGTCAGCAACTGGGCAAAGGGCAGGCGTGCGGCCCGGGCAAACAGGGTCTGCCGCAGGCGCGCCATGATGCGGAAGATGGCCTCGTGGGCCAGCAGGCGTTCGCCGTAACGGCTGACGGTACGCAGCACGGCAAAGGCGCGAATGGCGGCGCCCGGGGCAAAGATTTCCAGGGTGATGGCCGCCCCGGCTGCGGCCGCGAGTCCGGCCAGGGCGCTGGCGGTAATCAGCCAGCCCGCACTGGCCACCAGGGCGATGGCGGCGCCTGCGGCCAGCAGTGCCAGGGCGACGGCGGCCAGGCTCCAGCGCCGTCGTCCTTTGTCCAGACTGAGCAGGAAACCCCAGTGGCGGGTGGCGCGACTCATGATGACGCTCCCGGTACCGTGCCCAGATCATCCAGGGCCAGGTGCCTGTCGGCGGCGTCGGCGGCCCGTTGGCTGTGCGAGAACAGGATGATGGTGGTGTCGCCTGCGCGGGCGCGGAGGGCGCGCAGGATGGCGGCCTCTGACTCGCTGTCCAGACTGGCGGTGGGCTCGTCCAGAATCAGCAGGCGCGGTGCCGGAAACAGGGCGCGGGCCAGGGCGACGCGCTGGCGTTCGCCGCCGGACAGGCCGGCGCCGTCTTCCCCCAGCCGGGTATCCAGGCCGTCGGGCAGGGCCTGCACCACGGCCTCGAGGGCGCAGTCGCTCAGCAGCGTGTCCAGCCGGACGGCGGTAGGCCCGGCAGGGGCGATATTACTGCGCAGGCTGCCGGCGGACAGGCGCGGTGACTGATCCAGCCAGGCGAGATTGGCGCGCAGCGTGTGCACGGGAATGTCGCGCAGGGGAATGCCATCAATACGCAGGGCTTCGCCGGCATCCTGAAAGCCCGCCAGCAGGCTGGCCAGGCTGCTCTTGCCGATGCCGGAAGGGCCGGTAACGGTGAGCCATTCGCCGGGGGCGACGTGCAGGTCGATACCCTCGCGCAGCACCGGGTGACCGCCGGGGGCACGCAATGTCAGGTGCTGGAGGTGTACGGATGGCGGGCGCTCCCAGTGTGGCGCCCGGGGGGCGGCGCCGGTATGCGGTTCGACACGGGTGTCATCCAGGAGCGGTGTCAGGTCGGCCATGGCCGCGAGGGCGGCGGCACGATCATGGTAGTGCTGGCCGAGGTTGCGCAGGGGGGCGAAATATTCCGGTGCCAGCAACAGGATCACCAGGGCCGCACTGGCGGTAAGGTTGGCGGCCGGGCCCCAGGTGAGAAAACCGAGCAATGCCATACCGATATAAATGGCGACGCTGGCGATGGCGATCGAGGCGAAAAATTCGAGCACAGCGGAGGACAGGAAGGCGACGCGCAGCACGCGCATTGCGGCCTGGCGCCACTGGTCTGTGACGTCGCCGACGTCATCGACCGCACGCTCCAGTGCGCCGCTCAGACGCAGCAGCGGCAGGGCGCGCAGCCGGTCCAGGAAGTGGTCACCGAGACGTGCCAGTTGCCGTTGCTGCTGCTCTGCCAGATTGGCCACGCCCATGCCGATGATGGCCATGAACAGAGGGATCATCGGCGCGGCAAACAGCAGCAGGGCACCGGCCAGCCAGTTCTGGCTGAACACCAGGACCAGGATCAGCAGAGGTTGCAGCGCGGCGGCGTAGAGGGCGGGCAGGTAATTGGCGTAGTAGGGCTGCAGCAGGTCCAGTTGTTCGCCCAGCCGGGTGGCCAGTTGGCCGCTGCCTTCGGCGCGCCGTTGTCGCCAGGCCGGGTCCATGGCGCGACGCATCAGGGTCTGGCGCAGTTGGTGACTCAGCCGCAAGCCGAGCTGGCTGGCCAGTTGTTCTCGCAGACGCAGCAGGGTCGCGCGGGCCAGCGCCAGCAGGGCCAGCGCAATAAAGACGCTGGCCGCGGGCATGGCGGGCTGCACCACCAGCGCCGCCAGGGTCACTGCCAGCAGCCACAGGAAACCGACCAGCGCGCTGGCTTCGGCCGCGACACAGGCGGCCAGTAACAGATGCCAGTGACGTGGCATCAGGGCACGCAGTCGCTGCCCGGCAGCGCGCCAGCGTGAGGCCTCCTGGTTGTGGCGCGCAGCAAGCAGCGCAGGCTCCATGGCGGGGCTCGTGGTGGTCAATGGGTCATGGGAACAAGGCGCCACCGGGTGGGTGGCGCCAACCGTGCAATCACAAACCGGTCAGTGGCCGTAGCCTGTCTTGCCGGACACCTTGCCGCGGAAGACCCAGTAGGTCCAGGCGGTGTAGCCCAGCACGATGGGAATCACGAACAGGAAACCCAGCAACAGGAACAGTTGCGAACCGGGGTCGGATGCCGCCTCGTGGAAGGTGTAGGTCGGCGGCACGGCGTAGGGCCATTTACTGATGGCCATGCCGAGCAGGAACAGGGCAAAGATCAGCAGCGTGCACAGGAAGGGCACTACTTCCTTGCGTTGCATCAGCGCTCGCAGGGCTGTCGCGGCCACGATCAGCGTCAGGACCGGGAAAATCCACAGCACGCCGAGGTTATCCAGCCAGCGCGCCATGACGCGCTCGTGGGCCAGCGGGGTCCAGATGCTGACGATCAGGAAGAACAGCATCAATGTGGCCAACAGCTTAGGCGCCAGGCGGTAAGCCCAGGCCTGCACCTCGCCTTCGGTCTTGATGATGGTCCAGGTCACGCCGAGCAGGGCATAGCCCACTACCACGCCAAGCCCGGTCATGACGGTAAAGGGGGTCAGCCAGTCGAAGGCGCCACCGACATATTGCATGTTCTCGGTGTTGAAGCCCTGGATATAGGCGCCCACCACGGCACCCTGTGCAAACGCCGCGACGGTGGAGCCAAGGTTGAAGGAGTAATCCCACAGGTGCCGGTTGCCCCGTGCCTTGAAGCGGAATTCGAACGCCACGCCGCGGAAGATCAGCCCGGCCAGCATCAGGAAGACGCCGATATACAGGGCGGGCAACATCACGGCATACATCAGCGGGAACGCGGCCAGCAGGCCGGCGCCGCCAAGAATCAGCCAGGTTTCATTGCCGTCCCATACCGGGGCCACGGAGTTCATCATGTCATCGCGGGCCTGGTCGCCGGGGGCGAAGGGAAACAGGATGCCCACCCCCAGATCGAAGCCGTCCATGATGACGTACATGAAGATGGCGAAGGAGACGATGCCCACCCAGATCAATGTCAGATCGATCAATTCCATGGCTCAGCTCCTGTGGGGTGCTTTCTTGTCGAGGTCGTCGTCGATGGCGGTGTCGACTGCGGACATGGGCCGCTTGGGTCGTCCGGTGCCGTCGTCGGCCTTGATCGGGTAGGCGTGCGGGCCAGCGCGCATGATGCGGCTGAGGTAATAGAGCCCGGCGGCAAAAATCGCTGCATAAACGAGGATGTAGCCGATCAGGGTCAGCAGCACCATCCAGCCGGTCAGGGACGGGGTGACGCCATCCTCGACGCGCAGCATGCCGTACACCAGCCAGGGCTGGCGTCCGGCTTCGGTGACGAACCAGCCTGCCAGCACCGCAATAAACGGGAAGGGGGCCATCATCGAGCAAACGCGCAGGTACCAGCGCGTATCGAACAGCCGACCGCGCCAGTAGAGGAAAGCGCCTGTCAGGGCGACGGCGATCATCAATATGCCGATACCCACCATGACGCGGAAACTCCAGAACACGGTGAAGACGTGCGGCCGATCCTCCGGTGCCCATTCCTTCAGGCCTTTCACCTCGCCATCCAGATCGTGAGTCAGGATCAGGCTGGCCAGTTTCGGGATGCCGATTTCCAGATAGTTGCGCTCGGCAGACTGGCTGGGGATGGCAAACAGCAACAGCGGCAGGCCCTGGCGGGTTTCCCAGGCGCCTTCCATCGCGGCCACTTTGACCGGCTGATGCTCCAGTGTGTCCAGGCCATGCATGTCACCGACGAACATTTGCAGCGGCGCGAGCACGGCCAGCAACAACACGGTGCTGGCCAGGGCTTTGCGGCTGCTTTCCACCGCCGTGCCCTTGAGCAGGTACCAGGCGGACATGGCCAGTACCACGAAGCCGCCGGTGAGGAAGGCCGCCAGGGCGAAGTGGGCAAAGCGCCAGCCGAACGAGGGATTGAAGATGGCTTCACCCCACGACGTCATGTGGAAGTGCCCGTTGACCAGCTCCACACCGGCCGGGGTCTGCATCCAGCTGTTCGCCGAGAGAATCCAGAACGACGAAATGAAGGTGCCGATGGCCACCATGAAAGCCGAGAACAGGTGCATGCCCGGGGGCACCCGGTGGCGCCCGAACAGCAGGATGCCCAGGAAGGCGGCTTCCAGGAAAAAGGCCGTGACCACCTCGTAGCTCAATACGGGCCCGAGGAAGTTTGACGCCGCATAGGAAAAGACACTCCAGTTGGTGCCAAACTGGAAAGCCATAACGATGCCGGACACCACACCCATGCCGAACACGACGGCGAAGATCTTGGTCCAGAAGTGCGCCAGCTCTTCATAGACTTTCTTGCCGGTGACGAACAATCGGGTTTCAAGAAAGGCGATGTAGGAGGCCAGGCCGATGGTGAAAACGGGGAAAATGGCGTGGAAAGACACCACAAAGGCAAATTGGATACGTGACAGCAGGACCGGATCAAGCTCAGTCACTTCACTCTCCCAGTAGCTATACCGACTGGTTTATATCTGTTCATGCTTCAGCGGGGTGTGAACCCGTCGCGTGAACACCGGGAGAAGTATCACACATGAGCATGCCTGACCCAAGGTGGCAAAGTGCCACATGGGGCAGGCGACTGGGTGTCAGGCCGTTGTTCAGAAAGGGAGCAGGTCGCCCATCGGTCCCAGTGGCAGACCGTCCAGGCTGAAGCCCTGGGAAAAATCGCCCGCGAGGCCGACGACCAGAGCTGCGATGAGGCCCGCCGGCGCGTTGCTCAGACCATCGGCACTGCCCAGTGACAGCAGTGAGCCGTTCAGCAGGCCGATACGCAGCAGTGGCTCAGTGCCCTGGCCGAGCAATTCGGACAGCAGGCTCAAGGGAATGGCGGCGAGGCCGTTCTGCAATTGCGCCAGCCCTTCGCCTACGGCCGTGCCCAGCGGGCCGGGCAGCAGGGCCTCGAAACCCGGTTCCAGCAAGGCCAGTTCCAGACCGAGCAGGCCGTCGGCGGTGATCAGGGCATTGGCGATCTGTTGCAGGGCCTCGGCGGGATTGCCATCGGCCAGCGCCATGGCGAAGCCGGTGAGGGCGAGCGGGTTGACGTTCAGTTCCAGCGACAGCACGCAACGCTCGCCCGGTGTGCCGGGACTGCAGATCGCCACCAGCGTGCTGGTGCCATCGGGGATGGCTGCGGGATCGAGTTGGCTCAACGGGGTGATGATCGGCAGCGTCAGCACCAGCAGATTATCAAGGCCGCCGAGGCCATCGTCACTGGCGCTGAGGCCGAGTGCGCTGAACAGTTGCCCGGCCAGCAGATCGAAGCCATCGCCGAGCCCGGGCACCTGGCGGAGCACCTCGCTGTTCAACTGCACCAGCAGGCCGCCGGTACGGAAGCGCGCCTGCACCGGGGCGTCCAGAGCATTACCTGACAGGTCGCGCAGATTGGTGGTGACGTTCAGACGGAACCAGGTTTGTTGGGGCAAGGGGTGCTCGGGCACGAAGCGCACCGTATCGCCGTCGATGTCCAGCGTACCGGCGACTGGCCGGTTGTCGCCTTCCTGGATCAGCATGATGTTGCCCGGGGCGCTGCCAGGCGCCATGGGCTTGGAAAACGTCAGGGTGATGGGCTCACTGCCCGGCGCCAGGAATTCGCCGTTAGCGGGGTTGAGCGCAGCAAGACGTGGCTGCTCCTGATCCAGGTGGCCACCAGTGGTGAAACGGCTGGCAATGGCGTCGGCAGCGCGTAGCGCGCGCGGTGTGTTGCACTGGTCGCGCAGGGCCGTGGTCAGGGTCAGGGTGTATTCGGTGTCCGGCTGCAAGGGTGTCGTCGGCGTGGCGGTCACGTTGTTGCCCTGGACATCGAAATCCAGCATGCCAGCGCCGGGGCCGGTCAGCATGACGCTGTCCTGGGTGACGCTGGCCGGGTCTACCGCAGTATTGAAGCGCAGCAGCAGGCTGCTGTTGAGGGGCACGTCGGTGGCGCCATCGGCGGGCAGGCGGCCGTCGCCTGCTTGCAGCATGAAGTCTTCATCTGCGCAGGTATTCGGCCCGGGGTGTTCGATATCCGGATCGTCGTCGCGAGGCACTTCCGGAGTGGAAGGCATGCTGCTGCCGCCACAGGCGCTGAGCGATAACGCCAGCAGCGCGATGGCCAATGGCAGGAGCAATGAGGGTAATAGCCGGGAACGACGAGGGTACATAGTGGTTGTCCTGAAAAAAGCCCTGAAGGAAGCATCACGATGGCAGGCAGTCTCACGGCCGAACTTTTCAGGAAAAAGACAAACGAGCGCAGATATGTAACAGCACGATGAGCGTTTTGTTGCGCTTGTGTAGACGATCATGAATCCGTAACACCCGTGGCAGAGTATCGCGCCGAACTGAATTTTTCGGGGTTGATGTCATGCAATCGATTTCTCTGACGCGTCGTAAACTGATTCAGGCCATGTTCTACGGTGCCGGGGCTTCTGTGCTGGGGGCCTGTGGCGGTGGCTCTTCATCTTCGCCGGTGACCGGCGAGCCGGGCTTCCCGCCACTGGACCCGAACCTGCCTGAGCCGTTGGCCGCAGAACTGCCTCTGAATCCGGGGCCGCTGGCGGATATCGGGCCGCTGGTGGAAAGCAATGTGGACGGCATTCTGATTCCCGAGGGTTTCAGCATTCGCCGTGTGGCGCGCCATCTGGAAAACCCGGTGACCGGGTTGGTCGATCCACTCGGGCTCACCGGCTATAACTGGCATACCTTCCCCGACGGCGGTGCGGTATTTCCGGTCGAGGAGGATGGCGGCTGGGTGTATGTCTCCAACAGCGAAACGCCGATCAATGGTGGTGTGGGCGCCTTGCGCTTCGATGCGGAAGGGCGCCTGACGAGGGCCTACAGCATCCTGCGTAATACGCGCACCAACTGCGCGGGAGGGTCGACCCCCTGGGGCACCTGGCTGTCGTGCGAGGAGGTCTCTGACGGCCTGGTATACGAGTGCCATCCTCTCGGCACGCCCTCCCAGGCACAGGTGCGCCCGGCGCTGGGGGTGTTTCGCCACGAGGCGGCGGCGGTGGACTGGCAGACGCGCACGGTCTACCTCACCGAGGACCGCGGCGATGGTCGCTTTTATCGCTTCCGGTCTTTTGCCACCGTGACCTCCATGACCGGCAAGCCGTCGCTGGATCTGGATAACGGCGTGCTTGAAGTGCTGGAAGTGGAAGGTTTCGAGAACGGCGGCTATCAGGACGATGCGGCGCAGGCGCGTCGGGTCAACCGGGTGCGCTGGGTGCCGGTGATTGATCCGCACCGGCCGCAGGAAAGGGTGCGCCCGGAGGTCGAGGCCGCCACAGGTATCGGTGCGCCCGGCACGCGTTTTCGCGGTGGCGAAGGGTTGTGGATTCAGGAGCTGCCGGAGGGGTTGCGCCCGCCGGTCATGGGCGCAGCGCATCCGCTGCGTGCTGTGGTGTTTTTTGCCTGCAAGGGCGATAACCGGGTGCTGGCGCTGGACGTCGACAATGATCTGCTGGAAGTGGTGTTTGATAACGATCAGTTGATCGGCGTCGGGGAACCCTTCGACGACGTGGACAATCTGGTGGTCAGTCCGGCGGGGGATGTGGTGGTTGCCGAAGATGGCGACCTGATGCGCCTGATGGTGATGATTCCCAACCAGCCCGCGAAAATCCTGTTGCAGGTGCCGGGTGGGGGCAGCGAGTTGACGGGGCCGGCGTTTACCCCGGATGGTTCGCGGCTGTATTTCAGCAGCCAGCGCGGCCGTGCCGCCCTGCTGAGCCCCAGCGGCGTCACCTATGAACTGACCATTCCGGAGGCGTTCCGCCGCCCGCGGGCCCCGGCGCCGTCGGTGATGGGCCAGATTCATCGCCGGGCCTGACCGGGCAGGCACCCGCCACCGTTACACAGCGTTACAGGCGTTGACCGATTGGCCGCACTTCGTGGCCGATCGGTCATGGTTGCCCGTTCACGCGTCGCCGCACAATGGTCCCTGCGCTGCACAAGGAGCTGCACAGGGAATCATAACAATATCGTGCGAACGGGAGAGACGACATGTCGCGCGCTCAGATGCTGTTACCGGCCACGCTGGCCGGTGTTATGTTTGCTGCCACATCGCTGGCTGCACCTCAGGTCGATAACGAGATCATTGATCGTGGCTGGCAACCGCCGGTGTCGTTGGCCGGCGAGGGTGACCCCCTGACGGCGGTGACGCGCATGCGCGCCTATGCCGACTTGCGGGACACCCTGATTCACCATACCCACTACCACGCGGAGACCCGCGACTTCATGGATGCCCTGCGCCGCTCCCTGGAGCGCTTCGACCTGCGTGGCTTTTACGGCATGTTGCCGGAAGAGCAGGGCGAAGACCGGCTGATTCGTGTTGAGGGTGTCATGGAGCATGGCCGTTACCGGGTGCGACCCATGCCGGGCCAGGGGCGCGGCGCACTGACCGCGCATGGCAACCGGCCGTTGCCCATGGGAGACATGGAAGCACGGGTGCAGGCGCGCGAGATCGACGCGCGCCGGGGCCGACATTACCTGCTCAGCGGCGATCTGCGCGTAGGCGTGGGCGAGATGCGCTGGCCTGCAGTGGTGGAAGCCTCGCGCAACCTGTTGCGCCTGATGGTCGAGGGTGAGCCGGAATTCGACACCGGGCCGAATGCGGGCTACTACCGCGAGCGGGTGCGCGCGACGAATCCGCAACTGGCAGAGCACGAAATTGATGTGCTGGCGCCGTTGTGGGCGGCGTACCCGGCCATTGCCGAAGTCCTGTCCGGTATCGGCCAGATCGAGTCACTGCTGGTGCGGGGTGCGCCCGGCGACCGTGATCGCCCGGTGGAGGCGGCCGCACATATTGACCCCGAGCGTCTGGCGGCCAACTACCCGGCCTTGCGCCGTTATCTGGACCGGCTGGGCCCGATCATGTCGCTGGATGCTGTGGTGCACGACGAGTACGGCCAGGTGGTGGCGGTGACGGTGGACAGCCGCACCCAGCGCGCGACCCTGTCGATGCTGGTGCGCGACGGCCAGCCGGTGGCCACCCTGAATGGCAAGGCGGTGCCCGAGGCGCGGCCGTTGCTGGACGACACCGAGCGGCGGCTGAATGCCGATGTGGCCGTGCGGGTCGAGCTGCTGGGGATCGTGGCCGACGTGACCGGCATGCAGGGCTATATCCATTACCGCCCCGACGGGGATAACGCACGGGTGACCGGGCAGATGGTGCACACGCCGACGGTGCGCACCAGTGGCCGGGCCCTGGGCGTGATGCCAGCCGGGATGATCAACTTCGTGCTGCCGCGCTCGATCGACCAGTTGGCCACCGATTTCATGTCGGTGGCGACACAGGGCAACAGTGGCCGCGGCATCACCGGCGAGGTGAACTTCCGCCAGAACCCGAAGGGCGAGGCGGAGGTGAATGCTGCCGGGGCCTTTGAAGCGCTGGACAACTTCATGGTGCGGCTGGGTATGCGTATGGTCAGCGACCGGGTCATTCCGGATCCGGATACGGCAGACGATCTGGGCCGCCTGATTGGTGATATTCAGGCGGCTTTTGTCGAGGATCTGGACCTGTTCGAGGCGCGGGTGGTGGCACAGCACCCCTGAGCGCGTCGCCAGCCGGGCGGTGCCGGGAAAAAGGTTTTGACAGGGGGGCGGCAGTGGGTAGAATACCGCGCTCTACAGGCACGTAGCTCAGTTGGTTAGAGCACCACCTTGACATGGTGGGGGTCGGTGGTTCGAATCCACTCGTGCCTACCAGATAGCCGGAAAGCCACCGCAGCCGATGCTCCGGTGGCTTTTTCGTTGTGGAACAATCGATTAGACCTTTCCCCGGGGCTTGTGTCGCCCGGGGCCGGTCTATACAATGCGCGGTCAGCCAAACAGGCTGGGGGTTGAAGCCACAGACCGCACGCGGACTGACGCGTTATGCGGCCTGAGTAGTTTCAGCAGACAGGAACAGACCGGAGGTAGCCAACATTAAAAGTGGTGGCAAGGGCGACAAACGCGCCCGCATAAACGACCAGATTCAGGTAAGCCAGGTTCGCCTTATCGATGACGAAGGTGAGCAGGTGGGTATCGTCAGTCTGGAGGACGCCCTGGCGGCGGCCCAGGCAAAAGACCTCGATCTGGTGGAGATATCTCCGGATGCGGAGCCACCGGTCTGCCGCATGATGGACTACGGCAAGCATCTGTTCGACCTGAAGCAGAAGCTGAAAGAAGGGCGCAAGAAGCAGCGCCAGACGCAGGTCAAGGAAATGAAATTCCGGCCGGGCACGGACGATGGCGATTACCAGGTAAAACTGCGTAATCTGATTCGCTTCCTGGAGTCCGGCGACAAGGCCAAGGTAACCGTACGGTTCCGTGGCCGGGAGATGGCGCACCAGAACCTGGGGCTTGAATTGCTCCAGCGTGTGGAAGCCGATCTCGCGGAAGTGGGGCAGGTCGAACAGCGACCGAATATGGAAGGCCGTCAGATGATCATGGTCCTTTCGCCCCTGAAGAAGAACAAGTGATCGGCTATCCGGGCACTTGAGTCAGACGTAACGCACCAGATGTAACGTAAACCCAAACAAGGTATCGAGAGCAATCATGCCAAAGATCAAATCAAATCGCGGGGCCGCCAAGCGTTTCAAGAAAACCGCCTCCGGTTTCAAGCGCAAGCAGGCATTCAAAAACCACATCCTGACGAAGAAATCCGCCAAGCGGATTCGTCAGCTCCGGCCGAAGACTGAGGTGCATGCCTCTGATATCGCGCTGGTGAAGCGCATGCTGCCGGGCGTCTGACGCCCTGCCCTCTAACGCTGGATAATTGAAACGGTTTTTGGAGAACTGAAATGGCTCGAGTAAAGCGTGGTGTGCAGGCCCGTCGCCGGCACAAGAAAATTCTGAAACTGGCCAAGGGTTACTACGGTGCCCGTAGTCGTGTGTACCGCGTTGCGGTGCAGGCGGTGACCAAGGCTGGCCAGTATGCCTACCGTGACCGCAAGGCGCGCAAGCGTCAGTTCCGTCGTCTGTGGATCGTGCGTATCAACGCCGGTGCCCGGGCCAACGGCCTGAGCTACAGCCGCATGATCAACGGTCTGAAGAAAGCATCCGTAGACATCGACCGTAAAGTGCTGGCTGATCTGGCCGTGCGTGATGCGGTGGCGTTTGGCGCGCTGGCTGAAAAGGCCAAAGCGAGCCTCGCCGCCTGAGCGTCTGCACACGCTGACAGCGACTGCATGACAGCCTGAGGGTTTTGTCCCGCAGGTGCCAACGGGGGAAGAGCTCGCGCTCTTCCCCCGTTTTGTTTTGGAGAGAACATGGAAAACCTTGATGCATTGACCCGACAGGCGCTGGATGCCGTAGCCGGGGCTGCCGATCTGCGGGCACTGGACGAGGTGCGGGTGCAGTACCTGGGCAAGAAGGGCGAGATCAGTGCGCTGCTGAAAAGCCTGGGCAAGCTGTCTGCCGAGGAGCGGCCGAAGGCGGGTGCCCTGATCAATGAGGCACGCGACCAGGTGCAGGCTGCACTGGAGGCGCGCAAGGCGGCGATGAATGACGCCGCCCTGGCCGAGAAGCTGGCCGGTGAGCGTATCGATGTGACCCTGCCGGGCCGGGGTGAACTGCCGGGCGGGTTGCATCCGGTGACGCGCACGCGCCGCCGTATCGAGGATTTCTTCGCCGGTCTCGGTTACACCGTATCCGAAGGCCCGGAAGTGGAAGATGATTTCCATAACTTCGAGGCGCTCAATATTCCCGGCCATCACCCGGCTCGGGCGATGCACGATACGTTCTATTTTCCTGACGGCCATCTGCTGCGCACGCATACCTCCCCGGTACAGATCCGGGTGATGGAGCAGGGGCAGCCGCCGTTTCGCATCATTGCACCGGGGCGGGTATACCGTTGCGATTCCGATCTGACCCACACACCCATGTTCCATCAGGTGGAAGGGCTGCTGGTGGACGAGGGCATCACCTTCGCGGACCTGCGTGGCACGGTGGCGGCGTTCCTGCGTGCCTTCTTTGAGGTGGATGATCTGGCGGTGCGGTTCCGGCCGTCCTACTTCCCGTTCACCGAGCCGTCGGCGGAGGTGGACATCGGCTGTACCCACTGCGGCGGCAAGGGATGCCGGGTGTGCAAGCAGACCGGCTGGCTGGAAGTCATGGGCTGCGGCATGGTGCATCCGAAGGTGTTGGCGCACGGTGGCGTGGATGCCAGCCGTTACAGCGGCTTTGCCTTCGGTATGGGGGTGGAGCGACTGGCGATGCTGCGTTATGGCGTCAAGGATCTGCGCATGTTCTTCGAGAACGATGCGCGTTTTCTGGCCCAGTTCCGTTGACCAACCGCCGCTAGGGGATAAACGAAGATGCTGATTATCGAAAGCTGGCTGCGCGAATGGGCCAACCCGAATCTGGATACCGAGGCACTGGCCCATCAACTGAGCATGGCTGGCCTGGAAGTGGACGGCGTGACGCCAGCGGCGGCGCCGTTTTCCGGCGTGGTGGTGGGTGAAGTGCTGAGCACGCGCGCGCACCCGGATGCCGAGAAGCTGACGTTGTGCGAAGTGAGTGACGGCACCGAGACTTTTCCGGTGGTCTGCGGTGCGCCCAATGTCCGCGCGGGCCTGAAAGTGCCCTTTGCCCGTGTCGGCGCCGAGCTGCCCGGTGATTTCCGTATCAAGAAGGCCAAGCTGCGTGGCGAGCCGTCGCTGGGCATGCTTTGCGGTGCCTCGGAGCTGGGCCTGGAAGACCTGATCGACGGGCTGCTGGAGTTGCCCGCGGACGCGCCCGTGGGCGAGGACATTCGCCGTTATCTGCAACTGGATGACACCATCATTGAAGTAGACCTGACGCCGAACCGGGCCGATTGCCTGAGCGTGCGGGGGATCGCCCGCGAAGTCAGCGTGCTCAACAAGGTGCCCTTTACGCCGCCTGCCATCGCGCCGGTGGCGCCTGTGATCGACGACACCTTCCCGGTGACCGTGGTGGCCGCAGAGGCCTGCCCGCGTTATCTGGGCCGGGTGATTCGTGGTATTGATCCGACCGCGACCACGCCGTTGTGGATGGTGGAGCGCTTGCGCCGCGCCGGGCTGCGGCCGATCGATCCGGTGGTGGACGTCACCAATTACGTGCTGCTTGAGTTGGGGCAGCCGCTGCATGCGTTTGACCTGGGTCGGTTGCAGCAGGGTATCGAAGTGCGCATGGCGCGCCCGGGCGAAACCCTGACGCTGCTGGACGAGCAGACGGTGACGTTGCGTGACGATACGCTGGTGATTGCGGACGCCAGCGGCCCGCTGGCCATGGCCGGGATCATGGGCGGTGCCGGGTCCGGCGTGACCGACGCAACGGTGGATATCTTTCTGGAGTGTGCTTTTTTTGCGCCGCTGTCGGTGGCGGGCAAGGCACGCAGCTACGGGCTGCACACGGATTCCTCGCACCGCTTTGAACGGGGTGTGGACCCGGCCTTGCAGGCTGAGGCGATGGCGCGGGCCACGGCCCTGATTATCGAGATTGCTGGCGGCCAGCCGGGCCCGGTGACCGAGGCGCTGGCAGAGCAGGCGTTGCCGCAGCCGGTGGCGATCGAGCTGACGGCGGCACGGGTCGAAGGGCTGCTGGGTCTGGCGCTGGCGGATGACGAGATCAGCGATATCCTCACGCGCCTGGGCATGCAGGTGACGCCCACCGGTGCAGGCGCCTGGCGTGTGCTGCCGCCGAGCTGGCGCTTCGACATGGCCATCGAACAGGACCTGATTGAAGAGCTGGCCCGGGTGCATGGCTATGACCGCTTGCCGAGCCGTTTGCCTGCCACGCAGGGGGCGACGGCCAGCGAGCCGGAAACCCTGTTGCCCGCCCGGCGCCTGTCCGATCTGCTCTGCGGACGGGGCTATCTGGAGGCGATCACCTATACCTTCGTGGACCCGGCGATGCAGGCCGCCCTGGACCCGCAGGTTGCGCCGCTGGCGTTGGCCAATCCGATTTCCAGCGAGCTGGCGGTGATGCGCACGACCCTGTGGGCCGGGCTGTTGACCGCTGCGCAGCGCAACCTGAACCGGCAGACGGCGCGCCTGCGCCTGTTCGAACAGGGCCTCCGTTTTGTGCCGGGTAACGAGGGCCTGCAGCAGGAGCCGATGCTGGCCGGGCTGGTCTTTGGCAGTGCGCGGCCACTGCACTTCGACGAGACGGGGCGCAAGGTCGACTTCCTGGACCTCAAGGGGGATGTCGAGGCACTGCTGAGTGTGGCGGGCGGCCTGGGCGAATACCGCTTTGAGGCGGCGACGCATCAGGTGCTTCATCCGGGCCAGAGTGCGCGCATCCTGCGCGGCGATGCTGAGGCTGGCTGGTTGGGCAAACTGCATCCGGCACTGGCGGCCACACTGGACCTGCCGGCGGACATCTACCTCTTCGAGCTGAGAAAATCAGTGATCGAGGGGTTATCCGTGCCGAAATTCAACGATCTTTCCGAGTATCCGTCAGTGCGTCGCGATCTGGCCCTGGCCATGCCTGCGGAGGTGCCCGCCGGGGCCGTGCTGGCGGCCGTGCGCGCAGCCTGTGACGCGCGTCTGCGCGAGGTCGCACTTTTCGATGTATATCAGGGAGATAAGATCGAAAAAGGTCACAAGAGTCTGGCCTTGGGCTTGACCTTCCAGGACCGTTCACGCACGCTAGGGGAGGCTGAAATCAGCGACCTGATTTCGGGGGTGCTATCTCAGCTAAAACAAGAATTTAATGCTACTTTGCGAGAATGATTCGAGGGCATCTGATGAGGGCTTGTGGATGGCGGCGCTGACCAAGGCGGACATGGCGGAACGCCTGTTTACTGAACTCGGCCTGAACAAGCGTGAAGCCAAGGAAATGGTGGAGATGTTCTTTGAGGAAATCCGCCATGCCCTGGAGAACAATGTTCAGGTAAAATTATCGGGTTTCGGCAACTTCGATCTGCGTGACAAGAGCGAGCGGCCGGGCCGCAACCCGAAGACGGGCGAAGAGATTCCCATTACGGCGCGTCGGGTCGTGACCTTTCGCCCGGGGCAAAAACTAAAACAACGAGTTGAAGCATATGCTGGAACCAAGCAATAACGACCAGCTCCCGGCGATTCCAGGGAAGCGCTACTTCACCATTGGTGAAGTGAGCGATCTCTGTGATGTGAAGCCGCATGTGCTGCGTTACTGGGAACAGGAATTCCCGCAACTCAAGCCGGTGAAGCGGCGTGGCAACCGGCGCTACTACCAGCGCCAGGATGTGCTGATGATCCGCCAGATCCGCAGCCTTCTGTATGACCAGGGCTACACCATCGGTGGTGCGCGCCAGCAGCTTACCGATGGCAGCAATGGCGAGCAGGCCACGCACTACCACCAGCTGATCCGGCAGATGATCGTCGAGCTGGAAGACGTGCTCGACGTGCTGCGGGCCTGATTTTCCAGTCGTTTCTGTTTGCACTGCGGCGCTGATCAGTTATGATTGCCGCCGCTTTGATATCACCTGTTTTCTCGGGGCGTAGCGCAGCCTGGTAGCGCACTTGCATGGGGTGCAAGGGGTCGTAGGTTCAAATCCTACCGTCCCGACCAATCATCGGCCCAGGGTATCCCCACCCTGGTGCCAGCCCGAAGAGGCCGCTGAATAGCGGCCTTTTTGCGTTGCGGCACGGGCGAAACAGGGAGCCGGATCATGAAAGACGACATTTACGCGCAGCCTCGGGATGCCGTGGCGCGTTTCAGCTTCGATGAGCAGGTGGCGGCGGTGTTTCCCGACATGATCCGCCGCTCGGTACCGGGTTACGGCACCATGATCGACATGATTGGTGTGCTGTCGGCCCGCTATGCCCGTCCGGGTACGCGCCTTTATGACCTCGGTGCCTCGCTCGGTGCGGCGACCCTGGCCATGGCCCGGCTGCTGCCGCATCGGGATTGCGAGCTGGTGGCGGTGGACAACTCCGATGCCATGATCGCGCGCGCGCGGACGCTGCTGCAGGCCGAGGCGCCGCAGGTGCCGGTCACCCTGCGCTGCGAAGACATCCGTGAGACCGCCCTGGAGCGTGCTTCCGTGGCGGTGCTGAATTTTACCCTGCAGTTCGTGCCGCTGGAGGACCGTGATGCCCTGATCCAGCGGATCGGCGCTGCCCAGCAGGCGGGGGACATCCTGATCCTGTCGGAAAAGATCCGCTTTGCCGATGCCGAAGAGGACGCTCTGCAACAGGCCCTGCACCACGCCTTCAAGCGCAACAACGGCTACAGCGATCTGGAAATCAGCCAGAAGCGCACGGCCCTGGAAAACGTGCTGGTGCCCGAGACGCTGGCCGACCATGAAGCGCGTCTGCAGGCCGCCGGGTATACCCGCGTGCATGTCTGGTTCCGGTGCTTCAACTTTATGTCGCTGGTGGCGGTGCGCGGATGAGCTGGAGCCAGCAGGCGGCGAATGCTGTCGATCTCGAGTCCTATTGTGCTGCGCTGGAGCAGGCGACGGCAGACCTTCCGGTCTGGCAGGCGGCGCTGTCGTCGTTGAGTCGCGAGCGGCTGTTACAGGCGCCGCACGGCGACCTGCCGCGCTGGCGGGCCGGCGTGCAGCAGTTGCCGCCGGGGCCGGCGGTGTGTGACGTTGCCAGTGACACCTTGCGTATTGGCGTGTCGCCGCCGGATGGGGCAACGCTGACGCAGGGGCTGCGTGCCCTGATGCCGTGGCGCAAGGGGCCTTTCTCGTTTTTCGGTACGCCTGTCGATACCGAGTGGCGCTCGGACTGGAAATGGCAGCGTTTGCTGCCGGGGATCAGCCCGCTGGCCGGTCGTCGGGTGCTGGATGTGGGCTGCGGCTCCGGTTACCACTGCTGGCGCATGTGGGGCGCGGGGGCGCAGTCAGTACTGGGCATTGATCCGGGCATCCTGTTCCTGATGCAGTTTCTGGCGGTGAAACGCTTTATGCCGGAGGCGCCGGTCTGGTTGGCGCCGGTGCGGATGGAAGAGTTGCCGGGGGAGGCGGCTGCCTTCGACACGGTGTTTTCCATGGGCGTGCTGTACCACAGAAGGTCGCCGCTGGATCATCTGCTGGAGTTGCGCGCGGCGCTGCGGCCCGGTGGTGAGCTGGTGCTCGAAACCCTGGTGGTGGACGGTGACGCCAGCACGGTGCTGATGCCGGAAGACCGCTACGCGATGATGCGCAATGTGTTTTTTTTGCCGAGTACGGACATGCTGGCGTTGTGGCTGCGCCGCTGCGGTTTCGAGGCGGTGCGGGTGGTGGATGTGTGTCCCACGACTACCGATGAGCAACGCGCGACGGACTGGATGCCGTTTCAGTCATTGCCGGATTTTCTGGATCCTGATGATGCGACCCGCACGCGTGAGGGTTATCCGGCGCCGGTGCGCGCTGTGCTGGTGGCGCGGCGGGGCTAGGGGCGGCAACACGGCCGTCAGCGCGACGACGCCAGCAGTAACTCGTCCACCAGTGCCATGCGCTCTTCTTCATTCAGCTCACGAAACATCTGTCTCAGTTTCTGCGGTGTGCTGGTGTCGTTGGGCAGGATATCCGGGGTCGGACTGTCCTGGTGGCGGTCGTGGCTGAAAGCGGGGGCGGGTGCCTGCAGGGCCAGAATCATCTGACGGCTGGCGCTGATGGTCTCGGCGCCGTGGGAGGCGGTGTGCAGGGTGCGCATGATCAGTTTGCGCGGGTCCTGGCGCGGTTCATCATCGACCGTGTGCAGGCCGATACGCACATCGAAGCGCAGCAACCGGCCCTGAAGGCGGAAGCCGTGATGGCCGATTTGCTGGACCAGACGCATGGCCAACCGACGTGCGCCGCGCGGTGGTGTATCGGGCAGAGCGAAGACCAGCCGGCCGTCGCCCCAGGCGCACAACCAGTCCTCGGCGCGCTTGATCTTTTCGATTTCGGCGGTCAGCAGGGTCTGCATGCGCCGGGTGATGACATGCCCTTCTTCACCGGCGATATCGGTAAAATTGGCCAGGTACAGACTGAGCAGGTTGAGGGGCAGGTCGCGGCGTTCACAGAAGGCAATCTGTCTCGCCAGCGCCTGATCCAGCATGCGCAAACGGGGGCTGAGTGGAGCGCTCATGGGCATTACTGCGACCTTGTCAATGTCCTGTTGGGCGGCTGCCCCGGCAGGGCCGGGCCATGGTGATGGCACGACTCTGGCGCCAGTATGCGCGGGCGTCATGGGAGCATAGGCCAGCTTGGGCGCGGGCGACCATAGGCGTTTTCAGATCGTGACAAAGCAACAGCAGGCGGTAACGCAGCGCGACAGTGGCGGTGTGACCGGCGAAGACTATAATGATGGTATCAGGACCGGAGGAAACGCATGGACTGGATGATGATTCTCGCAACGGCAGTGGCCGCCTCGCTGATGACGCTGGGGGTGCTGGCGGCGTGGATGAAGTTCTTTGTCAGTCCCAGCCTGGCCCGCGATCTGGAAACGTTGCTCAAGGAGCAGGCCGAACAGGCTGCCGACCTGATGGCGGTGAAGGTGGAGGAAGCGGTGCGCCGGGGGATCGTTGACGGTGTGACCTCGCTGCCGACCCGTGAAGTGCTGCAGGGCACTACGCGCAATATCGCCCGCACCAGCGTGGAAATCGTCGAGGAACGTCTGGGCTCACTGTTCGGCAAGCGCCGCAAGTAACGCCCCGCCGCAGGATCAGTAGCGGTGGCCGAACAGCAATCGTGACAGCAGGAAGGTGAGGCCAGCGCTGCCCAGCAGTATGGCCTGACCGGTCATGGACACCGCGGCCGCCACCGGCAGCATGTCGGCCAGCGTGGCCAGGGCGCCCATCAGCAAGAGCAGGCCAAGCATCAGGCAGGCGGCATCCAGCCGGCGTTCACGCCGCAGGCCCTGTTTCAGGCCGCGCAATTCGTCCAGTATTTCCTCCTGCATCAGACGCTGACGGCCCAGTTCGTTGGCCATTTCACCGACCTGTTCCGGTAACCCCTGCAAGCGAGCCAGCCAGCTCGGGTCTTCACGCCGCAGGATCGAGAGCAGATCGTTGAGGCGCACATGGTCGTCGAGCCAGTTGCGCAGCACAGACCAGAGACTGAATTCGCTGATGGCCTCGTTGACCAGGGCGATCCGGTCTTCCGGGCCGAGAATGCGCACCTGATCTTCCTGGGGCAGCTCCGCATTGGGTGCCAGCAGCCACTGAAGGATCGCGCCCGTGCTGCCGCGGATACGAATATGCACGTAGCCTTCGAACTCGGGCAGGATTTCGATGCCGTCTTCATAGATGAGCAGGTAGAGGATGGCCATCGGCCGTTCGGTACGGATGCGGATCGCGGTGCCGTGAAGCGTGCGCAGGCGTTCACGGGCCCGGGGCTCGCGGGCCAGGGCCTGGTTTACCAGGGTTTCCAGGGTGCCTAGCACCAGGAAACGTGTCAGAGATGTCTGCGCCTGCTCCATCTGCCCTTTTCTTGTTTCCCCCAAGCCGGTCATTCTACACACAGCTCGTCGGATTGGCCCAGTGGCTACGGAAAATTACACGTCTGGTCATTACCCTTTGCGGGTAAGCCGGTATACTAGGCAATCTTTTCGGGCCAACCATTGGCCGGACAACGCACGGCGTCTGACACTCGGGTGGTCCCTGCAAGGGCGCCGGCGAGATGCCAGGGCACGCCACGCCGGGGGCCCGGGGTTAGCGGCTGAATTCCTCGGGATGGGGAGCTGATTGGATCTATGCTGGAATCGCTGTTTTCACACCCGGATTTCTGGAAGTACGTCAGTATTCCCTTCATTGCGGGCACCGTCGGTTGGATGACCAACTGGATGGCCGTGCAAATGACCTTCTATCCACTGGAGTTCCTGGGCATCCGGCCGTTTCTGGGTTGGCAGGGCATCATTCCGTCCAAGGCCGAGAAGATGTCCGGCATTCTGGTGGACCAGACCCTTAGCAAGATCGGCAGCATCGACGAATTCTTCCAGCAGATGGAGCCGGAGAAGATTTCCGCCCATCTGACCCGCAGTATCCAGGCCCGTATCGAGGAATACACCGACGAGGTGATGACCGAGCGCAACGCCGTGCTGTGGGAGAACCTGCCCATGCTGGTGCGCCGCCGGGTCTACAGCCGTGCCCGCCGGGCCATCCCGGAGGTCATGGACAATGTGGTCGACGACATCAGCAAGAATGTCGAGGACCTGGTCGACCTGAAGTACATGATCAGCAGCCAGATGCGCGAGGACAAGGCGCTGATGGTGAAGATGTTCCGTGAGGTGGGTGATCCGGAATTTCGTTTTGTGATCAATTCCGGCATCTACTTCGGTTTCCTGTTCGGGTTGCTGCAGATTCCCGTATTCATTTATTTCCCCGGCAACTGGGTGATGCCGTTCTTCGGTTTCATGGTGGGTGTGGCGACGAACTGGCTGGCACTGAATGTCATCTTCCGCCCGCTGAACCCGGTGCGCGTCGGCCCGTTCCGTATCCAGGGCCTGTTCCTGAAACGACAGAAAGATGTGGCGGAAAGCTTCGCCCGGCTGACCACCACCGAGGTGGTGACCCTGCGCAACATCATGTACCAGGTGGTCAACGGCCCGCGTGCGGACCGCACCAAGGCATTGATCAAGCGGCACATGCGGCCGTTGCTGGAAGGTGGCGTGGTGCGTACCGCCGCCCAGCTTACCGTCGGCCCCGGCGGCTACGCCGATCTGAAGAAGGCCGTAGAGGAAAAGGCCGTGGACCTGGCGGTACTGCCCTTCGAGGACCCACAGTTCAACCGCGAACGTGGCGCCATTGTCGAGCGCATCATGCGCGAGCGCATGGAAGAGCTGTCGTCCGAGGAGTTCCAGGCCCTTCTGCGGCCAGCCTTCCAGGAAGACGAGTGGATTCTGATTCTGGTGGGTGGCGTGCTCGGCATGATGGCAGGCTTCATTCAGCTATTCGTGATCTTTGGCCCGGTCTGATCCCCTTCCTGACGGATTGTCCTACAATATAAACCCTCTTGCGCGCTCGCCCGCGTATACTGGCTCCATATTGAATGGTTGATCTGATTGCGCTGATCACTGTTGTTGTTGATTCGTTTGAGCACCTGATTCATTTGATCTGCTTCCGCACTGCATTGGCTTGTGGAATGTGACGGAGAATCCCGATGTCTGACCGCAAGCAGGATGATGACGCACCGAAAGAGGACAAGCTGAAGTCGATTCGACTCAGCAGCGGTTCTCTGGACCTGCGCAAGTATACCCACCAGATCTGGTTGGCAGGTCTGGGTGCCTTCGCCAAGGCGGAGGAAGAGGGCGGCAAGTTTTTTGACGCTCTGGTCGATACTGGCCGTGACCTTGAAACGAAAACCCGGGACAAGTCCGAGTCGCGGGTGGAGGAGATCAAGGAACGCGTCCGTCACCGTACCGGTGAGACCATGGACAAGATGGAAAAGGCGTTTGACGAGCGGCTGAACAAGGCCCTGTCCCGCCTCGGTATTCCCAACAAGCGCGAGGTTGAAGCGCTTCAGCGGCGAGTTCAGGAACTCACCGCAGCACTGGATGATATGTCCAGGTCCGAGTCCGGCAACAAGCAGGACAAGGACAAAGGGTAACGATGTTGTAGCGCACACCGCTAACCCCTTAGTGGTGTATTTCCGGGCCTCAATCCCCTTGAGGCCCTTTTTTTTGTGCAAAAAAATACCGCCCCGAGGGACGGTATCTCATGTCCTGTTGTAGCGCACAGGCTCTGTTGGTGTATTTCCGGGCCCCTGATCTGAGGTCTCTCTTTGTGTGACACCGATATTACCCGGTTTACCGGTACGCGCAACCAGGGTGATATCACCGTGCGATCAAAAAAACGTCAAGGCGAGGGCAGTCCCCGGTTGATGGTAGTTCCACGGAATTGATCATGCGTTATCAACAAAGTTATCCACAGAATCTGTGGACAAACACAGGCCCCGAGACGGGGCCTGTCGGGCATTTTTGCACAGTCTCGGGGCGCTGGAAGGGGACCATGCAGTTAGCTGTCAGAGCTGAGGTTTGTTGTGCAAATCATGTACTAACTGTATGAATTTTATGTGGTTGTGTTTTGTGCAGATCATTGTGTCACCAAAAGTGACACCCGCTGGTGACAGTGTCAGTAACAATCGTGCCGAACTGTTCACAGAACTGTCCACAGGCTGCCGGTTGTCGCTTTTATTCACAGGATGTCCTTCGGGGCCCGAGATCGTAAGGACCGATGATCATGCTGCCGGAGGTACGAAAGTGCCAGTCATTGCGGGCTTTCCAGGCGCGGCCGTAGCGGTAGAAGGGGATGGTCGGGTAGAGGTGATGGACCAGATGGTAGTTCTGGTACATCAGCACCGGGGTAAGCCACCACTCCTGGCCCATGCGCATCAGCGCGGTGGTATGCGGGTTTTCGTCCTGGCGACCGGTGTGCGGGTAGTGTGGCAGGACCATGAACACCAGGCACATCAGAAAGTAGGACAGGTACGAAGGCAGTAGCCAGAGGGTCAGCATATAGAAGGGCTGCCAGGCGAACAGGGCGCCGAGGACGATCCCCGCGACCAGCAACTCGCGGCCGACTTCGCGGGGGGTAATCTGCGGTACCTCGGACGGGTTACGCAGGTAGCGGAACAGGTAGATGAACGGCCAGAAGCCCCACAAGGGCATGGTTTTCAGGCTGCTGGCCATCCAGTGGTCCGGGTCCTGCTCTTCATTGGCGAACCGGTGGTGGCGCATGTGGTACAGACGGAACAGGGTGCCCTTGCCGAACGGCACGGCCACGAAGGTGGCGGCTGCCAATATAAAGTCGTTCAGCTTCGGGTTGCGGGCTGCGCAGCGATGGATAGCCTCGTGGGCTGGTGTGAACAGGGCGTAGCCGGCCACGGCATTGACGAGGATTCCCGCCCATAACGGCCAGATCTCCTGAATCACCAGTGTCCAGCTCAGGGCCAGCACGCCCAGACCACCGATCAGGATCATCAAGGTGGGCCAGGCGATCACCGGGGTCAATCGCAGTGGGGCCAGGGCCTGCTTGGCGTCGGTGTCTTTTGTTGTCATGGCAGCGTACTCCCGCATAGTCATTGCAGGCAGTGTGGCGGGAGACGGTCAGTGCGGGTGAGCGCGCAAACTGCCAAGAGGGGGATAAAAAGTGACAGGTTGCCGTCCAGAAGGGAGGCGTCAGCTCAGGCGGCTGCCGCTGCGCCGGAACTGGTCGGGGCTGGTGCCGAACCAGCGGTGGAAGGCACGCCTGAAGCTGGCAGTGTCGGTGTAACCCAGATCGGCGGCCACTGCGGCCACCGTATAGTGAGGCAGACTCAGCAGTTGTGAGGCACGGCGGCTCTGGGTCTGGTCGCGCAGCTGGCGAAAGCGGGTGCCTTCGCTGCGCAAGCGCCGGATCAGCGTGCGTGGGCTGACATGCAGCAGCGCGGCAACACCGTCCAGATCGGCTCGCCCGGCGCTTCGATGCAGCAACGCCAGCACCTGGTCGCTGGTGCTGCCTTGCTGGCGCAGGCTCTCCTGGCGCGCTTCACACTGCTGCACCGCCAGCCAGAGCATGTCCTGGTCGTGGGTGGCGAGCGATTGTGCCGCGTAGCGGGCGGGTAATCTCAGCGCGACTTCGGCGGCATCGAAGACGAGGGTGCAGCCGGGAAAGGTGTCGTAATAAGCACTGACGTGGGGCGGAGCCGGGTAGTTGAAGCACAGGGTCGCGTCATCAATCGGGCGGTTGCACAGGGCCACGAGACAGGCATAGGCAGAAGCCAGCGCGGATTCGGTGAGAAATCGGGTGGCCAGATTGGCTGGCGGATGGAAAACCAAACGCAGCACCAGGGTGTCGCCACTGATGCGGTAGTCGCTGCTGAAGACGCGAGTGCGGGTGTTGTTGAAGCGCGCGAACATCTGCATGGCTTCGCCCAGATTGGGGCACGCCATGGCGGCCATGCCCATGGGGCCATGCACGGCGGGCAGGGCGCGCAGTCCGGTGCGCAGGGCGATATCCGCTGTGTCAGTCAGGCCATTCAGGTTATCGATGAGCCTGACGACACCGTGCCAGTCGAGGTATCCCTCGCTGTGCAGCAGGGTGTCCACATCGATGCCCGTGCCGTCCGTCAAGCGTGCCAGATCAGCCTGGTCAGGCCCGAGAGTCTGAACAATCATGCGGCAGTAGGCCAGGGCCAGGTCCGGGCTCATCGCGTCAGTATCCTCTGCAAAAAAAAAGCCTCCGAAGAGGCTTTTTCTTGCTGGCTTCAGAAGCGGTACTTGCCGCCGTCGATGCCCTGCTGGATTTCCGGGGTGAGGCGCTGGTAGCAGCTCTCGCCCGGCAGCAGCACGTAGACCGGATCGCTGTGGGCGTTCAGGTCATACTTCTCTTCCTTCAGCTTGTTTTTCTGGTGCTTGAAGGTGCCGGTGGTTTCCATCGGGTGGTTGGCAATGCGCAGGAATACCGGAATCGCGTAGGGAGGCAGTTCGCGTTGCAGGTAAGCGCACAGGCCCTTGTAGTCGAAGTTCTCGAAGTCTTCCGTATCCAGGCGGATTTCAGCCATGCCGGCACGGCCGTTGGTGTTCGGGATTTCCACGCCGTACACCACGGTCTCGACAACACCGTTAGCACCGTCAAGAATCTGCTCGACTTCGGTGGTGGACACGTTCTCGCCTTTCCAGCGGAAGGTGTCACCCAGGCGATCCACAAACTGGGCATGCTTGAAGCCGATGTCGCGCATCATGTCGCCGGTGTCGAAGTAGGCGTCGCCCTTGGCGAAGACATTGCGCAGGATAGACTTCTCGGTCTTCGCCTTGTCGGTGTAGCCGTCGAAGGGGGTCTTGTCCGTGATCTCGCCGATCAGCAGGCCGGGTTCGCCCTTGCCGACCTTGATCATGAAGCCGTCCTTGCCGCGTACCGGTTCTTCCTTCTCCTTGTCGTACTTGACGATGGCGTAGCTCACCGGGGAGAAGCCGACAGTATTGTCGAAGTTGAAGATGTTGGTGAAAGCGACGTTGCCTTCCGAGGAGGCATACAGCTCAACCACGCGCTCGATGCCGAAGCGGGCCTTGAACTCTTTCCAGATGCTCGGGCGCAGGCCGTTGCCGACAATGACGTGGACCTTGTTGTCCTTGTCGTTCGGTTTGGCCGGCTGCTCGTGCAGGTAGCGGCACAGCTCGCCCACGTAAGCAAAGGCGGTGCACTCGTACTTGCGCACGTCTTCCCAGAAACGGCTGGCGGAAAACTTGCGCGCCAGCACCAGACCGGCGCCCTGGGCAATACAGGAGGCCCAGCTGATGACCATGCCGGTGGCGTGATAGAACGGCAGGGTGGAGTACATGCGATCGTCCTTGGTCAGGCGGACTGCCGCGAAACCGAAGGCACCGTAGGCTTTTTCCCAGCGGCCGTTGTTGAAGACCACCGCCTTGGGCAGGCCGGTGGTGCCGGAGGTATAGATATAGAACAGCGGGTCGTTGAGGAAGATCTTGCTGGCCTGCTCGGGGTTTTCGGAGGAGCAGTCACGAATCACTTCAGCCAGGTTCTTGTAGCCGTCTGCTACCTGGCCAACGTCTTCCAGGGTGTCGCGGTCGGCAAAGCTGTAGAAGCGGTCGCTGGCCAGATCCAGCTGGTCACGTACTTCGTTGATGGCTTCCACCAGTTCTTCGCCGATCACTGCCGCTTTCGGCTTGACCAGGTTGAAGCTGTGGACCAGAACCTTGCCGCGCTGTGAGGTGTTGATCAGGGCAGAGCAGACGCCGATCTTGGCAGCACCGGTCACGGTGGCCAGCAGCTCCGGGCGGTTCTCGATATCCACGGCGATGGTGTCGCCTTTCTTGAGACCGATGGAGGACAGGTAGTCAGCGATACGGTTGGCCCAGGCGTTGAACTGACGGTAGGTCAGCTGGGTGTCCTGATACATCAGGGCGACGCCATTGGGGTTCATCTCTGTGGCGGTCTGAATAGCCAGGCCCAGGCCGAGCGGACGGGTGGTATCGGACAGCTTGCCGTACTTGGACCCCTTGACGATGCCGGGCAGGTTGGCGAATACCATCGGCAGCTTGCTCAGCAGCTTGGGCAACGTAATGACGTCGGCGTTGCTCATGTATCTCTCCGTTTGTTGTCTGGTATGAAAAGCGTTCACAAGACGGTGCCGAGTCGGACACCGCCGACCCGCAAGACCGCCGGGGATGGCGGCGCGGGCAATCAACAATCAGGCACTTACAGGCACAAGGCTGGTACCTTACCCGGCGTGTCAGCACAGGGCAAGCGGACTCAGCTTCCGGTGCCCTCAGGGATAATCGAAAGCAGTATCTGTTTACCCTTTACCTGATCTCCGTTACGCACCGTGACACGCTCCACAGTGCCGTCGACATCAGACTTCAGACTGTGCTCTATCTTCATGGCCTCAAGTAACACCAGCACCTGACCTTTGCTGACGCGCTCGCCCTCCTGGCAGCGTACCTCGAGCACGGCGCCATCCATGGGAGCGCGAATCTGCCCGCTGCCCGCCCCGGCGGCGGTTTCCGGTGCGGCATGGGTATCGTCGCGGAACACCAGGACTGTGCCCTGGTCGTCCAGCCAGAGTTGCTGATCGTGCCGGGTGCTGGTGAGGGAACGCTGGACGCCATCCACCACTGGCCGTTCGGGATCGCTCATAGCCAGCCGGTGTGATGTGTCGGCCACAGTGACCAGCAGGTCGCGACCGTCGGCGCGCAGTGCCACAAGCTGGCGGGTGTCCGCATGGCCAAGCAGAAGACGCTGCTCGGCAGGGCCGCTGTTGCGCCAGTGCTGTGTTGCCGTGCCGGCGCGCTGGCACAGCAAGGCGGCAGCCAAGGCCCACTGGGCACTGGTGGGGGTCGTGGCCGCCATGCTGCGGTCGTCGGCGAAGTCATCGCCAATGAAGGCCGTGGTGGCTTCGCCTGCGGCAAATACAGGGTGGGCGAGGATGGCCGCCAGGAAGCGGCGGTTATCGCGGACGCCGAACAGGCGCGTGTCCTGGACGGCGCGAATCAGCCGTCGGCGGGCGTCTTCGCGGGTGTCGCCCCAGGCAATGATCTTGGCCAGCATGGGGTCGTAATGACTGCCGATGTCGGCACCCGGGCGCAGGCCGTGGTCGATGCGGACACCGGCGCCTTCGGCGGGTTGCCAGTGCAGCACCGGACCCGTCTGGGGCAGGAAACCGGCGGCCGGATCTTCGGCATACAGACGCACCTCAATGGCGTGGCCGGTGAGGGTAACCTGCTCCTGCGTCAGCGGCAGCGGCTCGCCGCGGGCCACGCGGATCTGCCAGCTGACCAGATCCTGCCCGGTCACCAGTTCGGTCACCGGGTGCTCCACCTGCAAGCGGGTGTTCATTTCCAGAAAGTAGAAGTGGCCGTCGGCATCCAGCAGGAATTCCACCGTGCCGGCGCCAACATACTGGCAGGCCTTCGCAGCCTGCACGGCTGCTTCACCCATGCGGGCGCGCAGCGCGGCATCCACGGCAGGGGAAGGGGCTTCCTCTACCACCTTCTGGTGACGACGTTGCACCGAGCAATCGCGCTCACCGAGATGAATCACGTTCCCGTGGCGGTCGCCGAAGACCTGGATTTCCACATGCCGCGGGCGCATGACGGCCCGCTCCAGGATCAGTTCGTCGCTGCCGAAGGCATTTTTCGCTTCAGAGCGCGCGCTGCGCAGCTGCTCGGCAATCTCGCTGGCATCGGTGACCACGCGCATGCCGCGACCGCCACCTCCGGCAGAGGCCTTGATCATCAACGGCAGGCCGATACGCTCAGCCTCGGCCAGCAGGCGCGGGTCGTCCTGCGCCTCGCCTTCGTAGCCGGGGATGCAGGGCACCCCGGCGTCCTGCATGGCGATCTTGGACAGGCGTTTGGAGCCCATCAGATGAATGGCGTGCACCGGCGGGCCGATAAACACAATGCCTGCGGCCTCGCAGGCGCGGGCGAAGTCGGCATTTTCCGACAGGAAGCCGTAACCCGGATGCACGGCGTTGGCGCCCGTGCGTCGGGCGGCGTCGAGGATCGCGTCCACATTGAGGTAGGACTGGCTGACGGTGGCTTCACCGATGCACACGGCTTCGTCGGCCAGGCGCACATGCAGGGCGTCTCGGTCGGCCTCGGAATACACGGCCACGGTGCGGTAACCCATGTCGCGGGCGCTGCGCATCACCCGGCAGGCGATCTCGCCGCGATTGGCCACCAGAATCTTGTCGAACGAACAGGACGTCATGTCTATACCTGCCTTATTCCGCCCAGGAGGGCAGACGTTTCTGTACAAAGGCCATGGTGCCTTCGGCGCCTTCTTCGCTGGCCACAGCCGCGGCGAAGTCATCCGCAGCGGCGTCCAGCACCTGTTCCAGTGGCTGCGCCAGGGTGTTGAGCACCAGTGTCTTGGTGGCACGGTTGGCCTGCGGTGCGCAGCGGCGGATCTGGGTCAGCACCTCGGCCAGCCGCGCGTCCAGGTCGGTGGCGGGCAGACTTTCGTGGACGATACCCAGCCGTTGTGCCTCGTCTCCCTTGAAACGGGCGCCGGTCAGCGCCAGCCGCCGTGCCTGGGTCAGGCCGATGCGCTGCACCACGAAGGGCGCGATCTGGGCGGGGATGACGCCCAGGCCGGTCTCCGGCAGCCCGAACTGGGCGTCATGGGCGGCCAGAGCCACGTCAGAGACGCAGGCGAGGCCGAAGCCGCCGCCCAGCACGGCGCCTTCCAGCACGGCCACGATGACCTGTGGTTGCCGGTTGGCGAGGGAGATCATCTCGCCAAAGCGGCGGTTCAGATCGCGGAAGGCGTTGGCGTCGCCCGAGGCGGCGCGGGCGCGGGCGCCGGCCATGTCCTTGATGTCGCCGCCAGCACAGAAGTGCCCGTCTGCGCCGCGCAAGATCACCGCACGGATAGCGGTGTCGTCGGCGATGGCCTCGAACACCGCCATCAGTTCGTTGACCATGGTCAGGCTCATGGCGTTGCGCGAGGCGGGCCGGTTCAGCGTGATGTGCAGGAACGGGCCCTCGTGGCGCAGCACCAGTGTTTCCGTTGTCGGCAGGGACATGATGTGCTCCTTATTTCTTTTTCTTGCCCGGCAGGATATCCATGGTCTTGCAGATGATGCCGAGCATGACTTCGTCGGCGCCGCCGCCGATGGAGGCCAGGCGACCATCACGCCAGGCGCGCGATGCCGGGTTGTCCCACATGAAGCCGTTGCCGCCCCAGTACTGGATGCAGGCGTCGGCGACTTCTCGCGACAGACGGCCAGCCTTGAGTTTGGCCATGGAGGCGAGCTGCAGCACATCCTTGCCATGGATGTATTCTTCGCAGGCGCGCCAGATCAGGCTGCGCAGCAGTTCCACTTCGGTTTTCAGTTCCGCCAGGCGGAAGTGCACGCTCTGATTGTCGATCAGCGGCATACCGAACACCTGCCGGTCTTTCGCGTAGTCGATGGTCAGCTGGATCAGCTTGTCGTAACCCTTCAGACCGGACACGGCGCCCCACAGACGTTCCTCCTGGAACTGGATCATCTGCATCATGAAGCCCATGCCTTCGGCGCCGATCAGGTTACGCTGCGGTACCCGTACATTGTCGAAGAACACCTGGGCGGTTTGTGATGAACGCATGCCGAGCTTGTTCAGGGGTTTGTCCACGGTGATACCGCCCGCATCTTTCGGCACCACGATCAGTGACTTGTTCATGTGCGGCTTGCCATCGGAGGTGTTGGCCAGCAGGCAGAAGAAGTCGGCGGTGGGCGAGTTGGTGATCCACATCTTGGTGCCGTTGATCACGTAGTCGTCGCCGTCTTTCACGGCGGTGGTCTTGATGGCGGCGACGTCGGAACCGGCGTGGGGTTCACTCACGGCGATGCTGGCCACCATGTCACCGGCAATGGCCGGGGCCAGATAATTGCGGCGCAGTTCGTCGGAACCGAACCGGGCCAGGGCCGGGGTGGCCATATCGGTTTGTACGCCGATAGACAGCGGCACACCGCCGCAATCGCACAGGCCCAGCTCTTCGGCCACGGCCAGGTTGTAGGAATAATCCAGGCCCAGGCCGCCATACTCTTCCGGCTTGCTGATGCCGAGCAGACCCAGATTGCCCATTTTCTTGAAGATTTCGTGGGTCGGGAAGGCGCCTGCGGCTTCCCATTCCTCTACATGCGGGTTCAATTCGTTTTCAACGAAGTTCCGCATGGTGCGGCGCATTTCTTCATGTTCCTGGGTGAATTGCATGTCAGTTCTCCGGGTCAGAGGCGGGCAACGCCAAAGGTATTGGGGTTGAGGGGGCGACGGGCCGCTTCGCGGCAGATATCGAACACCATGGCGGCCACCTTGCGTGTGTCGCGTGGGTCAATGATGCCGTCGTCCCACATGTGGGCTGTGCCGTACAGGGCGGTGGACTGGCTGTCCAGTTTCATTGCGGTGGTTTGCTGGAGCATCTCCAGCACTTTTTCATCGGGCTCCATGCCCATGCTGCGCTGCTTCTGTTCGGCCACGATGCGCAGCACCATGCCGGCCTGCTGGCCACCCATCACCGCCACTTTGCTGTTCGGCCAGGCGAAGATGAAGCGCGGGTCCAGGCCGCGACCGCACATGGCATAGTTGCCCGCGCCGTAGGAGCCGCCGATGACGATGCTGACTTTGGGCACGCGGGCATTGGCTACAGCCTGAATCATCTTGGAGCCGTGCTTGATGATGCCGCCCTGTTCCGGTTCGGTGCCGACCAGGAAGCCGGTGGTGTTGTGCAGGAACAGCAGCGGGCGGTTGCTCTGGTCGCACAACTGGATGAACTGGGCGGCCTTGGCGGCGCCCTGGTGGGTGATCGGTCCGTTGTTGCCGATCACGCCGACGGGATAGCCTTCCAGCATGATCCAGCCGCACACGGTGGCGCTGTCCCAGTCATTCTTGAAATCGAGAAAGTCCGAGTCGTCGGCAATCCGGGCAATGACTTCACGCACGTCGTAGGGCTTGCGCGCGTCATGGGGGACGACGCCCAGCAACTCTTCGGCGTCGTAGCGTGGCGGGTTGAAGGTTTTTTCCGCCACCGGGGGCAGTTGGTCCTGCCAGCCGATGCGGGCCATCAGCTCGCGCGCCAGACGAATGCCATCGGCATCGTTCTCGGCCAGGTATTCGGCGGTGCCGGCAACTCCCGTGTGCATTTCGGCGCCGCCGAGCTCTTCATCTGTCGCCACTTCTCCGGTGGCGGCCTTGAGCAGGGGCGGGCCAGCCAGGAACATCTTTGCCTGCTTGCGCACCATGATGCAGTAGTCGGACAGACCCGGCTGATAGGCGCCGCCGGCGGTGGCGTTGCCGTGCACCACGGTGATCTGCGGAATGCCCATGGCGGACAGACGCGCCTGGTTGGCAAAGGTGCGGGCGCCTTCAACAAAGATATCGGCGGCGTAATTCAGATTGGCGCCGCCGGATTCCGACAGGGCGATGATCGGCAGCTTGTTCTCGCGGGCGATCTCTTGCAGACGCAGGCTCTTGCGCAACCCTGCGGGGGTCACGGTGCCGCCCTTGATGGCGGAATTGCTGGCGCTGACCAGCACCCGGTTGCCACTGACGTAGCCGATACCGGCGATGCTGCCACCTCCGGCTTCGGTGCCGTCCTTGTCGTCGTGCATCATGTAACCGGCGAGACCGAGCAGGGCCAGAAACGGCGAGCCGGGATCGAGCACCCGTGCCACCCGTTCGTGGGGCAGCAACTTGCCTTTCTTTTCGAATTTTTCGCGCTGGGTTTCTGCCTTGTCGACCACTTTCTGCTCAATGGCGCGGAACTCCGCCACGGCCTTGAGCATGGTGTCGCGGTTGGCGGCGAATTCGTCGCCATGTACGTCCAGTTCAGTCTCAATCACTGGCATCGTCGTGCTCCTGGAACAGGGCCGGGGCAACGGCCCGGTGGAAACCGTCGAAGGGTTTGCTGTTGTTGTGATCCGGCAGGGGCGAAATGGCGATATTGCCCTGGCTGGCGGCACCGTCGACACGCACCGTGTCGCCGCTGATAAAGCCCGCCGCGTCGGACAGCAGGAAAACGATCGCGGCCGAAATTTCCGATTCCTCGCCCAGTCGCTTGAGCGGCACGGCGGATTTCAGGGTGCGGATCACCTGCTTGAACGCTTCGGGATAGGTGTCCATGCCGCTGGAGGCCACCCAGCCGGGTGCCACGGCATTCACGCGCACGCCGGCACGGCCCCATTCATAGGCCGCCGTCTTGGTGAAGTTATCCATGCCGGCCCGGGCGGCGCCGGAATGCCCCATGCCGGGCATACCGCCCCACATGTCAGCGATGATATTGACGATGCTGCCGCCGTGTTTTTCCATGCTCTGGTTGAACACTTCGCGGGCCATCAGGAAGCCGCCGGTGAGGTTGGTGCGGATGACCGTCTCCCAGCCTTTCTGGTTGATCATGTTCAGCGGCGAGGGGAACTGGCCGCCGGCATTGTTGACCAGACCGTGAACGGGGCCCATGGCGGCGATGATCGCGGCCACCGTTTCCTTGACCTTGTCTTCTTCGCGAATGTCGCAGGTAAACCACAGGGCGTCGCCGCCGTCTTCGATGATCTCGGCCTGCACGGCCTTGAGCTTGTCTTCCTTGCGGCCCACCAGCGCCACGCGGGCGCCGAGGCTGGCCAGCTCATGGGCGGTGCAACGACCGATGCCACTGCCGCCGCCGGTGACGATGACGTTGCGGCCCTTGAACAGATCGGGACGAAATACGGAACGGTAGGACATCAGTGATTCACCTCGTTGGCGATGTCGTCAGAAACGGGGACGGGAAAATCAAGCAATTGCTGGGCGAACGCCTTGCCCTGCGGGTCGATACGCAGGGACGCAATGCCGCCGCCGCCCAGCGCGTTTTTCAGCAGGAAGTTGAAGGCGTTGAAGCCGGGCAGGGCCCAGCGTTGCACGCTGCCGTGCTGCGGGTCCAGGGTATGGCGCAGGTAGTCGGCCACGGCCTCGGCGGTCAGGGCACTGTTGATCCAGGGCAGGTAGTCGGCCCGGCGGGCGATAACGCCGATATTGGCGTGATTGCCCTTGTCGCCACTGCGTGCCCAGGCCAGCTTGACCAGGGGCACGGTGGTGCTGGCCTGGGCTGCGGCGCCGTAATCAGGGTCGGCGGGCAGGGCGGTCGGGTCGAACGGCACACCGGCGGGCACAGAGACGGGCACCTGCTGGCCATCAATATCCACCTGGCAGGGCACCTTGCCCTTGTGCACCAGGGTGGAGAACAGGCGAATACGCGGGAACGGCTTGGGGCGACCGCCGACGATGCCGGTGAGGCCGGGGGCCATGCCGGTGGCGGCCTGGGCGATCTCGCGGCCAAAGATGCCCAGCGCCTTCTTGTCGTTATGCAGGGCGCCGATCTTGACCACGACTTCGCGGGTATCCTGGCGACGCCCCTGGGCGCCATAGGTGGCTTCAGTGCCCAGCAGTTCCACCGAGGTGTCGCGGAAATCCTCCATGCCCAGTTGCCGGAACAGGCCGCTGACCTTTTTCAGGATGGCATCGGCCACGGCCTGGCCTTTGCGGGCGGCATCGATGCCGCCAATCATGAAGCTGGCCGTGATGCGGTGGCCGTCGGGGAAGGTGGCCGAGACCTTGTACTGGTCCGTGGGTGCGCGGCCTCTGGCGCCGGTGACTTTGACCTGGTTGTCGCCCACCTGCTCCAGTTTTACACCGGTGAAATCGCAGACCACATCCGGCAGCAGATAAGCGCGTGGGTCACCGATCTCATAGACAATCTGCTCGCCCACGGTGGCGGGAGTGATCAGGCCACCTGTGTTATCCGGTTTGCACACCACAAAGCTGCCATTGGCGTGGCACTCGGCCACGGGGAAGCCCATGTTGTGGTAATCGGGTACCTGCTCCCAGTCAGTGAAATTACCGCCGGTGCACTGGGCACCGCATTCGATCACGTGCCCGGCCAGTGAGCCCTGGGCCAGCTTGTCATAGTCGTCCTCGGCCCAGCCAAATTCGTGCATCAGCGGGCCCAGCACCAGGGCGGAGTCGGCGATGCGGCCGGTCAGCACGATGTCGGCGCCGGCATCCAGGGCCGCCTTGATCGGCAGGGCGCCCAGATAGGCGTTCATGGTCAGGGTCATGGGCGGCAGGGGCTGGCCGGTTTCCATCTCTACCGCGTCGGCGATATCGCCGCGTCGCGCGTTGATGTCGTCGCCTTCCACCAGGGCGATCTTCAGATCCACCCCGGCCGCTTCGAATGCGGCCTGAAGGGCCTTGCGACACGCATGGGGGTTTACGCCGCCAGCGTTGCTGATCACCTTGATACCCTTGTCGCGGATATCCCTGGCCAGCGGTGCCATGACCTGCGTAACAAAGTCGTGGGCGTAGCCCATCTGCGGGTCTTTCATGCGAGCGCCTGCCATGATCGACAGGGTCACCTCGGCAAGGTAGTCGAACACCAGATAGTCAAGGCGGGTCTGGCGCACCAGCTGGAAAGCGGCGCTGTTGGTATCGCCCCAGAATCCGGCGGCACAACCGATACGAATGGGTCCCTTGCTCATGAATGCTCCTGATGCGGCGGGGGAATGCGGAGACGTTACCAAGCAAGCGCTTGGTTTGTAAAGGGGGCGGGCTTGCACTATGCTCAGGGCTGCCGATAATTGCGCGGCGTTCGCACACAACCGCGTTCGCAGACAGACGAGGGTGGCAATGGCACAGGCAGAAAAGGCCGCCACAGCGGCCGGTACCGTACACGGGATGGACGACTCTCCACGCGGCAAGTTGCTCAGCGCGGCGGCACGGCTGTTTCGCGACAAGGGCTTTGATCGCACCACAGTGCGCGACATCGCCCGCGAAGTCGGCATCCAGAGTGGCAGTATCTTTCATCATTTCCCCACCAAGGACGATATCCTGTTTGCCGTGATGGTGGAGGTGATCCGCTTCAATACGTCGCGCCTGCAGGCCGCCTGTGACGCGTACCCGGAGCCGCTGGCCCAGCTGGAGGCCCTGATCCGGGCCGAACTGCAATCCATCATTGGCGATACCAGCGAGGCCATGAGCGTGCTGGTGTACGAATGGCGCTGCCTGTCACCAGAGCGGCAGCAGGAGGTTCTGGCCATGCGTGCTGTCTATGAGCAGCTCTGGGTCGATTGTCTGGAAGCGCTGCGCCAGCGTGGCCTGCTGGAAGATGACCCCTTTGTGATTCGGCGTCTGATCACCGGTATGGCCAGCTGGACCAATACCTGGTTTGACGAGCACGGCAGCCTGAGCCTGGAGGCGCTGGCGCACATCATCGTGCGCCGGGTGATTGGTGAGCCGCGTGATACTCAGGGGGCGGCGTGATCGGCAATGTGACGGCCTGGGGGCAGCGCGGCTACACCATCCTTGAGGAAGGCGAGCTTGATCCGGCAAGCCACAGGCTGCGCATCACGCATTATCTGGTGGCCGACCCGCACGGGGAGACCGTGGACCAGCGTTTCCCCGGCATGAATGAAGCGCGCGCTTATATTGATTATCTGGAATTGCCTAACTGATTGATTAATGAGCGCTTTGCCGCTTTTTTGAACGAACGGTACGATCTCTTGAAAAAGCCGTTGACAGGCTGACGGATTTCCCTAGAATGGCGGCCTCTTTCGGGTGGTTAGCTCAGCTGGGAGAGCACCTGCCTTACAAGCAGGGGGTCGGCGGTTCGATCCCGTCACCACCCACCAGTTTCACCTCAGGCGCCTTAGTCTGAGTGAAAACACTCCGCCGCAAGGCGAAGTGAGCAAGAGAAGCAGCAAGAGAAAGAGTTGGAGCGGTAGTTCAGTTGGTTAGAATACCGGCCTGTCACGCCGGGGGTCGCGGGTTCGAGTCCCGTCCGCTCCGCCACTCTTTTCCCTGTTTCGATATCCCTGTTTCACAAAACATCCTGATAGCCTCCCCCCGATAGCTGCTGTTGCCGGCGAACTTCCGTTTCATCGTCCTGTCACATCGTCTGGTGCATAGTTCACGTGGTGCATGTTGCACTGACTATCTATAGCCACAGGAGAACGGTATGGACGAAGTGATTGACGAGCGCCTGGACGCGCGCTCATGGCAGGCTTCCTGGGAGGAAGTTCTGGACGACGGCGAGGGCGACCTGGCCGATGCGGATGACGGCTTCGAGCTGTAATCCGCTTTCTCCCGGCCCGCTCCTGCTTTTCCCGCCCCGCAAAACTGCATCACAACTCCCTGACGCCCCTTCTTTTCTTTATCTGCAATCCGGGTCACACTTCGGAAAAAACGCGCGTCTATAATCGCCGGCTTGCGCGATAAGAAAGGGATTCTGGCTATGAGCATGTCGTCCGTCACGTCCGAAGCGGTGTTGTTCTTCGATGATCGAGGTATCGTCAAGAGCATGCTTTACTCGGATTTCGAAGCCATTCTGGATGGAATGGTCGGGGTGCCGGAGTTTGCCGACAGTGAGATGCGCGGCGCCTTCTGCATGGTGGATGGCCGTCTGCAGGTCGTGGCCATGGTGTTGTTCCTGATTGATTTCGGTGAGGACGGCATGGCGGATACCACCTGGAATGTCCCGCTGCGCCATCTGGCCGAGCACGGTGGCCCGGGGCCGGACATGGGCGCGGGTCCGATCCGTCTGGCCTGCCGCAGCCAGTGCCCGGTGGCCTGGCACCAGGAGCAGCTTTGGGACCCGGCGATGAAGCCCGGCGCCAACGATTTCGTCCACGTTCGGGATACCCTGCGAGAGCGTGGCCGCAAGATGGGTCTGTATGTCGATGAGTCGGCACCGCCGCCTGCGCCCACGCCGCCGGTGGTGGGGGGGGCTGCGGCTGGTGGGCAGGCGATCCCGACCGTCAAGCCGGCCCAGGAAGCACGCCAGATGGAGCAGGAGCGTGTGCGCCTTGCCCGGACCATCAAGGAGTTGCGCCTGCGCATCCAGACGCTGGAGAACGGCCACAAGGAGGAGGTGGGCCAGTTGCGCTATGCGCAGCAGCAGAAAGAAGAGATTCTCAGCACCCAGCTGGAAAAGGTCCTGATGCAGTTCAAGACCCTGAAATCCCAGAACGAGGCACTGAAAGAGCAGAACGTCTCGCTCAAGGAGCAGGTCGGCTCCCTCCATCACAGCCTGGAAGAACAGGCGCGCAAGCAGGATTCCCAGGGCAGCGAAATCGAGATCCTGACCGAGCAGTATCGTATGGCGCTGGCCCAGCGGCTCGAGGAGGAACGTGCCCGTCTGACCGAGCAGATGCACGCCAAGGAACTGGATGTGCTGGATCGGGAGGAGAAGATTTCAGCCCTGGAGCAGGAGCTCCGTGAGGCCCGTCGCGAGCAGATCAAGATGGCCAACTCCGGTGCCCAGAAGCTGCTGGAAAAGCTTCAGGCGCTGGGTCTCAACTTCATCGCCTTTCACCCCGGCGCCGGACATGTGTCCATCAGTGCCCAGGAAATTTCCGACTACATGCAGAACCCGCTGGCGTTCGCGGCGCGCAAGTGCCTGGTCACCGAGGAGCATTACCGGGCCTGGTTACGCCACTATGAGAACCCGGTGTGTCAGGTTGGCGACGCAAATGGTCAGATTTGTGGGAAACGTGTCATTCGGGTGGACGTGCCCAACCAGTTCAAGCCGGGGATGTCTGACCGCAATGCCAACCGTTGTCCCAACTGCCGCTCCGACGTGGCCATCGAAAATGTGCTGAAGTTCAAATAATGACACGCTGGTCGTGCACGAGCATGAGGTGTCCGACACTTTGGCACACTAACTGCTACCTCTGTGTGGTTCAGGCCTTATGAGTGAGGAGAAGATGCGCATGGCACAGGGTCCGTCCATCGACAAGCGTTTGCTGCAAACCTTTGTGCCCGTCAACGCGCTCAGCGGAGATCCGCTGGATCGCCTTCTGGATCAACAGGAAGTGCGCCAGTACCAGGCCGGTGAGTTGCTGTTCGATATCGGTGATCGGGATAACACAACGGTCTACCTGCTCAGTGGTGATGTGGAACTGGAAGCGGCGGATGGCCAGGTCCAGCGGATCAGCGCTGGCGGCATGGCGTCCTGGCACCCGCTGGATCATGCCCAGCCGCGCCGCAGTCGTGCGCGGGCGCTCAATGCGGTGTCTGTGGTCCGCTTTGACAGCTTCCGCCTGGACACCCTGCTGGCGTGGGACCAGTCGGTCGGTTATGTGGTGCTGGATATCAACGCCAATGCGGCCTACGAGGGGGATCGCGAGTGGATGATCCGCTTGCTCAAGTCGCCGCTGTTCTATCAGGTGCCGCCGGGCAATATCTTCGAGATCTTCCGTCGTCTGCGGCCGCGCAAGCTGAAATCGGGTGAAGCGATCATTCGTCAGGGTGAGGAGGCCGATTGCTGCTTCATCATCAAGGAAGGCATGTGTGAGGTGTCGGTGCTGGCGGCCGGTGCCGCAGAGCCGACCCCGGTGGCCATGCTTGAGGCCGGCCAGTGGTTCGGTGAAGAGGCACTGTTGTCCGGAGCGCCGCGTAACGCCACCATCACCATGGCCACCGACGGTGTGGTCATGCGTCTGGATCGGGCTGATTTCGACGAACTGCTGCGTGAGCCGGTGGTCGAGAGCATCCATGGCGGCGAGGCGCTGGAGCGGGTGGCCGCCGGAGCGCGCTGGCTGGATGTGCGCACGCCTGACGAGTATGAGCAGGGTCATCTGCCCGGGGCGCTGAACATGCCGCTCAATGTCCTGCGGCTCAAGAGCCGGCTGCTCGATCCGTCGCGCACCTACGTGGTGTGCTGCGACACGGGTCGACGGAGTGCGTCGGCGGCCTTTCTGCTGAAGAATGCGGGCATTCGCGTGCAGCTTGTGGAAGGCGGCATCAATGCCTGGCCCGATACGCTGCATCTGGAGGCATGATCGAGGGTCACGCTGACCGGCGAGTCTGCACGACGTAACTGGCGCCACCGCCCGGTGGTGCCTTATCCTGTGGCCTGTTCTGGTCAGAGGCTGTACCTGTGCCCCGCGAGACATTTCGTAATATCGGCCTGGTTGCCCGTTCGGGCAGCGAGCAGGCGCTCTACTCCCTGCGCCAGCTGGTGCACTTTCTGCAGCAACGCGGTTGCAACGTGATTATCGAGAAGTCCCTCGATGACGAACTGGGTGATCTGGGTCTGCAGGCCGGCAGCCGCAAGCAGTTGGGGGAATCCTGTGATCTGGTGGTGGTGGTCGGCGGAGACGGCTGCCTGTTGGGCGCCGCCCGTACCTTTGCCGGCCATGACGTACCGGTGCTCGGCATCAACCGGGGGCGGCTCGGGTTTCTCACCGATGTCTTGCCCTCCGAGCTGGAGCACAGGGTAGGGCAGGTGCTTGATGGCGACTATCGCCTGGAGTCCCGCTTCCTGCTGGATATGGAACTGAATCGGGGCAAGCGTGTGGTGGGTCATGGCGCTGCGCTGAACGACGTGGTGCTGCTGTCCGGTGACAGTGTGCACATGATCGAGTTCGAGTTGCTCATCAATGGTGTGTTCGTCTATCACCAGCGCTCCGATGGCCTGATCATCAGTACGCCAACCGGCTCGACAGCCTACGCCCTGTCTGGCGGCGGGCCCATCATGCATCCGGCCATTGATGCCATAGCGCTGGTGCCCCTGAATCCTCATACCCTGACCAGCCGCCCACTGGTGGTGGATGGCAACAGCGAGATCAAGCTGCGTGTGACCAGCTTCCGCCAGGAGCCGCTGGTCAGCTGTGACGGGCAGGATGGTCTGCGCGTGCAGCATGACGACATCATTGCCATTCGCAAGAAGCCGCAGCGGCTGCAGTTGCTGCATCCGCCCGGGCACGATTTCTATGAGGCCTGTCGTTCCAAGCTGGGCTGGAGCAGCCGTCTTGGTGATGGTTGAGGCGCTTTCCATAAGGAACTTCCCATGAGTGCACAGAGTTTTGAAGAACTGGTCGATGGCATGAGCCAGGAAGTCTGGTACAGCATGCGCCGGGCAGTGGAAACCGGTCGCTGGCCGGATGGGCGCGTGCTGACCCGCGAGCAGCGGGAGTTGAGTCTGCAGGCCGTGCTGGCCTGGGAAATCCGTCATCAGGTGCCGGAACATGAGCGCACTGGCTATGTGGCGCCGGCGGCCTGCGACAGCCATGACCACGATGCCGAGCAGCCCGTGACGCTGCGCGAACCGACACCTCAGGGGAGTCATGATGATGCGTGATGGACAGGCGGCGACCATCCGCTTGCAGGATTATCAGGTGCCCGCTTTTCTGGTGGACGATGTGGCGCTGGATGTGGATCTGCGGGACAGCGGAACCCGGGTGAGTGCCAGCCTGCAGCTGCGCCGCAACCCGGCCAGCAAGACGGCCAGCGGAGACTGCGTGCTCAACGGTGTGGGGCTGACGCTGGTGTCCATCGTGGTGGACGGTGAGACGTTGCCCGCATCGCGTTACGAGCAGGGCGGTGAAACGCTGGTGATTCGCGACCTGCCGCAGGCCTGTCGCCTGGATACGGTGGTCACCATCGAGCCGCAGGAGAATACGGCGCTGGAGGGGTTGTACGTGTCAAAAGGCATGTTCTGCACCCAGTGCGAGGCGGAAGGCTTCCGCCGCATTACCTTCTTTCCTGATCGGCCGGATGTGCTCAGCCGCTTTGTGACCACGGTGCGTGCCGACAAGGCGCGGTATCCGGTGCTGCTGTCCAATGGCAATCCCGTGGCGCAGGGTGAAGAGGGCGCGCGGCACTGGGTGCGCTGGGAAGATCCGTTCCCGAAGCCCTGTTATCTGTTTGCGCTGGTGGCTGGCGACCTGGCCTGCCTGGAGGACAGTTATCGCACGGGCAGTGGTCGTGATGTCAGCCTGCGGATTTACGCGGAGCCGCGTGATCTGGACAAGCTCGACCATGCCATGGCATCGCTCAAGGCCTCCATGGCCTGGGACGAGAAGACCTATGGTCTGGAATACGACCTCGATATCTACATGATCGTTGCTGTCAGTCATTTCAATATGGGGGCCATGGAAAACAAGGGCCTGAACATCTTCAATACCGCCTGTGTGCTGGCGCATCCGCGCACCACCACCGACGCCGGGTTCCAGCGTGTGGAAGCGGTGGTGGCGCATGAGTATTTCCACAACTGGTCCGGCAACCGGGTGACCTGCCGTGACTGGTTCCAGCTGAGCCTGAAGGAAGGCTTCACGGTATTTCGTGACCAGAGTTTTTCTGCCGACATGAATTCTGCGGCGGTCAAACGGGTGGAAGACGTGGACATGCTGCGCACAGTGCAGTTTGCCGAAGATCGCGGCCCGATGGCGCACCCGGTGCGTCCGGCCGAATACCAGAAGATCGATAATTTCTACACCGTGACCATCTACGAGAAAGGCGCGGAGCTGGTGCGCATGCAATACAACCTGCTGGGCCCCGAGGCGTTCCGGCGTGGCAGCGACCTGTATTTCAGCCGCTTCGATGGTCAGGCGGTGACCACTGATGATTTTGTTGCCTGTATGGAAGAGGCCGGAGGCGTGGACCTGAGCCAGTTCCGGCGCTGGTACAGTCAGGCCGGCACGCCGCAACTGACGGCCCGCGATCACTGGGAAGATGGCCTCTACACCCTGACCCTGAGCCAGCAGACACCGCCTACACCGGGACAGCCGGACAAGGCGCCGCTGCTGGTGCCTGTCGCGCTGGCCCTGCTGGGGCCGGACGGGCAGCGTTTGCCGATCAATGAGGCTGGCGACACCGCTACGGTGCTGGCGTTGTCCGGGAGCGAGCAGCAGTGGCAGTTTGCGCTGCCGCAGAGGCCGGTGCCATCGCTGCTGCGCGGTTTCTCCGCCCCTGTGGAGCTGGATTACCCCTATACCCCGGAGCAGCTGCATTTTCTGCTGGCCCATGATGATGACGGCTATTGCCGCTGGGATGCGGCGCAGCGTCTGTATCACGGCGCGATTCGCCGCCTGATCAAGGCGCCGGGCCTGGCGGAACAGGAGGCCGCTGCACTGGCGCCTGTGCTGGGTGAGGTGCTGGCGCGGGCTGCCGATGATCCGGCGGAGGCTGCGCTATTGCTGGCGGTGCCAGGGGAGGTCGCCGTGGGGGACCAGTTGCCACAGATGGACGTTGAAGGCGTACACCGCGCGCGATCCGCGCTGGCCTCGGCGCTCGGGCGAGCCATGGCAGCGCGATGGTGGGAGCAGGTCGAGGCTTGCGCATTGCCGGGCCCTTATCGCCCCGAGGCGCGGGATATCGGCATCCGCAGCCTGCGTCACAGAGCGCTGGCCTTTCTGGCGGCCGCCGGGGATGCCCGGGTGGCAGATTTCCTGGTGAGGCTGTGCGATACGGCCGACAACATGACGGATGAGCTGGGTGCCCTGCGCCTGTTGTGCCATTTCCGCCTGCCGGGTGCGGAAGCCGCCCTGGCGGGGTTTGCCGCGCGCTGGCACGACGAGGATCTGGTGATGGACCAGTGGTTTGCGGCGCAGGCGAGTGTGCCGGGTGCCGACACGGTGCACCGTGTGGAGGCATTGCTGGCACACCCGGCTTTCGATTACCGCGTGCCGAACCGTGTGCGGGCCCTGCTGGGCACCTTTGCCGGGGCCAACCTGACAGCCTTCCACGCCGCGGACGGGCAGGGTTATCGGCTGTATACGCGCTGTCTGGCACAGCTGGACCAGGTGAATCCCCAGGTTGCAGCGCGCATGGGCAATGCCTGCGCGCGCCTGCCGCGCTTGCCGGCAGAACCGGCTGGTCAGCTTTCGCAGGCCTTGCAGGGCTTGCTGGCAGGGACGGTTTCAGCCAATCTTCGGGAGGTACTGGAGCGTATTCTGGCGGCGCGGCACTGAGCCGACAGGCGTAGCATCCCGGGTCGGGCAGGAGGCCGGACAAGCGACTCGGGTCGGGTTTCGATTAAAAAAACGCCGAAATGTCATCATAAGGTGTGGCCATCGAACCCTATTTGGTTTTGAATATACGAAAATAAACCTAGACACCCCCCTCGGGGCGTCTGGTACAAAGGGAGAGCGGTCCGACCGAACTCTGGCCGGATTGTCAAAATAACAAGGCTACATAAAGGCGTAGCGCTACACGCCTCGCAATCACGGAGTTGCGTAATGAAGAACAAGACCATGCTGAAGACACGTCTGGCGGTGTCCATCGCCAGTGCGTCGATATTTGGTGCCGTGGCAATTCCCGCCCAGGCAATTCAACTGCAGTTCGACAACCCGAACATTTCCGGACGTCTCGACACCACACTTTCGGCGGGGGCGCTGTGGCGGACACAGAGTCAGAACCGGGAACTGGCGGCGATCGAGGATCCGCTGCTGATGGCGCAGCGGGGTTACGCGACCCAGCTGAACAAGAACGACGGCAACAACAATTTCGATACCGGCCTGGCCTCTATGGTCGGGCGGATCACGTCCGAGCTGGCGCTGGATTTCGGTTCCAACTACGGCGTCTTTGTTCGTGGCACCTCGTTTTACGATGCGGTGATCATGGAGGGCGGGCATGATGGCGGAATAATCAATCCTGCAGCGCCCTCACCCCAGTTCGGGGTTAACCGCTACGCGGATTTCTCGCAGCACCCGAACAACGGCATGGGTGACCGCTTCAACCGTGCCACCAAGGACTGGGCCGGGCAGCGTAACCAGCTCCTTGACGCTTACGTCTGGGGCGAGTTCATGGTTGCAGATCGCCCGCTCACCGTGCGTGCTGGCCGTCAGGTGATCAACTGGGGTGAAGCGCTGTTCATGCAGAACGGTATCAACACCGCCAACTACATCGATCTGGCGGCACTGCGCCAGCCGGGTGCCGAGATTCGTGAAGCGTTGCTGCCGCTGACCTCCCTGTATTTTTCCTACGGTCTGACCATGAATCTGACGGCCGAGGCGTTCTATCAGTTTGACTGGAAGAATACCGAGGACGCTCCGGTCGGCAGTTTCTATTCCACCAATGATGCCTTCCCGGGTCGCGGGGCCAACAATGTGGTCGTGGACGGGCGCTTGCTGGCGGCTGCTTCCAACAACCCGGCTCTGGCTGATGCTGCAGCGGCTTATACGCTGGCCAATTACGGGCCGACGGGCATGAACGGTTATCAATATGAGCAGACGCAGCTTACGGTTAACCGTACCCGTGATGCGGATGCCAAGAACAGCGGACAGTTCGGCCTGGCATTCCGTTACTTTGCGGATCGTCTCAATGGCACCGAGTTCGGTTTTTACTACACGCGTACGCATGCGAAATTGCCGGTTGTCGGCTCTCGCTTTGGTGAACTGGATTCTGCTCGCTGTGACGCTGCTGCCGCAGTAGCAACCGGTGGAGCCTTCACGGATTGTGCCTCCTGGGGCGCGGTGAATCCGACGGGTGTTGTCGGCATGAACGTATTGCAGCAGATTGATTCCACCGAGTATTTCATGGAGTACGCTGAAGAGATCGACATGTTCGGTGTCAGCTTCAGTTCCAATATCGGTAATATGGCACTGTCCGGTGAAATCGCTCACCGCCCGAAACAGCCCATCGTTAACGAAGTGGGCGATAACCTGATCCAGGCGCTGGCGCAGAATGCCCAGGGCGTGGTGCTGGGCACCGCCACCGTGGGTGATCTGACGCCCCATTGCGTGCGCTCCAGCGTGGGGGGCGGCTGTCTTGACCGCAATCTGGCCATTGATCGTGACACCATCTATTACGCCTACGATGAAGCGAAGATGACCAATGCGTCGCTGGTCAGCATCTTCAATCTGGGGGCACATGCTGGTGCCAGCAATGTGGTGTTCCTGCTGGAACTGGGTGCGGAGCATGCGGGCGGTCTGGACAGCCGTAACGCAGATGGCGACCGTCTCTATTACAACTCCACTGCAGCGATTCAGCTGGGTGAAGCACAGCTGCGTTCTCCTGATGATGTTTATCGCACTTATCTGGATGAGTTCTCCTGGGGCTACCGTGCTGTGATGCGTGCCACCTACAGCGATATCTTCGCGGGTGTCTCTGCAGCCCCGTTCGTCAACTTTGCGCATGATGTCGAGGGCAACTCCGTACTGGGCGGCAACTTCATGGAGAACCGTAAAGCGGGGACCCTGGGTGTGAACTTTGCTTACCAGAACAATCTGGAGTTTGGTATCGCCGGTACGGCCTTCTGGGGTGCGGGTTACAGCAACAAGCTGCGTGACCGCAACAACGCCTCCTTATCCGTACGCTACTCATTCTGATAACAAAAGAATTCTGACGGAGAGTGACATGCTGAAGAAAATAACCCTGATTGGAAGTGCGCTGGCGCTGTCGCTGGCGGTCGCTTCCGGTGTGCAGGCGGGGGTCTCCGCACAGGAGGCTGCGCGCCTGGGCAATGACCTGACCCCGCTGGGTGGTCTCAAGCGCGGCAACGGCCGCGATGTGAACACGGCGGACGGTATCCCCGAGTGGACCGGCTTTGATCGCAGTATGATTCCGTCCAGCTATACGCAGCCTGGGCAGCATCATCCGGACCCGTTCCCGAATGACCGGGTATTGCTGACCATCGACAACCAGAACAAGGCGCAACACGCCAATCGTCTGCCGGAAGGCGTCAAGGCGATGATGGAAACCTACCCTGATACCTTCAAGATCAATGTCTATCGCAGTCGTCGTACTACCTCTGCGCCGGACTGGGTCTATGAAAACACCAAGCGTAACGCGCAGACTGCCTCACTGACGCCCACCGGTATCGAAGGTGCTTTCGGTGGTACGCCGTTCCCGATTCCCCATGGCTCCAATGAGGAGCGGGCGCGGCAGGTGATCTGGAACCACATCATGCGCTGGCGCGGTGTCTACATCGTGCGTCGTGCGTCTGAGGTGGCCGTACAGCGGAACGGTTCCTACTCGCTGGTGACTTCACAGCAGGAAGTGTATTTCCGCTATTACGACCAGAACCTGTCAGAGGAGAAGCTGGACAACATCATCTTCTACTATCTGTCCTTCACCCTGGCGCCGGCACGTCTGGCGGGTGGTGCGGTACTGGTGCATGAAACCCTTGACCAGCGCAAGTTGCCGCGTCAGGCCTGGGGTTACAATGCGGGGACCCGTCGCGTACAGCGTTCACCGAACCTGTCCTTCGATACGCCGATTGCGGCATCCGATGGCCTGCGTACTGCCGACGATACGGACATGTATAACGGCTCCCCGGAGCGTTACAACTGGCGTCTGCTGCATGACCAGCCGGTGGAAATGTACATTCCGTATAACAACTACCGCATTGATGATCCGAAGCTGAAGTACAGCGATCTGCTGATGCAGGGCCATATCAACCCGGAACATGCCCGCTGGGAACTGCACCGGGTCTGGGTAGTGGAAGCCACGCTGAAGCCGGGTGAGCGTCATATCTACGAGCGTCGCGTGTTCTACATCGATGAAGATTCCTGGCAGATCGGTGTGATCGACCAGTATGACCGTCGTGGCGACCTGTGGCGCGTGAGCATCGCCTATGTGAAGAACTACTACGAGGTGCCGACCCAGTGGACCGCGCTGGATACATTCCATGATCTGCGTGCCCGTCGTTACCATGTTCAGTTCCTGTCCAATGAGGAGCCGTCCAACCTGGACTTCACTCAGCCTGCACCAGGGGATCAGTATTTCCACCCTGCAGCGCTGCGGCGTCGTGGTCGGTAACATCTGATACACGATGATAACGGACACACTCTTGTAGTTTTTCATGCCGGGCACGCACACTGCGTGCCCGGCTTTTTCAGGATTGGATCAGTTCATGAGATATCTTGTTGCACTTGGCCTGATGGCCTTTTTTGGTGTGGCGCAGGCGGAGACGGTGTCGGCCGATGATCCGCTTCTGCGCGGGACTATTTATATTGATCTTGCTCGGGCAGGGGACCGTGTTGTGGCGGTCGGCGATCGCGGTCATATCATCTTCAGCGATGACGATGGGCGCACCTGGAGGCAGGGTGAAACACCCTCGGGCGTGCTGCTGACGGCAGTGTGCTTTGCCGATGCACAGCATGGCTGGGCGGTGGGCCACGATGCGGTGGTACTGGGTACCCGTGATGGCGGACAGACCTGGGCCCTGCAGTACAGCGACGAGCTGGGTGAGGCCGTTGAAGACGTCATCGATGATGAAGAGTATTACGACGATGACGACCTGTACGCCTACTATGATGACGATGATTTCTATGACGACGACGTGGGTGGCGGCGCAGTGGATACCTCCGGTGCCCCCCTTCTTGACGTCTGGTGTGACTCTGCGGATCGCGCGATAGCGGTCGGCGGCTACGGCTACATGGTGGAAACCACCGACGGGGGTGACACCTGGACGTTGCGGGCCGGTGATCTGCCGGACGACGAGGGCTGGCATCTTTATGCCATCGCCCAGCTGGACGGCGAGGCAGATACGCTGTTCATCGCTGGCGAGCGTGGCACTCTGTATCGATCGCGTGATCGTGGTCGTACCTGGCAGCGGCTGGAAAGCCCCTACCATGGCACTTTCTTTGGCATTACCAGTTCCGATACCCGCACCCTGCTGGTTCATGGCCTGCAGGGGAACGTCTGGCTCAGTCGGGATCGTGGTGACAGCTGGCGTCGTGTCGCCAGCGGTGTGCGCACGGGCGTCAACAGTGGCACCGTGCTTGCCGACGGCACCATTGTGCTGGTGGGCAACGCCGGTGCCATCATGACCAGTCGTGACCAGGGCAGCATGCTGTCACTGCGTTTCCTGCCGGGCCGGCAGACGATTTCCTCGGTGCTCGCCCGCAGAGAGGGTGGAGTGATCACAGCCGGCGCGGGCGGTGTGCGCGTGCTTGAAGACGTACGATAACGGCGGGGATCAGCATAATGACGGGTAATTTTTCATCCGCAATGGCCCGGGGGCTGTTTTCCATTCGTCCCCTGGTCCTGTTTGTATTCGCGGCGGTGACCGTGTTTCTGGGCATGCAAGCGCTGAACATCAAGGTGAATACCGATGTTCGCAAGATGGTGCCCATCAATCATCCTTACATCCAGAACTTCCTTGAGCATCGTAATGATGTCGAGCTGGGCAATGATGTCCGCGTGATCGTGGCGGATGTCAGCAACGAGGACATCTTCAACGAACAATACATGACGGCGCTGCGCGAGATTACCGACGAGGTATTCTCTCTGGATGGCGTGGACCCATCGCGCATCAGTTCCTTGTGGACACCGGATACGCGCTGGGCGGAAGTGACCGAGGACGGTTTCGAAGGGGGCGAGATCATCCCGCCGACCTATGACGGCTCCGAGGAAAGCCTTGAGCAATTGCGCACCAACGTGCTGCGTTCGCGTCACGTCGGTCGCCTGGTCGCTGATGATTTCCGTTCCAGCATTGTGCACGCCAGCCTGCTGGATGCGTTGGCAGCGGATTCGAACGTGGATATTCCGCAGTTGTCCGCCGCGCTGGACGATATTCGCGAGCGTTATCAGGCGGAGTATCCGGACATCCGTATCCATATCGTCGGCGCCGCCAAGATGGCCGGTGATGTGATGGCTGCGGCGGCCGAAGTAGCGATGTTCTTCTTCGTTACCATGGCCCTGACCGCGCTGCTGCTGTTGATCGACACACGCAGCCTGCGTGCCTCGGTGGTGGTGACCGCCTGCTCCTTCCTGGCCGTTATCTGGCAGCTGGGTATCGTGTCGTTGCTGGGCTTCACCATCGACCCGTACTCGATGCTGGTGCCATTCCTGGTTTTCGCGATTGCGGTGAGTCATGGCGTCCAGGTGGTCAATGCCTTGTCCAACTTTGCTGCTGACGGGCAGGACAAGCTGTCGTCAGCCATGTCCACCTTTGCCGCCCTGGCAGTGCCCGGCATTGTCGCGCTGGTCAGTGACGGTATCGGCTTCCTGACGCTGTATATCATCGAGATCGGCGTGATCCGTGAGCTGGCCATTGCTGCCAGTGTCGGTGTGGCGGTGATTATTCTCAGCAATCTGGTGATTGTGCCGATCCTGCTGTCCTACATCGGTGTGGGCGATCGTGCCATTACCAAGATCCAGGTCAAGCGCGACGGTGCCCATCCGCTGTCGAATTTCTTTACCCGCTTCACCCGCACGCGCTGGGCGGCTGCCTCCATCCTGCTGGCGGCTGTCGGTTATGCCGGCGGCATGTGGGTGGCGAAGGATATCCAGATCGGTGACCTGGACAAGGGTGCACCGGAACTGTGGCCTGATCCGTGTGAAACGCGTGATTGTCCCCGGGGCTATGTTCCTGAGCGCCGTTATCAGTACAACCACGATGTGAACATACTGGTCTCCAATTACAGTGTCAGCGCCGATGTGCTGGTGGTGATCGGCAAGACGCCGCTGGAGGGCTGTAACAGCTATGAGGCCATGCAGCAGATCGACGATCTGAGCTGGGAGCTGCATCAGTTGCCGGGCGTACAGGACGTGACGAGCATCGCCTCGACGGCGAAGATGATCAGCGCCAATACCAACGAGGGCAACCTGAAATGGGCGACGATCTCGCGTGATCAGTTTGCGCTCAATAACGCCATGATCTTCATGCCCGATTCGCTCTACAACCTGGATTGCAGCGTGACGCCGGTATACGTGTTCCTGGATGACCACCGTGCCGAGACACTGGACCGGGTGACGGATCGGGTGGCGCGGTATGCCGAGCAGCACAATGATCCTGACGTGATCGAGTTCAAGCTGGCTTCCGGCAATGCCGGTGTTGAAGCGGCCACCAACCAGACCATCGCGGAGAGTCAGTACCGCATGCTGGCGCTGGTTTACCTGGTGGTTTCGATACTCTGTCTGATTGCCTTCCGGTCGATTCGGGCCGTGCTGTGTATCATTATCCCGCTGGGGCTGACGTCGATCCTGTGCCAGGCACTGATGACCTGGATGGGTATCGGTGTGAAGGTGGCGACGTTGCCGGTGATCGCACTGGGTGTGGGCATCGGGGTCGACTACGGTATCTATATCTATAACCGTCTGTCGCTCTACCTCAAGCAGGGCCTGTCACTTGAGGAGGCGTACGCCGAAACCCTCAAGACCACGGGCAAGGCGGTTGCCTTTACCGGCCTGGCACTGGCGGTGGGTGTCATCTTCTGGGTGTTCTCGTCCATCAAGTTCCAGGCGGATATGGGCATCCTGCTGACCTTCATGTTCCTCTGGAACATGATCGGGGCCCTCTGGCTGTTGCCAGCGCTGGCGCGCTTCCTGCTCAAGCCTGAGGACAGGAACGTGGGCAAGGCAGGCTGACACCTGTGTGACCAACGAGTCGCGCCCGTCAGGGCGCGGCGACGTGGATATCAGAAAGCCGACCCTTCCGGGTCGGCTTTTTTTATTCGTTGACATCGCCCGATGTCATCCAGCGTCCCGCATGTATCTGCATCTGTAGCGCATGTAACGAATTGAATCCCGCCTTCTTTCCGGTGCGGCGCAGGAAACCGCATTTTCACCGACTTGTTCGCCGCATCTTCCTGAAAAACACCGCTTTTTCGCACAAACAAAAGACAACAAAACGTCACTCTTCGCTGTGGTTCGGCGCATCACTTTGCTTTTGAATTGGCGGTGTGAGGTCCCTTGTTGCGGCAAAGAGTCAAGGTAAAGAATCACAAAAGCCGAAGCAGGCAGGGCCGATAACAACAAGCGTAAAACGCTACAACGTTGACGGAGGCTTGCATCATGGCATGTCCGGTTTTCAAACCAACTCGGCTGGCTGCCGCTGTGGCATTGCTGTCATTTGGCCTGGCCCCAATACAGTCCGCGCAGGGGTTCGAGTTTGATTTTCAGAATCCTGACTGGAGTGGCAGCCTGAATACCACGCTGTCGGTGGGTGCCCTCTGGCGGACGCAAAGCGGCAATCGCGAGTTGTTGGCCAACGAGGAAGTGCTGCTGATGGCCGAGCGCGGTTACAGCACCCAGCTGAACAAGAACGACGCCAACAACAACTTTGACACGGGGCTGGCGTCGCTGGTGGGCAAGATCACGCCCGAGCTTTCGCTCAGTTATCGTGATTACGGTGTCTTCGTGCGGGGCACCAGTTTCTACGATACGGTCATCATGGACCGTGGTCACGATGGCGGCACGCTGATCGCTTCTGCGCCCTTCGAGGTCAATGGTATCAACCGTTATGCCATTCAGTCGGACTATGCCAATAACGGCGCAGGCAGTCGCTTCACGCGTGAGGCGCGTTCTGATGCGGGTCGCCGGACCCGGTTGCTTGATGCTTATGCGTTCGGCAACTTCGATCTGTTTGACCGCCCATTGCAGATTCGTGCAGGCCGCCAGGTCATCAACTGGGGCGAGGCACTGTTTATTCAGAACGGCATCAATACGGCGAACTACATTGAGCTGGCCACACTTCGGCTGCCTGGTGCCGAGATCAAGGAGGCCCTGTTGCCGCTGGCCTCGGTATTCGCCTCATACGGTGTGACCCTGAACCTGACCGCCGAAGCTTTCTATCAGTTCGAGTGGAAAAACACGGAAGATGCGCCGGTGGGCACATTCTTCTCCACGCATGATGCGTTCCCGGGCCGCGGCGCCAACAATGTTGTGGTCGATGGTCGTCTGGTGGGTCGAGTGGTGGAAGAACAGCTCGCAGAGCTGGTGCCGCTGCCGTTACCTGGCGTTTTGCCGACGGGTTCGGACATCGCGGATGGCTTTGCCAACTATACCAATGCGACCTACGGCCCCTCCGGACCCGTCTACCAGTACGAGCAGACCCAGGTGACGGTCAATCGCGGTGCGGATCAGCAGGCCAGTGACGATGGCCAGTTCGGCCTGGCGTTTCGCTATTTCGCTGACCAGCTGGGGGGGACGGAGTTCGGTTTCTACTACACCCGTACCCATACCAAATTGCCGGTGGTCGGTGCGCGCTTCAATCGCATCAATCAGGACGGCAATCTCGCCAACACGCTGCTTAACCCGCAGGGCGCTGCACGGGATGTCGCCGAAACCATCGACAACACCGAATACGCCATGGTCTATCTGGACGACATCGACATGTTCGGTATCAGCTTCAGTTCCAATATTGGCACCATGGCGTTGTCCGGTGAGCTGGCCTATCGGCCCAAACAGCCGATCATCAATGAGGTTGGTGATAACCTGATCCAGAATCTGGCGGTGGTCGCCGCTCAGGCCGGTTTGCAGGGAACGACGCCGGTGGTGGGCGATCTGACCAATCACTGTGTGCGCGAGAGCATCGGCGGCAGCTGCCTGGATGCCGGCACGGAAGTCGTGGAAGGGCAGTTCTACTATGCCTACGACGAAGTGGAGACATTTAATGCCTCGCTGGTGAACATCTTCAACTTCGGGCCGCGCCTTGGCACGGATGACCTGCTGATGCTGGTGGAGTTGGGTGCCGAGTATATCAGCGGCCTGGACAACCGGGCAGCGGATGGCAGCCCTCTGCACTACAACTCGACGGCGGCCATCTCGTTGGCCGAGTCGCAGATCCGGACGCCCGATGATCCCTTCAAGACCTACCTGGATGACTTTTCCTGGGGCTATCGTGCCGCTGTGCGGGCCACCTATAACGACATTTTTGCCGGTGTGACCATGCAGCCAGTGCTGTTCTTTGCCCATGACGTCCAGGGGAACTCGCCACTTGGTGGAAATTTCATGGAGAATCGCCGCGCCGGTACCGTGGCACTGAACTTTATCTACCGGTCCAACTTCGAAGTAGGACTATCCGGCACGGCCTTCTGGGGCGCCGGTTACAGCAACAAATTGCGTGATCGCAATAACGCCTCCCTGACGGCCAAGTACTCATTCTGAGCGTCAGGGTAACAAGAAACGGAGAGCGACAATGCTTAACAAGACGATGATGATGGGTGGCGCACTGGCATTCGCCCTGTCCCTGGCGGGACAGGCGCAGGCGGCGGTGTCGTCACAGGAAGCGGCAAAACTGGGCGATTCCCTCACGCCCTTTGGCGCCGTAAAGGCCGGTAACGGCGGTGAAGCAGGCTCGCCCCTGACGATTCCCGAGTGGACCGGTTTCCCTGATTCCCTGAAACCCTCTTCCTATACGCGCGCGGGTCAGCATCATCCCGATCCCTTTCCCGGGGATAAGATACTGTTGACCATCGATCAGAACAATGTCTCCGACTATGCAGACCGCGTGCCGTTGGGTGTGAAGGGACTGCTCGAGACCTATCCGGATACCTTCCGGCTCAATGTGTACCAGAGTCGCCGGACCACCTCGGCACCGCAGTGGGTGTATAACAACACCAAATCCAACGCCAGCTCCGCGCAGCTCGGCAACAGCGGTGTTTCCGGTGCCTTCGGCGGTATTCCGTTCCCGATCCTGCACGGCAGTAACGAAGAAAAAGCACGTCAGGCCATCTGGAACCATATTCTGCGCTGGCGTGGCCAGTACGTCGTGCGCCGTGCTTCAGAAGTAGCCGTGCAGCGTAATGGCCGCTACACGCTGGTGACATCGCAACAGGAAGTGTATTTCCGTTACTACAACCCGGAACTGTCCGAAGCCCAGCTGGATAATGTCATCTTCTACTTTATCTCCGAGACGCTGGCGCCGGCACGTCTGGCCGGTGGCGCAACGCTGGTGCATGAATACCTCGACCAGGAGAAGCAGGCTCGCCAGGCCTGGGGCTATAACGAAGGGACCCGCCGTGTGCAGCGTTCGCCCAATGTGGCTTACGATCAGCCGATTTCTGCGGCCGATGGTCTGCGTACCGCCGATGATACAGACATGTACAACGGCGCGATGGATCGTTACGACTGGCGTCTGGTGCATGACCAGCCGGTAGAGATGTTCATTCCCTATAACAACTATCGTCTGGACAGCCCGGATCTCAAGTACGAAGACATCCTGATGCCTGGCCATATCAATCCGGACCACGTGCGTTGGGAGAATCATCGTGTCTGGGTTGTCGAAGCGACCCTGAAACCGGGCCAGCGCCATATCTACGAGCGCCGCACCTTCTACATCGACGCGGACTCCTGGCAGATTGCCGTGATTGATCAGTATGACCGTCGTGATGAGTTGTGGCGGGTCAGCATCGCGCACATCAAGAACTTCTATGAAGTGCCGACCCAGTGGACCGCCATGGACGTGTTCCACGACCTGCGTTCGCGCCGCTACCATGTGCAGCAGTTGACCAACGAGGCCTCGAACAACCTGATCTTTGATCGTGCCTACCCGGGTGACTCGCACTTCAGCCCGGCCGGTCTGCGCCGTCGCGGTAACTGATATCGCACCGTGCCTTCGGGCACGCTGGCTGGCGCCCTCCGGGGCGCCTATAATGCGCCGGGTCATTCTGACCCGGTGTTTTTTTATGCTTTACGAGCTCGCCCGTCCGCTTCTGTTCTCCCTGTCCGGGGAGCGCGCCCATGATATGACGCTTGCGGCCCTGCGCCGTGGACTGGGGCATCTGTACCCCACGCGCGTGCCCGCACGACCGACGCGGGTGATGGGGCTGGATTTCGCCAACCCGGTGGGTCTGGCCGCAGGTCTGGACAAGAATGGCGACTGTATCGACGGACTGGCCAGCCTCGGTTTCGGCTTTATCGAAGTGGGCACCGTGACCCCCAAGGGGCAACCGGGCAATCCGAAGCCGCGCATGTTCCGGTTACCGCAGGCCGATGCGCTGATCAACCGCATGGGCTTCAACAACCACGGCCTGGACTACTTCATGGCGGCGGTGCGCAAGCGCCGCTTCGACGGCATCCTCGGCATCAATATCGGCAAGAACGTCTTCACCCCGGTGGAGCAGGCGGTGGACGACTACCTGCTGTGCCTGGACCGGGTGCACGAGCAGGCCTCTTATGTGGTCGTCAATGTGTCTTCGCCCAATACCCCGGGGTTGCGCAGCCTGCAGCACGGTGATGCCCTGGCTCGCCTGCTGGAGACCCTGCGTGAGCGCCAGACGGCGCTGGATCAGCGTGCCGGTCGCCGTGTGCCGCTGGTCATCAAGATCGCCCCCGACAATGACGCTGAGAGCCTGGCCGCCATGGCCGAGGCGTTTGTCGCCCACGGCATGGATGGTGTGACGGTGGGTAACACCACGGTCACCCGGCCCGGCGTGGCGCACCTGCCTCACGGTGACGAGCAGGGCGGCCTCAGTGGCGCGCCTCTGAAGCCGCTGTCTGACATGGCGCTGTCGCATATGGCAGACGCCCTGAATGGCCGCATTCCGGTGATTGGCGTGGGCGGCATCCTCAGTGCGGCGGACGCGCTGGACAAGCAGC